>JAWWPF010000117.1:0-9851 GCA_033850795.1 Nocardioidaceae bacterium | reverse complement strand
AAAGGTGCGGCCCCGCCTGTGCACGTCGGGGGCGATGTGTGACAGGCGGGGCCGTACTCGTTGCCCGTGGCCTGGGAGAGCCGCTCGACGGGAGTGCGCGACTGCGACGGGACAACGCGGAGAGTCTCCCGTCCTCCCGCCGTCGGGCGTCATTGGCCTTTGGTACTACGACCTGAGCCACCGGCCCGTCGAGTTCCGTCCTAGGAGCTAGCCGATCCCTGGCAGGAGGCGTGGCCACCAGCGTGAACGCGCCGACGAGGTAACCCACGAGGGCCCACATGTAGCCGGCTCGACGACCGACCACCGTGACCAGGACGGCGCCGACGAGGGCCTGGCCGACCCAGTACCCCGGGCTCGTCGTGTCCCGCACGGTCGTGTAGGACACCAGCGCCTCCCCGCTGACGATCCCGCTGACGACACCGCCTCCAACCGCGCCCCAGGGACGAAGACGAGCTCTCACGCCATACCCGGCGAGGCCCGCAACCGGGCCGAAGAGCACAGCCGCCGTCAGCCAGAACGCGACCGTCGTCGAAGAGGAGGGGAAGCCGCGGACCGCCGCGGTCACGACGTAGCCGAGCTCCAGGGCGCCCAGGCAGATGGCCCCGCACAGGCCGGCGGCTCGTGCGCTCGAGGCCGGTAGGCCCAGCAGGAACGCGACGAGGACCCACGGTGCACCGCTGTTCGCGAGTGACCGGACCGCGTCCGACAACCAGGTCTGGCCCACCTGGGTGAGTGCGCCGAGCACGAGACCGACGACCAGGGACGCTGCAAGAGCCGCGAGGGCCGGGAGACCGGTCGCGGGGTTGTCACGCTCCAGTGTGGTCGCCGGCAACGTGCCTCCTTCGGTCCGGCTGACTCTAGGTCCCGGCGGCCCTTCCCGCCTCGACCCGTCGAACGCGGCCTAGGACAAAGCGGTGCGAAGCGAGCGTGCGGGGTCGAACCACCCGATCCGACTAGGGGTGATTGGCCCAACAGGGCCTGTTTCGCGGCGCTCAGGCCGCCTATGGTCGTTGAAGAACCGGAAGTCGAGAGGCCGTCTACGGGGGTCGGCAGATCGTTCTTCCGGTGCGTGCAGCACCCCCGGCGCTTCCCAGGGAGCCGGGGGTGTTGCACGTTTCCGCGACCCGGCGCGTCTGCACGTCTCGACCCCCTCGACCCGGCGCGTCTGCAGGTCTCGACCCCCTCGACCCGGCCCGTCTGCACGTCTCCGCGGGTGCGAGTTCCGAGCCGTTGAGCTCGCCCGCCGGCGTTCTGCGAGCGCATCGGAGCAGTTCGCCAAGGCCCCGCAGTCCGCCGGCGCGTCGGGTCGGGGATGACCTGGCCGATCGAGCCCGTGGTGACGCAGTTCCGCGAGCGTCCGAGATCGACGCGCGGAGCCGCCGCCTGACCTCGTTCGGCAACCAGATCGAGGTCCGCGGCGCGACCGGGCTCGGTCGGACACCGCCGTCCAGTCAGCTCAGCGGCGGGGACCGCCCCTGTCCGTGGTCCGCGCCGCGAGGTGGCGTTGAGCGCGGCCTCGACTGGACCGCTCGGGATGGCGGAACAGCCGAGACCGCGCACCGCAGGTCGGGCGGCCGGAGTCGCGAGCCTCCGACCCTCCCAGAGAGACCCGCAGCGATATTTACCTTTTGCCTTGGACCTTGGGGAATCCTGTGGTCCGACGGTCAGATTCCCAATTGTGAGACGCGCCAGAGCGGTTGACCGAGCGAAGGTGCCAGGGGACGCTCCAGAGGGTCGGGTGCAGGGGGCTTCCCAGGGGGAACCATCTGCAGCCCTCGCGTCGCTCGACGTGTGAACCGCCCCCGCGCTGCCTGCTCGCCGGGGGTGGTTCCTAGTTTCGGAGTCGACGAGGCGGGGCATCTCCTTGCTGCGGGGAAACGCTGAGCGGTCCCCAGGGCGACTTGGTAGCACACCTGGGGACCTAAGCGATCGCACTTCCGCGGCAGTGAGAGCGCCTGGCAGGCGTCGTTCCCTCGGGCGCCCCGGGTATGCCAGAACCGCACTAGACCACCCCTCGCTGCGTCCCTGGGCCGTCCGGGCTGGGCCCCCTGGTGCCTCCCGGATCGGCATCGGCCTCCGTGTCGTCACGGACGCGGAACAACACGACAGCGACGGCGAGGAGCCAGGCGCACCAGGTCACGTAGCCGGCGAAGTTGGCCAGGCTCGCCGCTCCGAGGATCGGGCTCAGCACGCCTGTAGCAATGAGGGCGGCACCGGCATACCCGACGATGACGAGCCAGCCGGGCAGCACCGTGCGACCAAGTGCGATGACGACCAGCACGGTGAAGGCCGCAGTGAGGGCGTAGCCGACGGTCTCGCCGATCGCGTTCCCCAGGACGGTGTGCCACAGCTCGAAGCGGTCCTCGGCTGCTGCGCGTGTCGAGGGCGCGAGCGCGTCGTGGCTGATGCCGGGAACGAGAGTGACCCAGCGTTGCAGGCCGACGACCTGGACGGTCGCAGCGGCGATGCCGATCCCGGCGATCCACCTGCCCAGGGTGCCGCCGGCGATCCGGCCGAGCCAGATGCCGGCCGGCGCCAGGAGCGCGGCGCTGAGCACGAGGACGCCGAACCATGCCATGACTGCGCCCTGATGGTCGCGATACAGCGTCAGGATGTCCGAGGTGGGCTCCTCGAGGATCTGCGGGTAGTCGAAGACCGAGCCGAGGACTGTGAACCCGGCGACGGCCAGAGCGGAGGCGAGGGCGAGCGCGGCTCCGGCCTTGCGGGCGGTGCCCCGGTCCTCGCTGGAAGACAGGAAGTGGTCGATGGTGCTCATGGCGTGGTCCTTCTGGGTGGTGGGGTCGGCAGGGACGGGGTCTCCACGGGGAGGGACGCTCAGCGGGCGGGTACGGCGGCGCGGTCGGCGTACCAGGCGAGCGTGGTGGCGAGCGCCTCGTCCAGCGCGGTGGACAGGTCGCCGAAGGTCGCGCGGAACTTGCTGTCGTCGACGACCCACGGGGCGCTGAACTGGTAGAGGGTGTGCAGGTACTCGCGCATCTGCGGCTTGACCAGGCCGATGGCGCTCAGCATCGTCCTGCCGGCGGCCATGATCCGTGGCTTCTGGCCGGCCAGCCCGTAGACGGTCTCGACGACCTCCCGGGTGGTCACGGTCCGGGCGACGGGCAGGTGCCACACCTGGCCGGTGACGCCGGACTCTGCCGTCCCGAGGGCGATCAGCCCCGTGGCCACGTCCGGGGTGTAGGAGTAGCTGTGCGGCTGGTCCGGGTCGCCCATCACCTGCGCGGCCTTGCCGGCCAGCGCGGTACCGAAGACCGTCTCGCCCAGCGCCGACTGGGTCACGCCGGGACCGAAGTAGTCGGAGGCTCGCCCGATGACGACGTTCAGCTGTCCGGCGGCATGCGCGGCGAGCAGGTCCTCGGTCATCGCGGCGCGGGTGGCTGACTTGCCCGAGGTCGGGTTGGCGGGCATCGTCTCGACCACGGATCGGCCGTGCGGCGGGCCGTAGCCGTAGAGGTTGTCGAGCACGACGAGCCGGGCACCGGTGGCGGTCGCGCCGGCCAGGACACCGCGTTGCAACGGCGGGAACTCCTCGGACCAGCGTTCGTAGTGCGCCGCGTTCAAGCAGAAGTACACGACGTCCGCCCCTTCGCAGACCGCGGTAGTGAATGCCGTGTCTATCGCGTCGCCCGCGACGACCTCGGCGCCGGGGAGGTCGCTGCGGCCGTTGCGGCTGACCGCGACGACCTCGAGTCCCCGGTCGACGAGCTGCGTGACGAGGTGGTGGCCCACCTGGCCGGTACCGAACACGACGTGGCGGTTCATGCGCTGCTCTTCTCTGTGCTGGCGGAACGGGTGGACAGGACGACTGGGAGGACCGAGGTGAGCGCTGCGACGGTCAGGGCTCCGAAGGCCCCGAAGGTGGTGAACTGGTCCTCGACGGCGATGCCCCCGGCCGTGGTGACCACCCAGCCGAGCGCGTAGGCCGCGGCGACATAGACCGGCCAGACCACGGCAAGGGCCGCGGTTCGGCGTCGGAGGACGGCTGCCTGCGCGAGTCCGACGACGGCACCCGTGACCGCGCCTTGCATGGCGAGGTCGCCGATGCCGGTCTGGAAGTCGACGAGCGACGCGCCGAGCGCCAGCCCAGCGGCCAGGCCGAGGGCGGTCGCGATGGTCCAGGCCAGGAGCTGGCGTCGGTCGGACCGCATCGCCCAACCCTGGACTGCGCCGAGGACGGCACCGGTGATCAGGCCGCCGACGAGGGCGTTGGCGACGGTGTTGACGGGATCGGTGAGGGCCACGGCTGCGAATCCGCCGAGTGGGAAGCCGACGAACGACACCATCCAGCGACCGATGATCCGGGCGGTGCCGGGGGCTTCGGCCGCGGATCCGGAGGTGATGACGTGTGACATGTTGTGCTCCTTCGTGGTGGGTTCAGATGGCCTGCGGCCGGCCGGCGATCCAGGCGGCGAGCAGGTGGTCCGGGTGATCGGCGAGGTGGTCGCGGACCAGCACGTCGAGTCGGTCGGTGTCGCCGCGCAGGTGCGCGTCGGCGAGCACGACGAGCTGGCGCTCACGGGGGTTGGAGGCAAGCGCCGTTGCGCGTTTGAGGTGGTGGGGGTCGCCGGAGGCGATCGCGGCGGCGACGAGAACGGATGCGGAGTCCGAGGTCGCTGCCTTCGCGAGGATCTCGGCGGCTGCGTCCGGGTCGCCACCGACGAGGCGGTGGAGGAGAGAGGTCTGGTCGACGGGCACAGGACGACGGTCGCCCCAGGCGCTGACGGCGCGCTGACGACCGACTGACGACCGACCGACGACGGTCCGAGACCGGTGCCTTTCGTCCGGTGACGACGAGCAACGCCAGCCTCTAGTGTCGGTAGCGTGCTGACCGTCGGCGTGCTCGGCGAGGTCGAGGTCCGCCGGGACGGCGTACGACTGGACCTGCCGGCGGGCAAGACGACCGAGCTGCTGGCGCGCCTGGCTCTCGATGCCGGGTCACGGGTTCGCGCCGATGCGCTGATCGAGGACCTCTGGGCGGGGCCTGCGGGCAAGAACACATTGCAGTCGAAGATCTCTCAGCTCCGTCACGCACTCGGTGCCAAGGACCTGGTCCTCGGCGTCGGGGACGGGTACCGGCTCGCTGTGGATGCAGCCTGCGTGGATGCGACGCGAGCGATGCGGCTCGCTGAAGGCGCCGCCGGCGCGCGCGCCTCGGATGCCACGGCGCTGACCCTGCAACGGGCCAGCGAGGGGTTGGCCCTGTTCCGCGGCGAGGTGCTCGTGGATGCCGGCGACTGGGCGATTCCCCACCGCACCAGGCTCGAAGAGGTGCGTATGGGTCTGTTGGAGGAAGCGATGGCGGCGCGGGTCGAGCTCGGTGCCGGTGGGGAGGTGGTGGCCGAGCTGGAGGGGCTCGTCGAGCAGTATCCGCTGCGCGAGGGCCTGTGGGGGGCCTTGATCACGGTCCTCTACCGCGCCGGTCGCCAAGCCGACGCGTTGGCGGCGTACGCACGGGTGCGGCGGCTGTTGTCCGAGGAGCTGGGCATCGACCCCGGCGCCGGCCTGCGGGCCCTCGAGCAACAGGTTCTGCAGCAGAGCCCATCGCTCGAGGCCGCTGGGGTGTCGCGTTCCGTGCCGGCGCCGGGAAACCTGCGCGTCGCGTCAGAGCCGTTGGTGGGACGGGACGGCGACCTCCGGGACGTGGAGACGGCCCTCGACGTCCACCGGCTGATGACGATCGCAGGGCTGGCCGGCGTGGGCAAGACGCGCCTCGCGCTCGAGGTGGGTCGGCGTCTTCAGGCGCCGGGAGGCATCTGGCTCGTGCGCCTCGACGCCGTCCCTGCCGTTGGCGCGTCCGCTGCCCTCGGGCAGGTGGTAGCCGATACGCTGCACGTCTCCGGCGGAGAGTCGGCCCTTCATGAGCGGCTGGCTGGTCCGGCCACCGTTCTGTTGCTCGACAACTGCGAGCACGTTGTCGGCGCGGTGGCCGGGCTGGTCAGGTCGTTGCTGGATGCCGTCCCGCGGCTGCGGGTTCTCGCCACCAGCCAGGTGCCCCTGGGTGTCGAGGGGGAGCATGTCCACTACCTCCAGCCATTGAGCGAGGACGACTCCGTCACGCTGTTCAGCCGCCGGGCGCAGGAGATGCGGCGACAGGTCCTCGACGAGGACGCGACCGCGGCCGTGGGTCAGGTATGCCGTGCGCTCGACGGGTTGCCCCTGGCGATCGAGTTGGCCGCCTCGCGGGTGCGGTCCTTGTCAGTGCGTGACATCGCGCGCCGGCTGGACGACCGTTTCGTGCTCGTCCGTGACCCGAACAGCCAGCTCCCGGAGCGGAGACGTGCTCTGGCTGCTGCCATCGCGTGGAGCTATGACCTGTTGTTCCCCGACGACCAGCGTGGGCTGTGGGCCTTGTCGTGCTTCGCCGGTGACGCCTCCCTGGACGCGGTCGAGCATGTGCTCCTGGCGCTCGGTGTGCCGTCCGACTCCGTGCTCGACACGATCAGCCGGCTCGTCGACCGTTCGCTGGTCACCGTCGACACCACGGACCGCGGCTCGGTGCGGTACCGCCTGCTCGACAGCATCAAGGCGTACGCCGCGGACCGGCTGCGGGAGGCCGGTCAGGCACAGGCCGCCGGTGCCGCCCATGCCGGCTGGTACGCCTTCACCGCCCGCTGGTGTGAGGAGCACGTTCGCACCGACCGGCAGCCCGAATGCCTGGAGGTCGTGCGCGCGGAGCGAGCGAACGTCAACGTGGCGCTCCTCTGGTGCTCGGTCAACGACGCCCACCTCGGCGTAGAGATCGCGACCGGCTTCGGCTGGACCTGGGTGGTGCTCGGCGACGGCACGGCGGGCGCCGCCCGCGTCCGTGACAGCCTCACACGAGAGACGCCCGCTCGGGACCGCGCCACGGCGCTGCTCCTTGCGGGGTGGCTGGAGGCTTCGGCTGGAGACGTCACGCTGGCACAGCTCGACCTCGACGCCGCCCGAGCCGTCGCCGAGCAGCTGGCGGACGACGTGATGGCTGCGGACGTCGACCGGCACCAAGCCTTCCTGTCCATCCAGCAGGGGCGCGCGGACGTGGTGCTCGCCAGCAGTACGGCCAGCCTGGCGACGTACCGTCGTCTCGACATGGACTGGCCGACCGCAGCGAGCCTGCTCCTCTCCGCCTTCGGATCGCTCATGACCGGCGACACGGCCGCGGCCACCCGCAACGCCGACGAGGCCCTCGCCATACTCCTGCCGCTAGGCGACTCGTGGGGGATCGTGCACGCGGAGGCGATGCTCGGGGGCATCGCACAGGCGGAGCACCGCCTGGACGACGCTGCGCGCGCCCTCCAGCGAGCCGCCGACGAGTCCGCCACCATGGGTTTCCTCGGGCAGGCGGCCCTGCACCGCGCGAGCCTGGCCCGCGTGCAGCACCGACTTCACGACCCCGCGGCGACCGAGTCATACGAGCGGGCGATCGACGACGCCATGGCCGGCGGCGACGGCCGTCTGGCGGCAACGGCGCGGCTCAACCTGGCCCGGATGCTGCGCAGCACCGCACGGACAGAGGAGGCGCTCGCCCTCCTCGAGGTCAACGAGAAGTGGTACGACGGGGCCGGCGGCGGCGAGTACTCGCTCCTGTCGCACTGTCTCCTCTCCGCCGAGCGACGGGACTCCCGGGCACTGGAGGCCGCCCTCGCGGAGGCTCGTTCCCTGGGCAACGTCGAGGTCGAAGTATCCGCACTCGACGCCCTTGCGCGGCTGGCCGGTGACGCCGGAGACACCGCCACTGCCAGGGCCCGACTCGCGGAGGCGGACGGGTTGGCACAGCAAGTGGCTCACCTGCTCGACGAGGGCGACCGCGTCGACGCACTGACCGCTCGGCGGCTCTGCTCGACATAGCGACGGCCGAAGGGTCAGTCGTTACGGTTGTGTTCGTGGTCTCGCGCCACGAGCGGTTTACCAGGGGCCCCTGGTAAACCGGCACACCACTGCCGTTGTTACGGCGGGGGCGTGCCAGTTTCGACGGGTGTGTACGACGGACGGGCCCGATCGAAGCACTCGCGGGCGGCCGCGTTCGTCGACCTGGTCCTGGGTACGGAGGGCTGATGTACGTCGACTGTTCCTGCGGGAGCCGCCACTGGGGTCACCTGGGCGCGGCCGGCCTGCTCCTGACCGATCCGGACCGTACCGGCGTGGTCCTGCAGCACCGCTCGCCGCGGGTCCACCAGGGCGACACCTGGGGCGTACCGGGAGGCGCCATCGACCCCGGTGAGGACGCGGTGGCCGCGGCGCTGCGAGAGGCGCACGAGGAGGCCGGCATCGAGGCCGGAGCGGTGACCGTGCTCGGCACGATTCGCGGCACGGAGCATCCCGAGTGGAGCTACACGTACGTGCTCGCCGAGGCGTCGCGGCCGAGCGACCCGGTGCTGGTCGGCGGGGCGATGAGAGTCGAGGCGCTGCAGACAACGTGGATCAACCTCGAACTGGTCGAGTCGCTGGACCTGCAACCGTTGCTGAGAGCGGACTGGCCGAGGCTCCACCAATCCCTGGGATCGGCCGCGGCTACCTTCTAGGGGTCAAGGAACTCTGCGGGGGCAACGCCGCGCCTCGCTGGCCCTGCGAATTAGGGCGGCCCCGCCTGCCACGCACGGGGGAGAAGTGGCAGCGGGGCCGCGCTGCTGCTTGCCACGATCTGTCGTCGAGCGCTCGGGGGAATCGAGCGGCTCATCGTGACCTGCAACGGGTTCAGTC
This sequence comes from Nocardioidaceae bacterium, assembly GCA_033850795.1. Taxonomy (GTDB): domain Bacteria; phylum Actinomycetota; class Actinomycetes; order Propionibacteriales; family Nocardioidaceae; genus Nocardioides_B. The sequence goes on along the minus strand of JAWWPF010000117.1, from coordinate 1,151 downwards.
TGGGTCTGGAACCTTGAGAAAAGGCGGGGGATACCTCGCTCGGACGCCGCTGTTGTCGACGCTTGGACGTTCGGCCGGAGAGCGGGAGGGCGCCGCTGGTTGAGAACTGCAGACCCCGGCGCGAAGAATCACTTCAGAGCTTCCGGGGGCCGCCCCAGTGCGAGAGTCGAGATTGCCCGGAGCCGGGACGACCCCTTGAGCAATCGACGCCTTCGCCCCCCACTGCTGAGGGGCGCGCCTGCAACTCAGTCGCCTCCGCGCCCATGCCGATGCTGAGCAGGCATCCACTCGCCGGGCTGGACCAGCCCCGGAGCGGTCCTGTGCGTGATCAGGAGGCGACAGGCGGAATCTGTCGCAGCGCCACCTGCTCGGCCCTGCACGCGTCCTCCGTCGGCCCCGCGGCGGCCTGGAGCGCCGATGCCAGGTCAGCGGCCTCGGCTCGAGTGAGGAAGAGGCGCCGACCGTGGTTGCCGTCGACGAACACCATCATGGGCGTGCCTTCGACCCCGTGTGCTGCTGTCACGGTGAGCCGGCCGGAGCAGCCCCCATCGGCGGGGTCCTCGGACCGGCGTCGGTAGGTCGGCTGCGCCAAACGGGCAATGCCAAAGCGCCCTACGTCCTGCCCTGTATATTCCGTTGGCATCGCGAGCTGACCTCCGAGTCAAGCCGGTTCCCATGGGTTCCGGTCGGCGCGGTAGTCCCTGGCCGGGACCGCTTGCCTCCTATGGTGCGAGAGGTTGCCCGACCACGCCCGGCTTCGTCTCTTCTGCCCCCTGCATCTTCGTGCGGTGCAGGTTCGTGCAGCACCCCCCGCGCCGTTGCCCTGCGGCAGGTAGGCGGCCGAGACCTCGGGGCCGTCGGGACTACTGGTGCGCTTCGGCCGCTCGGCCTTGGTGCCGAGCAACAGCCCTCCGGAGCTCGTGCGGGCTCCTGATGTTTTGCAGCGGCGCCGACGAACAGCTTGGCTAAGGCCAAACCCCCCATCAGACCAAGGCTGCCTCGGAGCGCCGTGGGTTGCCGGCGATCATGACGACTTCCTGACGACCGCCTTACGAGCGCATGACTTGGCTCTCTTGACTCAAGGTTTTTGCAATCCGGTGGCCGAACCGTCGCCATCACGAGAGCAGCTGTGGTGCTGCTCGTATTGACCG
>JAWWPF010000095.1:0-4681 GCA_033850795.1 Nocardioidaceae bacterium | reverse complement strand
CCCCGGATCGGCACCGAGCTCTGGCTGGGGGACCGCACGGTCCTCGACGTCCGGGCGACCGTCCTGGACGTGCACCCGGTGGAGCGCGGCGACGTGTTCGGCTACCGCAGCCGCACCGCCCCGGCGGCGGGCACGATCGTGGTCGTCTCGGGTGGCACGGCGCACGGGGTGGGCCTCGAGGCGCCGACCGGCGGAGCGACCCTGAAGGACCGGGCGGCCCGTGTCGCGCGGGGCGGTCTCGACGCGGCCGGGTTCGTGCGCTCGCCGTACACCATCGACGGCAAGCTGCGGCTGTTCGCCGAGCCGCCGCACATGCAGGCCTCGATGCTGTTCCTCTCCCACGGGGCCCGGGTCCCCGAGGTCGGGGACGAGGTGCCGGTCAGGGTCCGCTACACCGCCACCACCTTCGACCGGACCGTCCTGGGCGAGTAGGGCTCACCCCTCGAGGGAGAGCACCACCTTCACGTCGTCCGGGCGGGCCTCGAACGCGTCCGCGAAGCTCTCCAGTGGCACCCGCCGGGTGACCAACCGGGCCAGCCAGTCCGGGTCGGCGGCGGACAGCGCCTCGTCGGCCTGCGCGTAGTGCCGGAGGTTGGCGTTGACGGACCCCACCACCGCGTCGTTCTCGAGGACGATCGTCCGGTTCAGCTCCCCCGGGTCGACCGGCAGCTTCCGCCCGCCGGAGGAGACGCCGGTGAGGACGGTGACGCCGTAGGCGCCGGTGCCCCAGATGGCCCCGAGCACGAGCCGCGGGACCGCCGTGGCCTCGAGGACCACGTCGGGCCGGAGGCGTCGGGTCACGGCGTCGATGTCGTCGTGGTGGTAGGTCGCACCGAGGTCCCGGACGAGGGCGGGCTTGGGACCGTCGGTGACCTGGTCGAGGACGTGGACGTCGAGGCCCCGCTGCCGTCCGAGCAGCGCGGCGAGCAGGCCGATCGGTCCCGCGCCGGTGACCAGCGCCGTCCTCGGCTCGAACCAGGCCCGGGCGCCGACCCTCTCGACCTGCTCCCAGGCCTTGGCCACGATCGTCGTGGGCTCCATCAGCATGCCGACCTCGGCGAGCCCGGGGTCGAGGCGTACGGCGTACGCGGGCTCGACCGTCCACTGCTCGGATGCGTAGCCGTCGAGCTGCTTGATGCCGCGCTCGGTGTACTGCCCGTTGCGGCACATGTCGAACTCACCGTGCGCGCACGCCCCGCACGGCACCGGGTCCGGGCGGCGCACCACCCCGACGACAAGGTCGCCGGTGGAGAACCCGGAGCCTTCGGGCGCCTCACGGACCCGGCCCAGGGACTCGTGGCCCAGCACCAGGCGCTCCTGGCCGGGAGGGGCCCAGCCGTACTCGCCACGGGCGATCTCCTTGTCCGTGCCGCAGACCCCGACCGCGATCCCGTCGACCAGCAGCTCACCCTCGCGCGGACCGGGCTCCGGGACGTCGCTGACCGCCAGGGACCCGGCCGTCATCGGCACGGTCGTCAGTGCGCGCATGGCCAGGTCCTACCCACGGGGGGTCGCTTGCACGCCGTACCGGGTCGAGGCTCGCCCCGGTCCGCTCCTCGGCGACGTCCGTGCGCACCGGGTCGTGCCGCGGGTCGACGACGTCGCGCACCACCATGACGGCCAGGTAGATCTCCGCGGCCACCCGGACCAGGATCGCGTACCAGTAGAACCGGTCCGGTGTGCCTGCCGATGCCGACGCGGTCCAGCCGCCGAGGTAGAGCCAGACGCCGCCGAAGTACAGCACCTCACCAGCGGTCCAGATCAGCACATCGCGCCAGCGAGGGCGGGCCAGGACGGCCAGCGGCAGCAGCCACAGCACGTACTGCGGCGAGTAGACCTTGTTGACGAGCAGGAAGCCGACCACGATCAGGAACCCGAGCTGCTCGAGCCGGGGAGTACGCCGGACGGAGAGCCCGAGGGCGAGGACCGCTGCGCAGACGGCGGCGAGGAAGACCAGGGACACGGTGTTGATCAGCCCCGGCGTGACGGTGTGGCCGGCCTGCTGCCACACCAGCCACAGGGAGCCGAGGTCGGCGCCGCGGTCGTCGTTGTAGGTCCAGAACACCTTCCACTGCTCGAAGCCGGCCGCCATCGCGGGCACGTCGAGGACCAGCCAGGTGAGCACTGCCGCGCCGGCCGCCGCGGCGAAGGCGCGTAGCCGGCCGCCCCGGATGCAGACCACCAGCAGGGCACCGAGCAGGAAGAGCGGATAGAGCTTGGTGGCGGTCCCGAGACCCACCATCACCCCGGTGAGGACCGGCCGGTCGCGGGACCACGCCCACAGCGCACCGGCCACCGCGGTCAGCGCGAGCAGGTCCCAGTTGATCAGGCCCGACAGCGCGAGAGCCGGTGAGGCGGCGAAGAGCATCGCGTCCCACGGTCGCCGTCGGTGTACTCCGCTCAGGAACCAGGCCGAGAGCAGGGCGAACGGCGCGAGGAGCAGGGCTGTGACCTTGAAGTACCGACCCGTCTCCTCCGCCACACCGGGGGCGCCGTAGATCTGCACGGAGCTGAGCCGGGCCCGGGCCGTCAGGTCCGGGGGGTCGCCGAGCACCTGCGTGACGCGGGCCGCGACGTAGGCGAAGTAGCCGATCACGACCGGGTACTCCATCGCCGGGTACCGACCGCCGTTGTCGGTGTAGGGCACGTAGCCCGCCGCGAACCCGCGCCCGGAGTAGAGGTAGGGGACGTCGGAGTAGCACATCGCGGCGTACCGAAGCTGGTTCCCGGACCAGTTGTCCTGGACGCACGGGGTCTTCTGCACCATGCCCAGGACGAAGGTCAGCGCGGCGACGGCCAGCACCACCCGCGTCGGTGTCCACCACGGGTGGCCGCGGGTGTGCTGCCCGCTGGGACCGCCGATGCTCTCGCTGGCGGCGCGGACCAGCGGGTCGGTGCGGGAGGGCGGCACCACGTCGGGCTGTGCGGGCATCTACCGACGCACCGGTGACGGGTGGTCGCGCGTCGGCGAAGCGGCGGGCGATCTCCCCGGCGACCGCGTGGGGGACCTCGTGGGCGCCCTCGTCGGGGACGGCGACGCCGATCCGGACGACCCGGTGCCGGGGCTCGGACCGGTGGGGGTCTGGCTGGGTGTCTGGCTGGGCGTCTGGTGGGGCGTGCCCGTGGCGGTCGGGCTGCTCGACGGCGTCCGCGTCGGGGTGCTCGTCGGTTGCCGGGTGGCGCTCGGGGTGGGAGCCGGCCCCGTCGACGGCGTGGTGGCGGGCGCGGGGGTGAAGGTCGGCACGGGCGCGTGGTCCCGCTGCCGTGCGGCCAGGTTGGCGGGCGGCGGGAAGTTCAGCACCGGGCTGCTGTCGAGCGTCTCGCGGACCGCCTCGGTCCAGGTCCGAGTGGGGTAGTCCGCGCCGAAGTACGACGGCAGGTACCCGTTCAAGGCGTCGTTGCCGTCCCCTCGCACGTACATCACCGCGGTGGAGAGCTGGGGGGTGTAGCCGACGAACCAGGAGGAGGAGACGTCGCCGGCCTTGTTGGTCGCCGTCCCGGTCTTGCCGGCGGCCGGGCGGCCCAGCGCCAAGGCGTTCTTGCCGGTCCCCGACCGGACCACCTGCTGCAGGGCGTAGCTGACGTCGCGGTCGACGGCCCTCGACAGCACGCGGGGGGTCTGCCCGGGCGCGCGGTAGCGGGTCGCGCCGGTGGGGTCGGTGACCTTCGAGATCACGTACCAGGGCTTGGCCCGCCCGCCGTCCGCGATCGTGCCGTAGGCGTTCGCCATGTCCACCGGGCTCACGGTGGCCGAGCCCAGGGAGATCCCGGAGACCGGCCGCAGACCCGGCGCCTCGCGCGGCACCCCCATCTTCACCGCGGTGTCGAGGATTTTGCGGGGCCCGTTGTGCATGGACTGGGTCAGGTCGACGTAGGCGGTGTTGACCGACAGCTCGGTCGCGGTGAGGAGGCTGATGCGGGCGCCGTAGTCGGTGCCGCCGCCGCCGCCCTCGTTGACGACCTTCGAGGTGCCGTTGGGGAAGACGTACGGCGAGTTGCCGTCGAAGGTGCTCTTCAGGGAGTAGCCGTCCTCCAGGGCGGCGGCCAGCGCGAACGGCTTGAACGCCGACCCGGGCGACCCGCCGGCGAGGGCCCAGTTGAGCTGGCTGCGGAGGTAGTCCTGGCCGCCGTACATGCCCTTGAGGGCGCCGGTGCGCGGGTCGACGGAGGCGACCGCCACGTGCAGGGCCTTCAGGTGCTTCGGCTCCTGGTCGTGCACCGCACGCGCCGCGGCCCGCATCGCGTTGCGGGTGAACGTGGTGGTGACCTTCAGCCCGCCGCCGGAGATCTCCTGGTCGCTGAAGCCCCGCGCGAGCAGCTGCCGCTTGACGAGCGTCAGGACGTGGCCCCGCTGCCCGCCGTACTGGTTCTGGGTGGGGATCCGCGGGAACCTCGGGAGCCGGGCCTTGAGCCGGTCGGCCTGCGCCGCGGGAAGGTCGCCCGCGGACACCATGCCACCGAGCACGTACTGGTAGCGGCCGAGCAGCCGGGCGCGGGCCGCTGCGCCGCCGGCCGGGTCGAGAGCGGTCGGCGAGTTCAGCACCGAGGCGAGGACGGCTCCCTCCCGGACCGTCAGCTGCTGCGCATCCTTGTCGAAGTAGGCCCGCGAGGCGGCCTGGACGCCGTAGGCGCCTCGGCCGAAGTAGATGGTGTTGAGGTAGCCCTGCAGGATCTCGTCCTT
>JAWWPF010000090.1:0-6426 GCA_033850795.1 Nocardioidaceae bacterium | reverse complement strand
ATTTCTCGAGCGCTACCTCGTTCGCTCCCGACACGTCGAGATCCAGATTCTCGGCGATGCCCATGGAGGGCTCGTCCATCTCGGCGAGCGGGAGTGCTCCATCCAGCGGCGCCACCAAAAGATCATCGAGGAGTCTCCCTCGCCCGTTGTCGATCCCGCATTGCGGGAACGGATGGGCGCGGCGGCCGTCGCCCTTGCCAAGACGCTGGGGTATTCGTCGGCGGGAACCGTCGAGTTTCTGGTCGACGACAACGCGGGGCCGGACGGCGAAAGAAGCTTCTACTTTCTCGAGGTCAACACTCGCCTGCAGGTCGAGCATCCCGTCACCGAGGCCGTGACGGGCCTCGACATCGTGCGCGAGCAGCTTCGGGTCGCCATGGGCGAACCGCTCGGCTACACCCAGGCGGACATTGTGTTCACTGGGCATGCAATCGAGGCCCGTCTGTACGCAGAGGACCCGGTGGCCGGCTTTCTCCCGGCCACCGGGACGCTCGTAGGCTGGAAACCCGCAAGCGAACCGCCGGCCCGCTGGGACTCGGCCGTCGAAGCCGGCGGCGTAATCGGGACCCAGTTCGATCCGATGCTGGCCAAGATCATCGTGCACGCACCGAACCGCCATGAGGCTGCTGGGCGACTCGCCCTTGTTCTTGAGCGGTCATTGATCGCGGGGGTGGTCACCAACCGCGACTTCCTCGTCAACACGCTTCGAACGCCGGAGTTCGTCTCGGGGGACACCACGACCGACTTCATCGATCGGGTGGACCCTCCCCGACGGGCCGCTCTCCGGGCCGAAGTGGCGCGAGACGCGGCGATCTCCGCCGCCTTGTGGCAGCAGCAGAACCGTCGGTCCACGGCCACGGTCCTCGCCTTCATGCCGTCGGGTTGGAGGAACACACCGTTTCCCCTTCAGATCGCGATGTTCACGAGCGACGGCGACTCGGTCACAATCTCGTATCGCCGCCGCCGCGACGGAACCTTCACGATCGGCGACGACGGTTGCGTCGCCCGTGTTCTGGCGTGGGGCGGCACGTCCATCGACGTGGAGATCGGCGGGCACCGCTTCCGAAGCACAATCGTCGAATCCGGTGACCGGCTCTACGTGGCGACCCCCGACGGTCAGACGGAACTCTCGGTCTGTCCACTCTTCCCTACCCTGGAGCCGGCCGCACCCAGCGGGGGGGTGGTCGCCCCCATGCCGGGCATCGTTCTCGACGTGCGTGTCGTCTCGGACCAGAGGGTCGAGGCCGGCGAGACGCTGGCCGTTATGGAGGCGATGAAGATGGAACACCGACTCATCGCGCCGACGCCCGGTCGGGTGACCGAGGTGCGCGTCGCCATCGGCGACCGGCTCGAGGCAGGCGCGATTCTCTTTGTCGTCGAGGAGGAAACTACGTGAACCCCGGCTGGAGCTGCCGATGACCGGGCGACGGGTGAACATCTCCAGCTGGCCCTCGGTTTGGTGATGCCGATGGACAGCCGGAAAGACATCAGCGCTTTCACCGAGCGGCGAACGCCGAAGTGGCGGGGGCTGTGAGCACTCGGGGAACCGGGACGCTCCGCGTCGCCAATTGCAGCGGTTTCTATGGAGACCGCCTCGACGCCGCTCGGGAGATGGTCGAAGGCGGACCTATCGACGTGCTGACCGGTGACTGGTTGGCTGAGCTGACGATGCTCATCATGGCGAAGGATCGCGCCAAGGACCCCGCCGGGGGTTTCGCCCGCACCTTCGTCACCCAGATGGAACAGGTGATGGGAGCATGTCTGGACCGGGGGATCAAGGTCGTCGCCAATGCCGGCGGACTCAATCCGGCGGGGTGCGCGGACGCCGTCCGCAAGTTGGCCGCCCGACTCGGTCTTGACCCTGTCGTGGCCCACATCACGGGCGACGACCTTCTCCCTCGCCTTGGAGACCTGCGGAAGGCCGGCCACGAGTTGGCGAACGTCGACACCGGGGAACCGTTCGGAGCCCGTCAGGCGGTCGCTGCCAACGCCTATATCGGCTGCTGGGGGATCGTCGAGGCTCTCGGGCGGGGGGCGGACATCGTCATAGCCGGTCGTACCACCGACGCGGCCCTCGTGATGGGCCCAGCGGCGTGGCACTTCGGTTGGAACGCCACGGACTGGGACGAGTTGGCGGGGGCCTGCGTCGCCGGCCACATCGTGGAGTGCGGCTGCCAGGCGACGGGCGGCAACTATCCGTTCTTTCGTGAGATTCCCGGGCTCGATCACCCCGGCTTCCCGATGGCCGAGATCTCCCACGACGGCACGTGCGTGATCACCAAACACGACGGGACGGGCGGTCGCGTGGACATCGGCACCGTTACGGCCCAGCTCCTCTACGAGATCGGCTCACCGCGATACCTCAACGCCGACGTCGTGGCCCGCTTCGACACGGTGCGTCTGGAAGGGCTCGGGCCTGACCGAGTCAGGGTGCTCGGCGTGCGAGGCGAGCCCGCACCACCCGAGCTCAAGGTCTCGATCAACTACCTGGGGGGCTACCGCAACTCGTTTACCTTCATGCTGACGGGGCTCGACATCGATGCCAAGGCAGAGCTCGTCGAGCGGACCTTCTGGGCCGGCTTCCCGCAAGGTAAACACACGTTCGAGTACGCCGAAGCGACACTGGCTCGCCGAGACAAGTCAGACCCCAGCCGTAACGAGGAGGGCGTCGCCGAACTGACCCTTTCGGTCAAAGATTCGGATCCGGAGAAGATCGACCGGCGCTTCACCAGCGTGGCAATCGAGATGGCGCTGGCGTCCTATCCCGGGTTGTTCCCCCGAGATGCGCCGCGTGCGGCCGTTCCATATGGCGTGCATTGGCCGGCGTTGCTCCCAGCCGTTCTGTGTCCGCAGGCGGTCGTCATCAACGGGGATTCATCGACTGTCGTGACGGCCCCACAGGCCCCAAGCCCCGATCCCGGCCCGGCATCTCCACCGCAGTTCCCGCCGGCACCAGCGGGATCGACCGTCCGCGTCCCCCTCGGCCTCTTGGTCGGTGCCCGCTCCGGCGACAAGGGAGGCAACGCCAACGTCGGGGTCTGGGCCCGGACGCCGGAAGCCTACAGCTGGCTACGGGAATTCCTGACCCTCGACCGTCTCGCCGCGCTGTTCCCCGAGGCCCGAGAGCACCCGGTCGAGCGGTTCGAGCTCGCCAATCTTCTCGCCCTCAACTTCGTGTTCCACGGTCTTCTCGGGGAAGGCGTCGCAGCCAGCACCCGGTTCGATCCCCAAGCCAAGGGCCTCGGCGAATACGTCAGAGCCCGAACGGTCGACATCCCTCGAACGCTGCTCTCGCCGGATCAAGTCGCCATGACCACAGGGAACCCATGACCACGTCCACGCAAACCGAGGGATACCCAACCCTCATCCGCGATCTTGAGGCCGAACACCAAGCCCTGCGCCAAATCGTCGAATGTCTGCGAACAGAACACTGGGACCGGCTCACGCCCGCCGATGGGTGGGCCATCCGGGACCAGGTCCAGCACCTCGCCCGCTTCGACGAGCTGGGCGCGCTGGCTGTCACGCAACCGGGGCGGTTCGCCGAAGAGCGCGACACTATCGCCGCCTCGGTCGACAGGTTCCTCGCCGACGAGATCACGCGCGCCGCGGCGACACCGCCTCTGGAGCTAGAAGGTTGGTGGCTTTCAGCAGCAGCCAGCCTGGTCGAGGCGCTCTCGGGAGTGGAGGAGACGGCCCGGCTCCCCTGGTTCGGGCCGCCGATGTCCGCCCGGAGCTTCGCCAGCGCCCGGCTGATGGAAGCCTGGGCGCACGGTGAGGACATCGCACGCACTCTCGGAGTCGACCGGGCGGCGACGGACAGACTCCGCCACGTGGCCCATCTTGGGGTGCTGACCCGCCGTTGGAGCTACATCAACCGCGGGCTGACCCCGCCAGATTGCGATATCCGCGTCGAGCTCGCCGCGCCGAGCGGAGACCGCTGGACATGGGGGCCGGAGGCTGCCGCCCAACGGATCAGCGGTACGGCCGTCGGATTCGCCCTCGTCGTGACACAGCGGGCCTCGGTCGCGCAAGCCGCTCTCCACATCGTGGGGGACGACGCCCACGAGTGGATGGATCTCGCACAGTGCTTCGCCGGCCCCCCGACAAGACGAGGCTGACCGCATGGAGGTAGACGAACCGATGCGCATCGCCAATGTGGCTGGACGAGCATCGCTGCTCGTCGACGACGGAGCCGTTGACATCGCCGGAGCAAGCGGCGGACGCTTCAGCCCGGATCCCCAGTCGCTGTACGACAACTGGGACGCGTTCCGAATCTGGGCCGCGACGCTCGGGTCGGCCTCAACGACGCCGTACGACCCATCAGACCTCGGTCCGCCGGTCCCCCGGCCCGGTCAGGTGTTCGGAATCGGGTTCAACTATCGTGATCACGCAGTTGAAACCAACTTCGAGCTGCCCGCGGACCCTCTGACCTTCACAAAGTTCCCCAGCTGTATCACAGGCCCGAACGGCGTCGTGGCTCTCAGCGGCGACCAAGTTGACTGGGAAGTCGAGCTCGTGATCGTCATCGGCCGCGACGCGCATCGTGTCCCATCCGCTGACGGATGGTCTGTCGTGGCGGGTGTCACCGTGGGGCAGGACATCTCGGACCGCTACATGCAGTTCCGGCCTCCCACCCCCCAGTTCTCGCTGGGGAAGTCGTTTCCGGGCTACGGCCCGATCGGGCCCGTTGTCGTCACTCCTGAGGCGCTGGCTGACCGTGACGACCTAGAGCTCGGCTGCACCCTCAACGGCCAGCTGATGCAGAAGGGCCGTACGAGCGACATGGTCTTTTCCGTGCCCGAGCTGATCGCGCGGCTGTCCACGGTGGTCACGCTGCGGCCCGGGGACTTGATCTTCACAGGGACACCCGCCGGGATCGGCCTGGGCCGCAAGCCGCCGGTATGGCTGCAGCCGGGCGACGAGCTCCGCAGCTTTGTGACCGGCGTCGGCGAGATGGTCCACAATTTCCGCTAGCAGGACGACGAGTTTGTACAGCGGCGAGGCGAACGTGCGCGGCGACGGAACGGCCTGGTAAATCAGACCCATGAGCGAACTCGTTCACCTCGACGTCGCTAACCGCGTCGCCACGATCACCCTCGATTCGCCACACAACCGGAATGCAATGTCCCGGCGCCTCCTAGAGGAGTTCGATGACGCGCTCGTGCGGGCCCGAGATGACTCGGACGTCCGGGGCGTTCTCCTCACCGCGACCGGGACGACGTTCTGCGCCGGCGCCGACCTCAAGGATCCGCCGGGCAACTCCGACGGATCTTCGGTCTCGGTGCCGAGGATCCTGTCCAACATGTGGAGCTTCCCCAAAGCCATCGTGGTGCAGCTCAACGGCCACGTGCGAGCGGGCGGCATTGGCATCGTGGGTGCAGCGGACATCGTGATCGCCCCCAGGAGCGCCACGTTCGCCTTCACCGAGGTTCGGATCGGGGTGGCCCCGGCGATCATCGCAGCGGTGTGCCGGCAGCAGATGTCGCCACGGGCGCTCCTGCGCTACACGCTGACCGGGGAGACCTTCGATGCCGCGGCGGCCATGGAGGCGGGGCTTGTGACGGTGGCGGTTCCCGACGAAGATACCGCTGCAACCGCCGAGGCGGTGCTGCAGGCGATACGGCTGACCGAACCCAATGCCGTACGGGCCACGAAGCAACTGCTGCGGGAGCTGCCGGCGATGGGCATGGACGACGCCTTCTCCCACGCGGAGGCACTGTCGCTCGAATTGTTCCGCTCACCAGCGGCTGCCGAAGGGATTCAAGCCTTCAGGGAGAAGCGGCCGCCATCGTGGGTGTGACATCGGACAAGGTGCCGATCGGGCCCGCTCGCCCACGGGAAGAGACGCGCAGAGCCGGAGACCCGGCAGCTTCGAGGACGCCGCTTCCGTTCCGATCTCTTGGGCACATGTCCCCCGAAAATGCCCGGAACAGACGGTGACACCAGCGCTCGACCCGGCCGGGATGTCCCGCAGCCGGTCGGCCCGGTGACGACCGACGAACTCGAGCGGGCGGTGCTGGAGCCTATGACCCAGCCCTCGACTGCCTCATGCGGTGAGGTCGGTCTGCCCGGATCCAGATTGATGCCCGCGACCTTGCACCGATGCTCCACAGGGGTCCATCGTCATCCACGTGGATCTGAGTCCATGGGGGTCAGTTTGCGGGTCAAATTTGCCCCTCGACTGCGGACCCGCGGATTTGGGTCTGACCGTGGATGGGGTGGTGGTATCAGGAGGCGAGGAGTTGTTTGAGCGCTTGGCGTAGGGGGGCGGTGTCGTGGGCGCCTCGGAGATTGGGGATGGGAAACCCGCCCGGGCCCCGTTGGGCCTTGATGAGCTGGTCGACCGACTGGCGGGTGCGGCCGGTGCGCTCGGCGATCTCCGAAGCCCATACCAACTCGTCGGGGTCGACATGGAGGACCTCGAGG
>JAWWPF010000059.1:0-18161 GCA_033850795.1 Nocardioidaceae bacterium | reverse complement strand
CTCACCGATCTCGTCGTCGATCCTGCTGCCTTCCATGACCCCGACTGTTCCAGGCACCACCGACAGAAACAGGCCCCGATCGGCCCTTCTCCACAAAGAGGTTCAAGACTTTTTTCGAGCTGGTTCGGAGCACTGCCCGAGCCTGGCTGCCAACCCCGCTACCCCGCTGAGCAAGCACCGCTGAGCGGTCGGCGAACGGGGGGAGCCCCCTCGAACGAGCTCGCCCCGAGCGCCTCCCTCGCAGCTCGAGACATCGGCGCGATCGAGTCCGTGCCGCTCAGGCGCCCGGCCAAGATCGTCCGAGGTGCAGATCAGTCGGCGATCGCGGAGTAGGTCAGAGCCGTCACCAACCCGTAGCCGAGGTGCGGGACGAGGTCGCTGGTCCAGTCCGAGGCGCTCCACGAACGCGGGTCGCTGACGCCCATCACCGCCATCGGCCCGTTCGCACCGACCAGCGCACCGGTCGCCACCCCGGTGCCAAGCACGCCTGGGGGCAGCCGGTGAAGGGCGCCGCCCAGGACGTCGTCCGCGGCGCCCAGCGCGGCTCCGACCAGGACTCCCGTGGTGAGCCCCATAAGGGCTCCGATGCCCTGCACGCGGTTGGGCCGCGTCCCGTCGTCGCCGGGTATCCCCACGCCCACGGAGGCACTGAGCTTCTCCACCGTCTGCTCCGGCGTGCTGCTCGTGGGACGACCGCGCAGCGCCATGTCCAGGTACGTCAGTGCGTTCAGCGCAGTCGTTCCGGCCGCGCCCGCGGCCGCACCCTGCAGGAGTTGTCGCAGCATGAGGACTCGGTGCCCCTCGGTGCTCAGCACATGCAGGCGCGGTTCGGGCCACGAGACGAAGGAGCATGCCGGCGCCCCGGCTGGGTACGCCGACGCCTGCTGTGCATCCCGGGGCAGCGCAGCCGAAGACCGAACCACGACCGATCGAGCTAGGAGTCAGCATGGGTCAAGCCCATCAGGAAATGGCACAGGCGGCGAGCCTGCCCGAAGGTGACGTGATCCGAATCCTTCTGGAGCAGCACGCTCGCATCCGCGAGCTGTTCGCCGACGTGTCCTCCGCCGACGGCGACCACAAGGCGCACGCCTTCGATGAGCTGCGAGCCCTGCTGGCGGTGCACGAGACTGCGGAGGAGATGGTGCTTCGTCCGGTCAGCAAGGAGGCGGCGGGGGAGTCGGTCGCCGACGCCCGCAACCAGGAGGAGTCCGAGGCGAACAAGGTCCTGAAGCAGCTCGAGAGCCTCGACGTCTCGAGCGCGGAGTTCGACGAGATGCTGGCGGCTTTCGAGAAGGCCGTCTCCGACCACGCCGACGCTGAGGAGCGGGAGGAGTTCCCGCAGATCCTGTCCTCGTGCGACGGGGACAAGCGCGCCTCGATGGGTCGGCAGTTGAAGGCGGCGGAGAGCATCGCGCCCACGCATCCACACCCGTCGACGGCGGGCTCACCGACGGCGCAGTATGTCGTCGGACCCTTCGCCTCCCTGGTCGACCGAACGCGGGACGCCATCAGCAAGGCGACCTGACCGGCTCCAGCACGTAGACGAGCTGCAGTGAGAACAGGGCCGGGTGCCGTTTCCACGGCACGTACCGCCCGCCGTACTGACCCTTCACCGAGACGACACGGAGGTCGAGCGCAGCGGCCATGCGGTGACGTCGGTGACCCCCCAGGGCCGGATGTGCTCCTTGACGTGGAGCGTCAGTCTGGTGTTGGGGAACCGGCCGAAGACGGCGTGACGGATGCGGTGGTGGAGATAGCCGAAGTCCTGCTCGAGTCCCGACTCGCAGCCGGTCTGCGCCGCATCACGGGCTCGCGCAGATAGGTGAGGAAGCCGCGGCTCCGCAGCCGAGCCGGACAACGCGTCAGCGTCGCGAGCCTCGGTTCTGAGCGATCGCGAAGACGACTACCGCACCGAGCAGCACCAGGACCACGACGACGGTCAGCCCACCGCCCCGGCTCCCGTGACGCGCGAGGCGCAGGGCCACCCGAAGCATCAGAAGCAGCACCAGCCCGGCACCGATGGCAGGCCCACCACGCATGGTTCGCATACCCTCGAATCTACGTCGCGCCCGCTCGCCGCCCGCGCTCGTTGACCGCCCGCACTCGGTCGAGGTCCATCTTGGCGACCCGGCGGTCGTAGGTGTAGAAGCCGTTGACCTCGTGCTCGACGTCCGTGAGCTGGGTGTAGAAGGCCCCGCTGAGCCCGCGGTCCCGGGCCTCCAGGAGCGTCTCCTGATGGGCGACGTAGAGCCGGGTGAGCTCCGCCTTGCTGTGCGCCATCCGGTAGGCGCTGCCGTCCCCGAACCACAGGTGCCCGGGGACCTCGAGGCCGAAGCCGCCGTGCTCACCGGCGATCGCCACCCGGCGGCCATCAGGCGAGGGCGTGGCCGGCCCGGGGTAGGCGTGCCAGTCGACGACGTCGCCTCGACCGCTGTCGCCCAGCGAGCGGCAGCAGTTCACCCCGCTCTCGGCGTCGACGAGACGGCTGGGGTCGAGCCGCCGGACCGACGTTGCGATGCGCCTGGTCGCGGCACGGTCCCACTCGCCCCAGCCCTCGTTGAAGGGGACCCAGCCGATGATCGACGTCCAGCTCCGGTGCTGGACGACGATGGCGTGCAGCTGGCGCTCGAACTCCTCGCGCGCCTTCGGCGGCGGCGCGCTGCGACTCCCGACCGGTTCCGTCCGCATGGCCGGCATGTCCTGCCACACCAGCATCCCGATCCGGTCCGCGTGGTAGTACCAGCGGTCGGGCTCCACCTTCATGTGCTTGCGGATCGTGTTGAACCCCAGACGCTTGGCGGCCACGATGTCGGAGCGCAGCGCCTCGTCGGTCGGCGCCGTGTAGATCCCGTCGGGCCAGTACCCCTGGTCCAGGACGCCCATCAGGAACAGCGTCTTGTGGTTCAGCGTGATGTGCAGCCTGCCGTCCTTGCCGAGCCGCTCGCCGATCTCGCGCATCCCGAAGTACGACGTGACATGGTCGACGGTCCTGCGACCCCGCCGCAGCGTGACGTCGAGGTGGTAGAGGAAGGGATGCGCGGGCGACCAGAGTCGCTGACGTGGGACCGGCACCCGGAACGACCGGTCCGTGACGCCGACGGCGCTGCTGACACGGGTGCGTCCGTCACGCACCATGGCTCGCACGGTCAGCCCGCGCCGTACCGTCTCGGAGGCTCCGCCGGTCCGGACGTCGAGGCGCAGCGTCGAGGAGTCGATGTCCGGGATCATGTCCAGCCGCTCGACGAAGCCCTGCCGGGGCACCGGCTCCATCCAGACGGTCTGCCAGATGCCGGAGGCGCTGGTGTAGAAGATCCCCCTGTCCGGGACCCGCCGCTGCTTCCCGACCGGTTGCCAGGTGCGGTCCGTGCGGTCCTCCACGCCGACGACGAGCTCCTGCGGTCCCTGGGGCCGGAGCGCCCTGGTGACATCGACCGAGAACGCGTCGTACCCGCCGGTGTGCCGGGCCACGAGCTGGCCGTTGACCCAGACGGTGGCCCGGTAGTCGACCGCGCCGAAGTTCAGCCTCAGGTCCTGGTCGCGACCGACGGCCCAGGACTTCGGGACCGTGAACGTGCGACGGTAGAGCATCCGGTCCTCGTGGCGCGTGACGCCGGAGAGGGCCGACTCGACCGGATAGGGGACCAGGACACGTCCGGGGAGCCGGTGACCGGTCGGAGGGGCTTCGTCCCTGCTGGCCCCGGCAAACTGCCACAGCCCGTTGAGGTTCCGCCACGATGCTCGCCGCAGCTGCGGGCGTGGGTACTTCGGCAGCGCGTTGTCCGGCGACACGTCCTTGGTCCACGGTGTGGTCAGCGCAGTGTGGTCCTGAGGTCGGTCTGCGGAGGGGGACTGCTCGGCGCCCGGCCGGTCCGAGGTCACCGTCGCCAGACCGGCAATCAGCATGGCCGCGAGCGCCGAGGTCACCGCACGGCGAGAAGTCCCGGGCGACCTCACCCACCACATCACACGCGAGGCGGGGGACTAGGTCAAGTCGGCAGGCCCGCTCAGCCCCGGCGCAGGCCCGCGCGACGGGGGTCCCGGGACCTCGCCACCAGCAGCCCCGACCAGGTGACGCTGCACAGGTCGCACCGGTACTCGAAGATGCCGACCTCGACCTCGGGGTTCAGCCGCCGCCACGCGTGGTCGTGGAACCCGGAGGTCTGCTGGTACTGCGGTTCAACCGTCTCCCTCATCGGGTCACCACCTCCGTCCCACTGGCTTGTCACCCGGATGGTCGGTTCGCCGCAGGCCGGTCTTTACCTTTTTCGAGAAGAATTCGGAGAATGCCCGGTTTCACCGCTTTCGCCCGGTAGTGCAAACGATTTCACCGAAAGTCTCAAGAACGGGGGCGCACCTGCCGACACTCCTGACGTATCGCTTCCGTGGGGGCATCGAGACGTGCGCCGCCGGGGGAGACAAGCTACGAAAACACGCTTCACGTACTCGAGGTCACCATGGCCACGGGTGCCGTGGGGTGAGGCCTTGGGAGGGGCCTTTCCAATGAACGCTCACTCGATCGCACGCAAGCTGCTCACCGGCACCGCCGTCGCCGTGGTCGCCGCCACCTGCCTGATCTCGGCGGGCACCGCCACGACCTCCGCCGCCGGCCACCAGCACGCGAACACCGTGCAGGCCACCAAGGAGTACAAGGTCGCGCCGTCGACCAAGGAGTACTGAGCCGGCGACTGCCGCATCGCTGAAGCGCCGCCGCCCCGGGTCCTTCGTGGACCCGGGGCGGTTCTGCGTGAGGACATGTTGGGGGGGACATACAGAACCGCCCCTGCGTGCGTGACGGGGGGCGGTTCCGTGTCCAGGAGGAGGAAGCCGGAGCGCTTCCGTTGGGAGGTCGAAAGCGCTCCAACTGTGGCCTCGTGCGACCAGGCTAGGAGAAGTGGTCCCGTTCTGTCACGGGGCTCGGGGTGCACATTTCTGCACTGCAGGTTCGCGCACGCTCAGGCAGAGGCGGCGGTCCGGTTCTGTTCCGCGTCCCCGGTCGGGTTCGCGACGGCGGACGAGGTCGAGGCCTGCCAGGGGAGTACGGCGGGCGGGGCGGGCGTCCTCGACGAGCGACGGATGCCGCGGCACAGCAGCAGGCCGAGGACGACGGACAGGGCCGCCCAGCCGACGAGCACGAGAAGAAGGACCGTGACCACGTTGCGCTCCGAGAGTCGGGTGACGGTGCGTCGTCACCTGCACATTCCGAGACCGGAGACGGCACCTCCGTTCTCACAAGTATGCCGCGGGCGCTTTCCGTCGACCATAGGGCGGACGGGTGGCCCCGCCCACATACCTGCATGATCCAGACGTGTCATGAGGACATCTCCGACAGGCGGTCCGGGAGCGTCTGGAGCTGCTGGGCGGCCCATCGCAGCGTCGAGAGGTAGTCCTGCGGTCCGGACTGGGCGACACAGCACGACAGGTCCGCCCCGACGGCGGTGCCCTGCACGTAGTGCAGCGCCGCCGAGACAGCGAAAGGCCCCAGCAGCAGGCCCAGGGACGCACCGACCAGGAGGGCGACGCAGACACGGACGCAGGCGGCGCCCAGGTGGCCGAGCGTGTGGATGCAGGTGAGCACGATTCCCCCCCGGGATCGAGTTCCGGCGCCACGATCGACGCGAAGGCCAGTAAAGGGGACGATCCGGGCCGGCCACAAGGTCTCGAAAGTCAAGAATGTCGAGAGCCTCAGTCCCGGAGCCGCTCGATCAGCCTCATCGCGTCGTACGGCGCGTATCCCTTGCTGTCGTTGTCGAAGTAGGCGAAGACGTCGAGCCCCGCGGCCCTCCACCCCCGGCACTTGGCCGCCCACTCGTCGAGCGCGGCGTCGGAGTAGCCGCTGACGTAGAGCTCCTTGTCTCCGTGCAGACGCAGGTACATGAAGTCCGCGGTCTCGACCTCGACCTTGGGCCACCTCCCGGCGGTGTCCGCGAGGACGCACGCGACCCCGTGCCGCCGCATCACCTCGTAGGCCTCCTCCACCGCGAAGGTGGTGCTGCGGAACTCCAGCGCGTAGCGCAGCGGTACGTCGACCTCGGCCGTCGTCAGCGCGCGACCCTCCTTGACCTTGTCGTCGTGACGCTCGGCGAGCGAGGCGGCCTCCGCGGTGCTGCTCGGCAGCAGGGTGAAGAACGCGTCGAGGACGTCGGCGTCGAAGGCGAGGTTGGCCGGCAGCTGCCAGAGGACCGGCCCCAGCTTGGGTCCGAGAGCGAGGACACCGGAGGCGAAGAAGTTCGCGAGCGGGGTCTCGACGTCGACCAGCCGCTTGAGGTGGCTGATGAAGCGTCCGCCCTTCACCGCGAAGACGAAGTCCTCGGGCGTCTCCGCGCGCCAGGAGGCGTACGACGTCGGGCGCTGCAACGAGTAGAAGGACCCGTTGATCTCGATCGACCCCATCCGCTCCGAGGCGTACTCGAGCTCGCGGCGCTGCGCCAGTCCCACGGGGTAGAAGTCGCCTCGCCACCCGGCGTACCTCCACCCCGAGATGCCGATCCGGGTGGCGGGGGAGCCCATGCGCCCATCATCGCAATCCCGGTCGCGACCGGTCCCGGGGGCGTCCGGCGCTCAGGCAGGCAGTCCGAGCCCGGCGCTCCCGGCCTCGAGCGGGATCTCGATCTCGACGACGCCGTCGACATAGGTCGAGAGCCCCTCGAGTCCCGCCCGTCGTACCGTCGGAAGGACCGAGGCGTTGTCCGGGGCGACCGAGCAGACCATCGACGTGCAGCCGCGCTCGGTGGCCGAGGCGGCGAGGTCGCGCAGCAGGCGGGTGCCCACCCCGGTGCCCTGGAAGGCGTCGTCGACCAGGAGCCCGATCTCGACCCGGGACCCGGACAGCCGGCCGGCGCAGCCGTGGCCGATGACCTCCTCACCCTGCTCGGCCACCACGCTCCAGCCGTCCTGAGGCTCGACGAGGTCACGCACCAGACGTTCGGGGACGTGGGCGACGGGGATGTGGAAGCGCAGCTCCAAGGTCTGCGGTGAGCAGCGGTTGTACAGCTCGAGGACCGCTCCGACATCGTCGGCGGTGGCATGCCTCGTCCTGACCAGTGAGGTCGTCATGGCCTCTGGTCCTTTCATCTCGTGGGTACCGACCACGGTGACCCACCGAGGTTTCCGCAACGACACCAGGAAGTTTCGGTCGGGCGAAGACTCTTCTTTACCCCTAAAGGTCGCTGGGGGCGCCGGAACCGGTGTGTTCCTGGCCACCCGGTCGGGTTCGGCGCCGCGACCCGGGTTGGTAGAATCGATGCAATTGTGGCGCGTGGGCTTGCCGGTGCGTCACACTGAGCACGACCGACACAACTGCACACCGTTCTTCGTGAGGGCACAGACCTCCCGATCCGTGGAGACCGCTGGGGAAGGCGTATCTCGACGCCGGATCTAGGAGGCCACAGTGACCACACGAACAGCGACACGGGCTCTGACCCGGGGCGTGCTCTACGTCCACTCCGCGCCGTCCGCGCTGTGCCCGCACATCGAGTGGGCCGCAGGCGGCGTGCTCGGTAGCGCCGTCAGCCTGGACTGGACGCCCCAGGGCGCCCAGGCCGGTGCGTACCGCGCGGAGTTCTCCTGGACCGGCGAGGCGGGTACGGCGGCCTCGATCGCCTCGGCCCTGCGCGGCTGGAACCACCTGCGCTTCGAGGTCACCGAGGAGCCCACGGCGTCCGGCCAGGGCGGCACGGAGGGCGCGCGCTACTCCTACACCGCCGCCCTCGGCCTCTTCCACGCGGTCACCGGGGTGCACGGCGACATCATGATCCCCGAGGACCGGCTCAAGGCCGCCCTCGTCAAGGCGTCCGCGGGCGAGACCACGCTGGAGCTCGAGATCGACCGGCTGCTCGGCAAGCCCTGGGACGACGAGCTGGAGACCTTCCGGCACGCCGGCGAGGGCGCCCCGGTGAGGTGGCTGCACCAGGTCGTCTAGAGCGGGATGTTCCCGTGCGCCCCGCGCTGCACCAGGCCCGCGCCGGCGATCGCCGCGGCGAGGGCCGTGCGGGTGGCGGTCGGCTCGACGACCTCGTCGACCACGCCGATCTCCACGGCCTTGTCCACGCCGCCGGCGATGCGCTCGTGCTCGGCGGCCAGCTCGGCCTCGACCTGGGGCCGGATCTCCGGCGCGACCTCGAGAAGCTTGCGGCGGTGCAGGATCCGGATCGCCGCGACGGCTCCCATCACCGCGACCTCGGCCCCCGGCCAGGCGAAGACCTTGGTGGCGCCCAGCGAGCGTGAGTTCATCGCGATGTAGGCGCCGCCGTAGGTCTTGCGGGTCACCAGGGTCACCCGGGGGACGACGGCCTCGCCGAACGCGTGCAGCAGCTTGGCGCCGCGACGGACGACGCCGTCCCACTCCTGGCCGACACCGGGCAGGTAGCCGGGGACGTCGACGAGCACCACCAGCGGCACCCCGAAGGCGTCACACATCCGCACGAAGCGGGAGGCCTTCTCCGCGGACAGCGAGTCCAGACAGCCGCCGAGCCGCAGCGGGTTGTTCGCGATGACGCCCACGGTCCGGCTGCCGAAGCGACCGAGCGCGGTGACGATGTTGGGCGCCCACTTGGCGTGCACCTCCTGCGCCGTTCCCGGGTCGAGGATGGCCTCGACGAGCGGGTGCACGTCGTACGCCCTCTTCTTCGACTCCGGGAGCATCGCCGACAGGTCGACGTCCTCGACGGCCGAGACGTCCAAGGTGCCCTGCGCGCCGAGCAGGGACGCGAGGCCGCGCGCACGCTGCAGGGCCTCCTGCTCGCTCTCGGTCAGGATGTGCACGACGCCGGAGCGGCGCCCGTGCGGCTCCGGGCCGCCGAGGCGCAGCATGTCGACGTCCTCGCCGGTCACCGAGCGGACCACGTCGGGTCCGGTGACGAAGATGCGGCCCTCGGGTCCGAGGATCACCAGGTCGGTCAGCGCCGGCCCGTACGCCGCGCCGCCGGCCGCCGGACCGAGGACCACCGAGATCTGCGGGATCTTGCCGGAGGCCTGCGTCATGGCGTGGAAGATCTCCCCGACGGCGTGCAGCGAGAGCACGCCCTCGGCGAGCCGCGCCCCGCCGGAGTGCCAGAGCCCCACCACCGGCGCCTGGTCGGCCAGCGCCCGCTCGTAGGCGTGCACGACGACCTTGCAGCCGACCTCACCCATCGCCCCGCCCATCACCGTGGCGTCGGAGCAGAACGCGACGACGTGCGTCCCGTCCACCTTGCCGACGGCGGCGAGCATCCCGCTCCCGTCGTCGTCGGTGATCAGCTCGAGGGTGCCCTCGTCGAAGAGCGCCGCGAGCCGGAAGTTCGGGTTGCGGGGATCCTGGTCGCGCGGCAGCTTCGGGGGCTTCGCCGGGCGGGCGGGGGCTTCGGGGGCCTGGGTCATGCGGACACTCCTGGGTGGACGGCGTCGAGAGGGGCGCTGGTCAGGCGCTGCGGAAGGCGATGGCGACGTTGTGGCCGCCGAAGCCGAAGGAGTTGTTCAGCGCGGCGAGGTCGCCCGCGGGCAGGGTGCGCTTCTCGGACGCCACGTCCAGCCCGATCTCCTCCGGGTCCTCGAGGTTGATGGTCGGCGGGACGACGCGGTCCCGCAGGGCGAGGACGACGGCCAGGGACTCGAGCGCCCCGGCGGCGCCGAGCAGGTGCCCGGTCATGGACTTGGTCGAGGTGAGCACGACGTTCTCGGCCGCCTTGTCGCCCAGCGCGTTGCGGATGGCCATCGCCTCGGCGAGGTCACCCTGCGGGGTCGAGGTGGCGTGCGCGTTGATGTGCGCGATGTCGGTCGGCTCGAGCCCCGCCTCGCGCAGCGCCATCTTCATCGCCCGGGTGGCTCCGAGGCCGGCCGGGTCGGGCTGGGCGATGTCGTGGGAGTCGGCGGTGATCCCGGCCCCGGCGGCCTCCGCGTAGACCCGCGCGCCCCGGGCGGTGGCGTGCTCCTCGGACTCGAGGACCAGCACCGCGGCCCCCTCACCGAGGACGAACCCGTCGCGACCCTTGTCCCAGGGCCGGGATGCCCGCTCGGGGTCGTCGTTGCGCTTGGACAGCGCCATCATCTGCCCGAAGGCCGCCATCGGCAGCGCGTGCACGGCGGCCTCCGTGCCGCCCACCACGACGACATCGGCGCGGTCCAGGCGGATCATGTCGATGCCCAGGGCGATCGCCTCGTTGCCGGAGGCGCACGCGGAGACCGGCGTGTGCACGCCTGCCTTCGCGCCGATGGCCAGCCCGATGTTGGCTGCGGGGCTGTTCGGCATCAGCATCGGGATGGCCAGCGGGGACACCCGGCGGGGACCCTTGTGCACCAGCGCGTCGTAGTTGCCGAGCAGGGTCTGCACCCCGCCGATGCCGGAGGCCATGGCCACGCCGAGGCGCTCACCGTCGACGTCCGCTTCCGACAGCCCGGAGTCGGCCCACGCCTGGAGGGCGGCGACGAGCGCGAGCTGCCCGGAGCGGTCGAGGCGGCGCGCCTTGACCCTCTCGAGCACCTCGGTGGGGTCCACCGCGACCTCGGCCGCGATCCGGGTGCTCAGCTGCTCGGCCCAGTCGTGCGTGAGCGGGCGGACACCTGACTGGCCCGCGAGCAGTGCGGCCCAGGTCGTGGGCACGTCACCGCCGACGGGGGAGGTCGTGCCGAGTCCGGTCACGACGACTCGAGTGGCGCTCATGTGTTCACCTCGTGGAGTAGGGCGCTGGTGGTGCGGGGTGTGGCGGCGGCGTGGCAGCGCGGCTGCCGCGTCGGTCAGCCGTTCTGGCTGCGCTCGATGAAGGCGACGGCGTCGCCGACGGTCTTGAGGTTCTTCACCTCGTCGTCGGGGATCTTGACGTCGAACTTCTCCTCGGCGGCCACGACGACCTCGACCATGGACAGCGAGTCGACGTCGAGGTCGTCGACGAAGGACTTGTCGAGCTGGACGTCGTCGGCCGGGACACCGGCGACCTCGTTGACGATGTCCGCGAGGTCGGTGCGGATTTCCTCGGTGGTTGCCATGGGGTGGAGCTCCTTCACGGTTGAGTACAGGTGGGTGCTGCAGCCCGGGCGCCGCAGCGCCCAGGGGATCTAGGGGACCTTCACGACCTGGGCGGCGTAGGCCAGCCCGGCACCGAAGGCGATGACGAGGGCGATGTCGCCGCTCTTGGCCTGGCCGTCGTCGATCATCCGGCCGAGGGCGAGAGGGATGGAGGCCGCGGACGTGTTGCCCTGGTGGGCGATGTCGCGGGCGATCTTGACGTGGTCGGGGAGCTTCATCGCCCGTGCCATCGCGTCGGTGATCCGCATGTTGGCCTGGTGCGGGACGAAGACGTCGAGGTCGTCGACGGTGATGCCGGTCTTGTCCAGGGTCTGCTGGGCGACCTTCGCCATCGCGAACGACGCCCAGCGGAACACCGCGCTGCCCTGCATGATCAGGTGCGGCATCTGCGGCTTGTCCTGGGCGAGGACGTCGCGCCAGTCCTCGTCCTGACGGATCAGGTCGAACTGCTCGCCGTCGGAGCCCCAGACGACCGGGCCGATGCCCACCTCGTCGGAAGGCCCGATCACCGCGGCCCCCGCACCGTCGGCGAAGATGAAGGCGGTGCCGCGGTCGTTGAGGCTCGTGATGTCGGTGAGCCGCTCGACGCCGATCACCAGGACGTGCTTGGCGCTGCCGCCGCGCACCATGTCCGAGCCCAGCGCCAGGCCGTGGCAGAAGCCGGCGCAGGCGGCGGAGATGTCGAACGCGGGGGCCTTGTCGGTGCCGAGCTCGTGGGCGATCGCGGTCGCGACGGCCGGGGTCTGCATCATGTGCGAGACGGTGGCGACCACGACGCAGTCGACCTGAGCGGGCTCGAGGCCGGCCCGCTCCAGCGCCTGCCGCGAGGCGGCGACCGACATCATCTGCACGGTCTCGTCGGGACCCGCGAAGCGCCGCTCCTTGATGCCGGAGCGCTGCTGGATCCACTCGTCGCTGGAGTCGATGGCGTCGACGAGCTCGTCGTTGGGGACCACCCGGCTCGGGCGGTAGGTGCCGATGCCGAGGATGGTCGCTTGCGGCGCCCCGACGGAGCTGTTCAGCGTGGTCACGACGGCACTCCTTCCGGGTGCAGGCGGATCAGCGGTTGACCGGGCGAGACCAGGTCGCCGTCGTGGACCAGCCACTCGACGACGGTGCCGCCGTACGGCGCGGTCACCGCGGTCTCCTCCTGGCGGCCCTGGACCGCACCGATCCTGGCGTCGGGGGCGATCGAGCTGCCCTCGTCGAGGTCGTCGACGCGGTGGAAGGTGCCCTTCGAGGGTGAGACGAGCATCCGCCAGGTCGGGTTGGTGTCGATCTGTGAGGCGACCCCGTGCTTGTCGATGAACGCGCGTGCGTCGTCGAGCTGGTCCGGCGTCTTCAGGGCGAACGTCTCCACGCCCTTCATCGCCCGCTTGGCGATCCCGGCCAGGGTGCCGGCGGGCGGCATCTCGAGCAGGCCGGTGACGCCGAGGTCGAGCATGGTCTCCATGCACAGGTCCCAGCGCACCGGCGTGCGGACCTGGGTGACGATCCGGCGCAGCACATCGACACCGTCATGGGCGATCTGCCCGTCGCGGTTGGAGATGATCGGCGTCCGGGCGTCGTGCGTGGACACCGATCGGGCGAGCCCGCCGAGGACCTCGACCGCCGAGGCCATGTGCTCGGTGTGGAAGGCGCCCGCGACGGAGAGCGGGACCAGCCGCGCCTTGGCCGGCGGGTCCTCGGCGAACGCCTGCAGCTGCTCCACGGTGCCGGCCGCGACGACCTGGCCGGGGCCGTTGTCGTTGGCGGCGGTCAACCCGTGCTGGGTGATCTTCGCGAGCACCTCGTCCCGGTTCCCCCCGAGGACCGCGGTCATGCTGGTCGCGGTGGTGGCGGCTGCGGCGGCCATCGCCCGCCCGCGCTCGCGGACCAGGACCATCGCCTGCTCCGCGGAGATGACCCGCGCGCCGGCGGCGGCGGTCAGCTCACCGACGCTGTGCCCGGCGACCGCGCCGATCCGCCCGAAGGCGTCGGCCGGGTGCGGGAAGAGCTCCAGCGCCGCGAGCAGCCCGGAGGCGACCAGCAGTGGCTGCGCCACGGCGGTGTCCCGGATGGTCTCGGCGTCGGCCTGCGAGCCGTAGTGGCCCAGGTCGAGGCTGCTCACCGCGGACAGCCAGGTCAGCCGTTCGGTGAAGGTCGGGATCTCCATCCAGGGGGTGAGGAAGCCGGGGGACTGGGCTCCCTGCCCGGGAGCGACGATGACGAGCACATACCTACTCTCGCGCGGGCGACCACGCGGCCGCGTGCCAGGGGCGCACGAAGATTACCGCGCATTCTTTGTGAGAACCCTACAACTTCGGCTCAGAGTGTGTGCAGGCTCACGGAGTCCCGGGAAGCGAGCCGGCCCAGGGTCAGCGCGACCCGGTAGGTGTAGCCGTCCCGGGGGTCCGTCGGGGTCAGGCCCGTCACCTCGGCGGCCCTCCGGAGCCGGTAGCGGACCGTGTTCGGGTGCACGAAGATCGCCCGGGCGGTGCCCTCGATGGAGCCCCCGTGCTCGAAGAACTCCGAGACGGTGTCCAGGGTCGGTGCGCCGGCCTCGGCCAGCGGGACGAAGACCTCCTGGACCAGCTGGCGGCGGGCGTGCCCGTCACCGGAGAGTGCGCGCTCGGGCAGCAGGTCGTCACTCGTCACCGGCCGCGGAGCCTCCGGCCAGCCCGCGGCAGCGCGCAGCCCGGCCGTCGCGGCCCGCGCCGAGATGCTGGCGCGCACCAGGTCGGGGACCACCGGGCCGACCACCACGGGTCCCTCCCCGAAGTGCGGAGCCACGGCGGCACCTGCCTTGTCGGCGTTGTCCACGCCACCGAGCACCACCACCATGCGGTCGCCCTGCACGGCGCACAGCGCGTCGAGTCGGGAGTGCCGTGCCGAGCGTCGTACCTCGTCGATGATCGACTCGCGCGCAGGTCCCTGCGCCTCCGGAACGCGGCCCAGGACGACCACCACGTCGCCCCTCGCCTCCCACCCCAGCGCGCTGGCCCGCGACCGCACCGTCTCGTCCGCCTCCGCACGAAGCACGCTGTCCACCACGAGGGCCTCCAGGCGCGCGTCCCACGCGCCGCGCATCTCGGCGGCACGGGCGTAGACCTCCGCCGTGGCGAAAGCGACCTCGCGCGCGTAGCGAACGATCGACTCCCGCACGGACGGCGCGTCGGCCTCCCCGACGGCGTCGACGACGTTCTCCTCGACGACCTCGATGGTCAACCGGACCATCTCCACGGTTTGGTGGAGGCTCACAACACCGGCCAGTGCCTGCGGGGCCACGCCGAACACCTCGGCGGTGACCGGGGAGGAGGCTCCGTCGGGCTCCTCGTACCACGCGACGAAGGCGCGGATGCCGGCCTGGACGATCAGCCCGATCCAGCTCCGGTCCTCCGCGGACAGGTTGCGGAACCACGGCATGTCCCGCTCCATCCGGGTGACCGTCGCGGTGGTCAGCGAGCCGACCGAGCGCTGCAACCGGCCGGCGATCGTCTCTCGGACCGACTCCTGTGCCGTGGACCTGGCCATCTGCCGACCCTAACGGGCCGGACGGTCACTTCTTCCCCCCGCATCCGTGTTTGCTGCGTTCGAAAGCGGGCGCAATGGATACATTCACCGCAGCCGCCCCGCAGGAGCCCCATGCCGAAGCCCATCGAGGTCCAGTTCCTCACCATCCACGGACACCGGCGCGCCTTCATCAAGGTCGGGACCGGGCCCGCCCTCCTGCTGCTGCACGGGCTCGGCTGCGACCACACCACGTGGCTGCCGGTGATCGGTGCGCTGGCCCGCCGATACACCGTGATCGCCCCCGACCTCCTCGGTCACGGGCAGTCCGACAAGCCGCGGGCCGACTACAGCCTGGGCGGCTACGCGAACGGGATGCGCGACCTGCTTACCGTGCTCGGCGTGGACAAGGTGACCGTTGTCGGGCACAGCTTCGGCGGCGGGGTTGCGATGCAGTTCGCCTACCAGTTCCCGGAGCGCACCGAGCGGCTCGTGCTCGTGGCGCCGGGAGGCCTCGGCCCGGAGGTGACACCGGCGATCCGCGCACTCACGCTTCCCGGTGCGGACCGGCTGGTCGCTCTGGCAGCCCTGCCCGGACTGCGGCAGGTCAGCCTCACCACGCTGCGGACGCTGGCTGCGTCGGGCATCCCCATGGTGCGGGACCTCGACGAGGTGGCCGCGATCGTCGACTCGTTCAAGGACCCGCAGGCCCGCCGGGCGATCACGCAGGTCGTCTCCGCGGTCGTCGACCGGCGCGGGCAGGTGGTCACGATGGCCGACCGGGCCTACCTCACCCAGGCGATGCCGATGTGCGTGGTCTGGGGCCGACAGGACGCGGTCATCCCGGTCCGGCACGCCGCGGTCGCCGCCGAGCTGGCCCCCGGCGCGACGGTCGAGGTCATCGAGGACGCCGGCCACTTCCCGCACAAGGACCACCCGCAGCGGTTCACGAAGATCCTCGACGGGTTCATCAGGACGCACCCCCCGGCGACGTACCACCGGGGACGCTGGCGGGCGCTGCTCAAGGCCGGCCCGCCGACACCGCTGCCCGCCGAGGAGGCCGCGATCCCGAAGATGGAGATCGCCTAGCCTCCCTCGTTGAGAAGGCGCTCATTCCCGTTGAGACGGCGCTGATTTCGCGGTGGCCCAGCGGCCGCTCAGGCGTCCCCGCCCTCCTGCTTCACGCCGCTCACGGCGGTGGGGTCGTCGATCCGGTACGTGTCGAAGGCGTCCTGCACCACCTCGGGCTTGACCTCGCCGCGCAGCGCCAACGCCTGCAGCGCTTGTACGACGACAGACTGCGCGTCGATGTGGAAGAACCGCCGGGCCGCCGGGCGGGTGTCCGCGAACCCGAAGCCGTCGGCACCCAGGGCGTGGAAGTCACCCGGCATCCACTTGGCGATCTGGTTCGGCACGGCCCGCATGAAGTCGCTGACCGCGACGAACGGCCCTTCTGCCTCCTTGAGCTTGTGCGTCACGTACGGGACGCGAGCCGGCTCGGAGGGGTGCAGCAGGTTCCACTCCTCGGCGGCAGCGCCGTCGCGGGCGAGCTCGTTCCAGGACGTCACCGACCAGGTGTCCGCCGCGACGCCCCAATCCTCGGCCAGCAGCTTGGCGGCCTGGGTGATCCACGGGAACCCGACGCCCGAGGCCAGCAGCTGGACCCTCGGCGGATTGTCGCCGGACACGGACGGCGGCACCGAGACGTGGTAGATCCCGCGCAGCAGCCCTTCCACGTCGAGGTTCTCCGGCTCCTTGGGCTGCACGGTCGGCTCGTTGTACACCGTCAGGTAGTAGATGACGTTCTCCCCGCCGGGGTGACCGTCGCTGGCGCCATACATCCGCCGCAGCCCGTCCTGGACGATATGGCTGAGCTCGTACGCCGTCGCGGGGTCGTAGTGGACGACAGCGGGGTTGGTCTGCGCGATCAGCGGGGAGTGGCCGTCGGCGTGCTGGAGGCCCTCACCGGTCAGCGTCGTGCGGCCGGCCGTGGCACCGATCAGGAAGCCCCGCGCGAGCTGGTCCGCCATCGCCCAGATGGAGTCGCCGGTGCGCTGGAAGCCGAACATCGAGTAGAAGAGGTAGAAGGGGATCATGTGCTCGCCGTGCGTGGAGTACGCCGACCCCGCCGCCGTTGCTGACGCCACCGCACCTGCCTCGGAGATGCCCTCGTGAAGCATCTGCCCCTTCTCGGACTCCTTGTAGGACAGCAGAAGCTTGCGGTCCACCGACTCGTACCGCTGCCCCATCGGGTTGTAGACCTTGGCGGTCGGGAACATCGAGTCCATGCCGAAGGTGCGGTACTCGTCCGGCGCGATCGGCACGATCCGCGGCCCGATCTCCTTGTCCTTCATGAGGTCCCGCATCAGCCGGACCAGCGCCATCGTCGTCGCGATGGCCTGCTTGCCGGAGCCCTGCTTGAGCTCGGAGTACACCTCGTCGCCTGGCAGCTTCAGCAGCTTCGAGCGGTCCTCGCGCTTCGGCAGCGAGCCGCCGAGCTGCTTGCGCCGCTCCTTCATGTACTGGATCTCGGGGGCGTCCTCCCCGGGGTGGAAGAACGGCGCCACCTCGGACTCGTCGATCTCCATGTCGCTGATCGGCAGGTAGAGACGGTCCCGGAAGACCTTGAGGTCCTTCTTGGTGAGCTTCTTCATCTGGTGCGTGGCGTTGCGGCCCTCGAGGGCCTCGATCGTCCAGCCCTTGATGGTGTGCGCGAGGATCACGGTCGGCTGGCCGACGTGCTTGGTGGCCGCGTCGAAGGCCGAGTACACCTTGCGGTAGTCGTGGCCTCCGCGAGGCAGCTTGACGATGTCCTCGTCGCTCATGTGCTCGACCATCTTGCGCAGCCGCGGGTCGCCGCCGAAGAAGTGCTCGCGGATGTAGGCGCCGGTCTCCACCGAGTAGGTCTGGAACTGGCCGTCCGGCGTGCTGTTCATCTGGTTGACGAGGACGCCGTCGACGTCGCGGTGGAGGAGGTCGTCCCACTCCCGGCCCCAGACGACCTTGATCACGTTCCAGCCGGCGCCGCGGAACGTCGACTCCAGCTCCTGGATGATCTTGCCGTTGCCGCGCACCGGGCCGTCGAGCTGCTGCAGGTTGCAGTTGATCACGAAGGTCAGGTTGTCGAGCTCCTCGCGCGCGGCCACACCGATCGCGCCGAGCGACTCCGGCTCGCCCATCTCGCCGTCGCCGAGGAAGGCCCAGACGTGCTGCTGGCTGGTGTCCTTGATCCCGCGGTTCTGCAGGTAGCGGTTGAAACGGGCCTGGTAGATGGAGTTCAGCGCGGTCAGGCCCATCGAGACGGTCGGGAACTCCCAGAAGTCCGGCATCAGCCGGGGGTGGGGGTATGACGACAGGCCCTTGCCTATGCCGTGCTGCACCTCCTGGCGGAAGTAGAGCAGCTGCTGCTCGGTGAGCCGGCCCTCGAGGAACGCGCGGGCATAGATGCCCGGGGAGCCGTGGCCCTGGATGTAGATCTGGTCGCCGCCGCCGGGGTGGTCCTTGCCGCGGAAGAAGTGGTTGAAGCCGACCTCGTACAGGCTGGCCGCTGACTGGTACGTCGCGATGTGGCCGCCGACCTCCAGGCCCTTGCGGTTGGCGTCGCTGACCATCACTGCGGCGTTCCAGCGGATGAAGGCCCGGATCCGGCGCTCGACGTCCTCGTCGCCCGGGAACC
>JAWWPF010000047.1:0-16730 GCA_033850795.1 Nocardioidaceae bacterium | reverse complement strand
CGAACCCGGGCAGGTCCGTCGTGCTCAGCTCGGCGCCCGGGCGGCCGAGGGCGTCTGCGGCGGGCAGCCAGCCCGAGCCGAGCACCACGGCGATGTCGTGGGTCCCGACCCCGGTCCGCTCCCTGAGCACGTCCGCGGCCTCGGCGGCGAGCCGGTCGGGAGCCGTGGCGCCGGTCGTCATGGGCCGATCGACCGACAGGGACGGGCCCGGAGCGCGTCCACGTAGTCCTGCGGGGCGTCCGCGGCCTCGGCGGCGTCGGCCAGGATGCCGAGATAGCTCGCCGACGGCAGCCCGCCCTCGTAGGCGTCGAGGACGTAGACCCAGGCCAGCTGCTCACCGAGCAGGGTGGAGACCCGGACGTGGGTCTTGCGGTAGAGCCCGGTGTCCGCGCTCTCGAGCTCGTCGAGCTTCGAGACGTCCTCGTCGGTCACGTCGTACAGCGCGACGAAGACCTGCTCGAGCGGGTCCTCCACGATCGTGGCGAGGGCGCCGTCCCAGCCGTGCTCCTCACCGCCGAAGGTGAGCCGCCAGCCCACCAGCCAGCCGGTGCTGCGGAGCGGGGAGTGCGGGCACCGCTCGCCCATCCGTCGGGGGTCCATGTTCGACCCGAAGGCGGCGTACAGAGGCACGGCGGCAGCCTAGGTCATCCCTGTGCCTCGACCGCTCCCGGCTTTGCGAGGATGGGCCCCGTGAACCATGTGGTGGTGGTCGGTGGCGGACCCGGTGGCTACGAGGCGGCCCTGGTCGCCGCGCAGCTCGGGGCCGACGTGACGGTCGTGGACAGCGACGGCCTCGGCGGGTCGGCGGTCCTCACCGACTGCGTCCCGAGCAAGACGCTGATCGCGACCGCGGAGCTGATGTCGGAGATCGGGGAGGCCGGTGAGCTCGGCATCCGCATCGGCGAGTCGGCCGACGGAACCCGGGCCGACCTGGACCGGGTGAACGCCCGGGTGAAGGACCTGGCCCTGGCCCAGTCCGCCGACATCGAGGGCCGGCTGACCCGCGAGGGGGTCCGGGTGGTCCGCGGACGAGGCCGCCTCGACGGTCCGCAGCGCGTGGTCGCCACTCCCGCGGGGGGTGGGGTGGAGGAGACGCTCGACGCGGACGCCGTCCTGGTGGCCACGGGCGCGGCCCCGCGTACCCTGCAGACGGCGCAGCCGGACGGGGAGCGGATCCTCACCTGGGAGCAGGTCTACGACCTCGACGGGGTCCCCGAGCACCTGGTCGTCGTCGGGTCCGGGGTCACCGGCGCCGAGTTCGCCAGCGCCTACAACGCCCTCGGGGTGGACGTGACGCTGGTGTCCAGCCGGGACCGGGTGCTGCCGGGGGAGGACGCGGACGCCGCGGAGGTGCTCGAGGACGTCTTCAAGCGACGCGGTATGACGGTCCTGGGCAAGTCCCGGATGAAGTCGGTGGTCCGTGACGGCGACTCGGTCACGGTGACGCTGACCGACGGCCGCACGGTGCTCGGGTCGCACTGCCTGCTGGCACTCGGGTCGGTGCCGAACACCGCGGGCCTCGGCCTGGAGGAGGCCGGCGTCACGCTGTCCGACGCGGGGTTCGTGGAGGTCGACCGGGTCTCTCGCACGTCGGCCCGCGGGGTGTACGCGGCCGGAGACTGCACGGGCGTGCTGATGCTGGCGTCGGTCGCGGCCATGCAGGGCAGGATCGCGATGTGGCACTACCTGGGTGACGCGGTGGCCCCGCTGGACCTGCGCAAGGTGTCCTCGAACGTGTTCACCGCACCCGAGATCGCGACGGT
Organism: Nocardioidaceae bacterium; assembly: GCA_033850795.1. Taxonomy (GTDB): domain Bacteria; phylum Actinomycetota; class Actinomycetes; order Propionibacteriales; family Nocardioidaceae; genus Nocardioides_B. The sequence goes on along the minus strand of JAWWPF010000047.1, from coordinate 14,967 downwards.
GGGCTGGACCCAGAACGAGGTGGACGCCGGCACCGTCGAGGTCGAGTCGATGACGCTCCCGCTTGCGGGGAACGCGCGCGCCAAGATGCAGGGTGTGCGTGACGGGTTCGTGAAGCTCTTCGCCCGTCCGGGCACCGGGATCCTGGTCGGCGGGGTCGTCGTCGGTCCGCGGGCCTCCGAGCTCATCCACCCCGTCTCGATCGCGGTCGCGGAGAGCCTGACCGCCGACCAGCTCGCCCACGCGTTCACGGTGTACCCGTCGATGAGCGGCTCGGTGGCCGAGGCAGCCCGCCGGCTGCACCGCTTCGGAACCTAGAAGTCCCCGCCCCCGAAGTCGCCTCCGCCGAAGTCTCCGCCGCCCCCGAAGTCTCCGCCGCCGCCGAAGTCCCCGCCGCCGCCGAAGTCCCCGCCGCCTCCGTCGCCGCCCCAGTCGCCGGCGGTGTCGACACCTCCGCCGTCGCCGTAGCTCCCGTCGCCCCCGTCGCCGTAGTTCCCGTCCCCGGAACCACCGTCGCCGCCGTCGCCGTAGTTGCCGTCGCCGTAGTCCCCGTCGCCGAAGCCGTCGTAGTAGCCGCCGTCCCAGGCCGGGGACAGCAGGGTCCCGAGCAGGAAGCCCGGCAGCAGCCCGGAGCCCGCGTAGCCGCCGAAGTAGCCGGAGGCCCACGGCGAGTAGGCGGCGCCGCCTTGCCAGTAGGGGACCCGGCCCATGCCCTGGGGGACCGTGCGCACGTCGGGCTCGGCGCCCTGGGCGACCCGGTCGGCGTCCGCCGCGCACACCGGGATCTGGCGCTTCTGGCCACCGGGCGGCGCCCACTCGATGTCGGTCGTGGAGGGTCCGTGCGCGGGGTTGAAGAAGCACGGCGGACGCCGCACCGGCAGCGGCTGCCCGGCCACGCGGGCGCGGACGCAGACCACTGCGTAGCGACCGTCCTCCAGCGCCCCGGTCACGTGCCGGATGTCCTCGGGCCGCTCGGCCCCGGCCAGGGCCGCCTTGGCCGACTCGTAGGAGTCCAGCGCACGCTGGTAGTCCTGGCGGGTCGCCTCGTCGAGGCGCTCGGTGAGCAGGTCCGTGTCCAGGCGCTGCAGCTCCTCGCCGAACCGGGTGACGTCCTCGTCGGTGACCTTTCGCGCCGCCTCGAGGTCGACGCGCCGCCGGTCCGCCTCGATCTGCTGCCTGCGCCGGTTGGAGCTGGAGCGGACCACCAGCACGACCACGACGACGATCACGATGATCAGGAGAAGGCCCATACGGGTGAGGCTACCGGGACCGCGCGGAACGCTCATCCGCGGCCTTTCCGGGACTTTCCGGGTGACCGGCGAGGCCGTGCGGACAGCGCGTCCGAAGTACAGACCTGTAGTTCCTCAAGAGCGCCACACCACTGGCCGAAGCCGTTCCCAGGCACTCATGCCGGTCGGTCCCTCCGGCGCGGTCGTCGTGTGCCGCCGTCCGAAGGGACCCGCCATGTGGAGCCACCACCGACCGGTGCCGAGGCATCGCCGATGCATCGCGCCAGGAACGGCGCACAAGCGCGTGGGTGTCCTCGCTGCCGCGCTGGCTGCCGGGCTGGTCGCCGTACCGCTCGCGTCCGCCCCGGCGCCGGCGGTGACCACCGCCCAGTCCTACCCGGTCCCCGCGAGCGGCGTGTACACGGTCCAGGGGCACGGCTTCGGCCACGGCCACGGGATGTCGCAGTACGGCGCCAACGGGGCGGCGAAGTCGGGTCTCGACTACCGCCAGATCATGGACTTCTACTACCCGGGCACCTCCTGGGGGACCTCCCGCGGCACCGTCCGGGTGCTGGTGACCTCAGACACCACCCGGGACCTCGTGGTGAGCCCCGCGGCCGGCCTGACCGTCCGCGACCTCGGCTCCGGTACGACGTACCCGCTGCCCGCGATCAGCGGCGTCACCCGCTGGCGGCTGAACGTCGCGGGCACCCGCACGGTCGTCGGCTACTTCACCGGCTCCTGGCACCGCTACCGCCCCGGCGGCCTCGAGACGCTGACCGGGGACGGTGAGCTCCGGGCGGACGTGCCGCTGACCCTGTGGACGCCGTACGGGAGCCGCGTCTACCGCGGCCGGCTGCGGGCCGCGTCCCCGTCCGTCGGCTCCGCCGACCGCGACACGGTCAACGTGGTCTCCCTCGACAACTACGTGCGCGGAGTGGTCCCGGCCGAGATGCCCGCCTCCTGGAGCGCCGAGGCGGTGAAGGCGCAGGCGGTCGCGGCCCGGACCTACGCGGCGTGGTCCCGCGGCCTGAACCCCGGCCGGTACTACCAGATCTGCGACACGACGGCCTGCCAGGTCTACTCCGGTACGACGAAGGAGGACCCGCGTGGGGACGCAGCGGTCGCCGCGACCGCGCACCGGGTCCTCACCTACCAGGGGGAGCCCGCGTTCACTCAGTTCTCAGCCAGCAACGGCGGCTGGTCGACCGTCGGCAGCCGGCCGTACCTGGTCGCCGAGGCCGACCCCTACGACGGCGGCACCTCCAACCCGGTGCACACCTGGACCCTGCGGCTGAGCGCCGCGCGGATCGAGGCGGCCTACCCCGGGATCGGCGCGCTGCAGGGGCTGCGGGTGATCCGGCGCGACGGCAACGGTCAGTGGGGCGGCCGCGTGGAGAGCATCGTGCTCGACGGCAAGCGGAAGGACCTCACCCTCTCGGGGGAGGGCTTCCGCTCCGTCTTCGGTCTCCGCTCGAGCTGGTTCGCCTTCTGACCCAGGCCGGGAGGCTACGAGCCCAGGACCATCACCAGGTCGCCGCCCTCCACCTGCCGGGTGCTGTCGAGGGCGAGGCGCTGGACGGTCCCCGAGACCGGGGCGGTGATCGACGCCTCCATCTTCATCGCCTCGATGGTGGCCACCGTCGCACCGGCCTCGACGGCGTCGCCCTCGGTGACGGTGATCGTGACGACCCCGTCGAAGGGCGCCGCGACGTGGCCCGGCTTGCCGGGGTCGGCCCGCTCGGTCGTCGGCGCCTCGGAGGACACCGAGCGGTCCCGCACGCTGATCGGCCGCAGCTGTCCGTTGATCGTGCACATCACCGTGCGGAAGCCCCGCTCGTCGGCGGCGCTGACGGCCTGCAGCCCGAAGAACAGCCGCTTGCCCTCCTCGAGGTCGACGTCGTGCTCCTCGCCCGCTCGCAGGCCGTAGAGGAAGTCCGCCGTGGGGAGCACCGACACGTCGCCGTACTTCTCCCGCGACTCGGCGAAGGAGCCCGCCGGGCCGGGGAACAGCAGCGTGTTGAGGGTGGCGCGCCGGTTGCTGTCGAGCCCCTTGCGCTGGTCCTCGTCGAGCTCGGTGACCACGGGCTTCGCGGTGCGGCCGGCCAGCGCCTTGGTGCGGAACGGCTCCGGCCAGCCGCCCGGGGGGTCACCGAGGTCACCGGAGAGGAAGCCGATCACGGAGTCGGGTACGTCGAACCTCCCGGGGTCCTCCGCGAAGGCGTCGGGGTCGGCGCCCACGGCGACCAGGTGCAGGGCAAGGTCGCCGACCACCTTCGAGGAGGGGGTGACCTTGACGATGTTGCCGAGGATGGCGTTGGCGGCGGCGTACATGTCCTCGACCTGCTCGAACTTCTCGCCGAGCCCGAGGGAGACGGCCTGCTGGCGGAGGTTGGAGAGCTGCCCGCCGGGGATCTCGTGGGTGTAGACGCGACCGGTCGGTGAGGCCAGCCCCGACTCGAAGGGGGCGTAGAGACGGCGGGTCGCCTCCCAGTACGGCTCGAGGTCGCAGACCGCGTCCAGGTCCAGGCCGGTCTCGCAGTCGGTCTGGTCGGTCATCGCGACCAGGGCCGAGAGCGCCGGCTGGCTGGTGGTCCCGGACATCGGCGCGGATGCGGCGTCGACCGCGTCCACGCCAGCCTCGATGGCGGCCAGCAACGTGGCCAGCTGTCCGCCGGGGGTGTCGTGGGTGTGCAGGTGCACCGGCAGGTCGAACCGCTCGCGGAGCGCCCCGACCAGGGTGCGGGCGGCCGGCGCCCGCAGGAGACCGGCCATGTCCTTGATGGCCAGCACGTGCGCGCCGGCGTGGACGATCCGCTCGGCCAGCGCGAGGTAGTAGTCGAGCGTGTACAGCCTCTCCGTCGGGCTGGACAGGTCACCGGTGTAGCAGAGCGCCACCTCCGCGACCGCCGTACCGGTCGCCCGGACGGCCTCGATGGCCGGGCGCATCTGCTCGACGTCGTTGAGGGCGTCGAAGATCCGGAACACGTCGATGCCGGTGTCGGCGGCCTCCTGCACGAACGCCTCGGTGACCTCCGTCGGGTACGGCGTGTAGCCGACCGTGTTGCGGCCGCGCAACAGCATCTGCAGGCAGATGTTCGGCACCGCCTGACGCAGCTTCGCCAGCCGCTCCCAGGGGTCCTCGGCAAGGAACCGCAACGCCACGTCGTAGGTGGCGCCGCCCCAGGACTCCAGGCTCCAGAGCTGGGGAGTGGTCCGGGCGACGTGCCCGGCGACGGCCAGCAGGTCCCGCGTCCGGACCCGGGTGGCCAGCAGCGACTGGTGCGCGTCCCGGAAGGTCGTGTCCGTGACCGCCACCGCGCGCTGCTCGCGCAGGCTCCGTGCGAACGCCTCCGGGCCCATGGCCAGCAGAGCCTGGCGGGTGCCGTCGGGCGCCGGGACGGCCAGGTCGACGGCGGGCAGCTTCGCGGTCGGGTCCAGGGAGATGGGCGGCGGGCCGTACGGCTGGTTGACGGTCACGTCGGCGAGGTAGCTCAGCAGCTTGGTGCCGCGGTCGGCGGAGGAGCGGGCCGTCAGCAGCTGCGGATGGTCCTCGATGAAGGCGGTGGTGACGCGCCCGGCGCGGAAGTCCGGGTCGTCGAGGACGGCCTGCAGGAACGGGATGTTCGTGGAGACGCCCCGAATCCGGAACTCCGCCACCGCACGGCGGGCCCGGTCGACCGCGGTGGTGAAGTCGCGACCCCGGCAGGTCAGCTTGGCGAGCATCGAGTCGAAGTGCGCGCTGACCTCGGCGCCGGAGTACGTCGTGCCGCCGTCGAGCCGGACGCCGGCACCGCCGGGGGAGCGGTAGGTGGTGATCTTGCCGGTGTCCGGGCGGAACCCGTTGGCGGGGTCCTCGGTGGTGATCCGGCACTGCAGCGCGGCGCCGCGCAGCACGATCGTCTCCTGGGACAGCCCGAGGTCGGCGAGCGTCTCGCCGGCGGCGATCCGCATCTGCGACTGCACCAGGTCGACGTCCGTGACCTCCTCGGTGACGGTGTGCTCCACCTGGATCCGCGGGTTCATCTCGATGAACACGTACGGTCGGCGGTCCCCGTTGTCCGACAGACCCCCGCCCCCGCCCGACTCGTCCCCGAGGACCGCGGTGGGGTCGAGGAGGAACTCGACCGTTCCCGCGTTGCGGTAGCCGATCCGGGTCGCGAACCGGACGGCGTCGGCGCACATCTGCTCGCGGATCGCCGGGTCGAGGTTGGGGGCTGGAGCGAGCTCGACGACCTTCTGGTGGCGGCGCTGCACCGAGCAGTCACGCTCGAAGAGGTGGACCACGTTGCCGGAGCCGTCAGCGAGGATCTGCACCTCGATGTGGCGGGGGTTCGCGACGGCCTGCTCGATGAAGACGGTCGGGTCCCCGAAGGCTCCCTCGGCCTCGCGCATGCAGGTCTCGACGGCCTCGCGCAGCTCCGCGACCGTGCCCTCCCCCGCCCCGGTGGCGGGGACCCGCCGCATGCCCCGGCCGCCGCCACCGGCGACCGCCTTCACGAACAGCGGGAAGGGCAGGTCGCGCGCGGACCGGACCAGGGCGTCCACGTCGGTCGACGGCTCCACCGAGGCGAGGGTCGGGACGCCCGCGGCCTTGGCCGCCGCGATCGCGCGGGCCTTGTTCCCGGTGAGGGTCAGCACGTCCGCGGTCGGGCCGATGAAGGTGATCCCGGCGTTCGTGCAGGCCTCGGCGAGCCGCGGGTTCTCGGAGAGGAACCCGTACCCCGGGTACACCGCGTCGGCGCCTGCGCGCACTGCGGCCGCAACGATCACGTCGGGGTCGAGGTAGGCGCGCACCGGGTGTCCGCGATCCCCGATCTCGTAGGCCTCGTCGGCCTTGAGGCGGTGCTCGGAGCCCCGGTCCTCGTGCGGGAAGACCGCGACGGTCTGGGCGCCGAGCTCGTAGGCGGCCCGGAACGCGCGGATGGCAATCTCGCCGCGGTTGGCCACCAGCACCTTGGAGAACATGGGCAGCAGGCTAGTGCGCCGCGGTGAGCACCCGACTCGGAGTCTCAGTCGCTGGTGGCGGCCTGATGGTCCTTGAGCTCGCAGATCACCGCGCCGCTCGAGACGCTGTCCCCGACCTCCGCGGAGAGCCCCGAGACGGTGCCGGCCTTGTGCGCCTTGATGGGCTGCTCCATCTTCATCGCCTCGAGGACCACGATCGGGTCGCCCTCCGCGACCTCCTGTCCCTCGGTCACCGCGACCTTCACGATGGTCCCCTGCATCGGGGAGGTCACCGCGTCGCCGCTCGCCGCGGCACCGGCCTTCTTCTTCTCGCGCTTGGGCTTCTTCTCCCGGCCCGCTGCGGGGGCGGCCCCGGCGAGGCCCGCCGGCAGGATCACCTCGAGGCGCCGGCCGCCGACCTCGACCGTCACGGACCGCCGCTCCTCGGCCTCCGCGGTTCCGGTCTCTCCCGCGTACGGCGCGATCCGGTTGTCGAACTCGGTCTCGATCCAGCTGGTGTAGATCCCGAAGGACGCGTCGTCCCCGGTGCCCGTGCCCACGAAGGCCGGGTCGTCCACGACCACCCGGTGGAACGGGATCACGGTCGGCATCCCGTCCACGACGAACTCGTCGAGGGCGCGCCGCGAGCGTTCCAGCGCCTGGGTCCGGTCGCGTCCCGTCACCACCAGCTTGGCGATCAGCGAGTCGAAGGCGCCGGGGACGGTCTCGCCTTGGTCGTAGCCGCCGTCGAGCCGCACCCCGGGGCCGGCCGGGGCGTGCCAGCGGGTCAGGGTCCCGGGCGCGGGCATGAAGTTCCGGCCGGCGTCCTCGGCGTTGATCCGGAACTCGATCGAGTGGCCCTCGATCTGCGGGTCGTCGTACCCGAGCTCCTCACCGGACGCGACCCGGAACATCTCGCGGACCAGGTCCAGGCCGGTGACCTCCTCGGAGACCGGGTGCTCGACCTGGAGCCGGGTGTTGACCTCGAGGAACGAGATGGTCCCGTCCTGGCCGACCAGGAACTCACACGTCCCGGCGCCAACGTACTCGGCCTCGCGCAGGATCGCCTTCGACGCGTCGTACAGCGTCTGCCGCTGTTCCTCGCTGAGGAACGGGGCCGGCGCCTCCTCGACGAGCTTCTGGTGCCGCCGCTGCAGGGAGCAGTCGCGGGTCGAGACCACGACCACGTTGCCGTACCGGTCCGCGAGGCACTGGGTCTCCACGTGCCGGGGCCGGTCGAGGTACTTCTCGACGAAGCACTCGCCGCGTCCGAAGGCGCTGACCGCCTCGCGCACCGCGGACTCGAAGAGCTCGGCGACCTCCTCCTCCTTGCGCGCCACCTTCAGGCCGCGGCCGCCGCCGCCGAAGGCCGCCTTGATGGCGATGGGGAGGCCGTTCTCCTTGGCGAAGGCGATCACCTCGTCCGCGTCCGCGACCGGGTCCTTGGTGCCGGCGACCAGTGGCGCGCCGACCTTCTCCGCGATGTGGCGGGCCTTCACCTTGTCGCCGAGGTTCTCGATCGCGGACGGAGGCGGGCCGATCCAGACCAGACCCGCGTCGAGGACGGCCTGGGCGAAGTCGCGGTTCTCGGCCAGGAAGCCGTAGCCGGGATGCACCGAGTCGGCCCCCGACCGCTTGGCGACCGCGACGATCTTCTCGATGTCGAGGTAGGACTCCGCCGGGGTGGCGCCCCCGAGGCTGTGAGCCTCGTCGGCCAGCCGCACGAACAGCGCATCCCGGTCCGGGTCGGCGTAGACGGCGACGCTGGAGATCCCCGCGTCGCGGCACGCCCGGACCACGCGGACGGCGATCTCCCCGCGGTTCGCGATGAGCACCTTCTCGAGCGGCTTGACCTGCGCGGTAGCGGTCACGGCGAGTCCCTTCTGGGCCGGGACGGGGGAGTCCCCTGCCTCTCGCGGAGTCTAGGACGTCGGATGCGCGGCGCTGCACGGCGTCCGCCTCGGACGTACGGTGACCGCGTGACCACGTCCTCTTGGGTGCGCTACGTCTCCGACGACGACGACAGCGGCAGGTGGGCGGGCTTCCCGTTCCGGCAGGGCGACATCGTGATCTCCACGCGTTCGAAGAGCGGTACGACGTGGGTGCAGATGATCTGCGCGCTGCTCGTCCTGGGCACCCCGGACCTGCCCGCGCCGCTGGCCGACCTCTCGCCGTGGGTGGACCACACGGTGGAGCCGGTGGCCGACGTCTTCACCCGGCTGGAGGCGCAGCAGCACCGGCGGTTCGTCAAGACCCACACCCCCCTCGACGGCATCCCGCTCGACGACCGCGCGACCTACGTGGTGGTTGCCCGACACCCGCTGGACATGGCGGTCTCGCTCTACCACCACAGCGCCAACATCGACCGGCGCCGGATGGCCGAGCTCACCGGCTCGCCCCTGCGCACGGCGACGGAACGGCCGAGCGCCCATGACTGGCTGCTGGCCTGGACCCGGCGCGAGACCACGCCGATGGAGGAGCCCGACTCGCTGGTCGGGGTGCTCCACCACGTCGGGGACGCCTGGTCCCGCCGCGTGACCGCCCGGAACGTCGTGCTGGTGCACTACGCCGACCTCCTGGCGGACCTTCCCGGCGAGATGGCGAAGCTGGCTTCGCGCCTGGGGACCGAGGTGTCATCGGAGCGGCTGCGTGTGCTGGCGGAGGCGGCCACCTTCGGGCAGATGCGTGCCCGGTCCTCGGAGCTCAGCCCGAACCGGCTCGGGGTTCTCAAGGACGACGCGGCCTTCTTCCGCAGCGGTCGCTCGGGAGCCGGCCGTGAGGTCTTGAGCGCGGAGGAGCTCGCGTCGTACGACGCGCGGGTGGCCGCCCTCGCCGACCCAGAGCTCGTCGCCTGGCTGCACCGCTGAGCGCCGTACCGCCTGGATAGGCTCCGGACATGACTCGAGCTGACGGCCGGCGCAACGACGAGCTCCGACCGGTCACCTTCCGGCGAAACTGGCTCGACCACGCGGCAGGGTCGGTGCTGGTCGAGTTCGGCAGGACCCGCGTGCTGTGCGCCGCGTCCGCGAGCGTAGGGGTGCCGCGGTGGCGCAAGGGGTCCGGACTGGGCTGGGTGACGGCCGAGTACGCCATGCTGCCGGCGTCCACGAACACCAGGTCGGACCGCGAGTCGGTGAAGGGGCGGATCGGCGGCCGCACCCACGAGATCTCGCGGCTGGTCGGCCGTTCGCTGCGCGCGGTGATCGACTACAAGGCGCTGGGGGAGAACACCATCGTCCTGGACTGCGACGTGCTCCAGGCGGACGGCGGCACCCGGACCGCCGCGATCACCGGGGCGTACGTGGCGCTCGCGGACGCCTGTGCCCACCTGGCCGGCCGCAAGGCGCTGAAGGGTGACCCCCTCACCGGTTCCGTGGCGGCGATCTCGGTCGGCATCATCGACGGCGAGCCGCGGCTGGACCTGCCCTACGAGGAGGACGTCCGCGCCGGCACCGACATGAACGTGGTGATGACCGGCGCTGGGGCGTTCGTGGAGGTCCAGGGCACTGCCGAGGGTGCGCCGTTCGACCGGGCGATGCTCGACACGCTGTTGTCCCTCGCCGAGAAGGGCTGCGCCGACCTGACCCGGCTGCAGCGTGAGGCGCTGGCCGGTGGCTGAGCAGCCCGGTGACGAGCCCAGGCAGGTCTTCCTGGCCTCCCGCAACGCGAAGAAGCTGCTGGAGATGCGCCGGATCCTGCTGGAGTACGTCCCCGGCATCGAGGTGCTCGGGCTCGACGACGTGGCGCCGTACGACGAACCGGCGGAGACCGAGCCCACCTTCGCCGGCAACGCCCTGATCAAGGCGCACGCCGGCGTGGAGGCGACCGGCCTGCCGTCGCTGGCCGACGACAGCGGGCTGTGCGTGGACGCGCTCAACGGCATGCCTGGTGTCCTCTCGGCGCGGTGGTCGGGCGCAGCGAAGGACGACGCCGCGAACAACGCGCTGCTGCTCGCGCAGCTCTCCGACGTGCCCGACGAACGCCGTGGCGCGCACTTCACCTGTGCGATCGCGTTCGCCTACCCGGTGGGCGCCGGCGGGGTCGCGGAGCACGTCGTGCACGGCGAGATGCCGGGACGGGTGATCCGCGAGACCCGCGGCAGCGGCGGGTTCGGCTACGACGTCCTCTTCGTGGCCGACCAGGAGCCGGGTGACGACCGCACGTCGGCGGAGCTGTCCGTGGAGGAGAAGGACGCCATCTCGCACCGGGGCAAGGCGATCCGGGAGATCGCACCCGTGGTCGCCGACGTGCTGACCGGGCTCTGAGCCGGGCCTGGGGAGCGGTGCGCCCGGTGAGATTCGAACTCACACTGGGCCGGACCTAAACCGACTGCCTCTGCCATTGGGCTACGGGCGCGCGGCAGCAGTCTAGGACGGCCTCAGGAGGCGAGCCCGAGGTCCCGGCGGAGCTTCGCGACGTGCCCGGTCGCCTTGACGTTGTACTGGGCCACCTCGATCCGACCCTCCTCGTCGATGACGAAGGTCGACCGGATCACGCCCTGAACGGTCTTGCCGTACATCGTCTTCTCCCCGAACGCCCCGTAGGCCTCGAGGACCTCCTTGTCCGGGTCGGACAGCAGCGTGATGGTCAGGTTGTCGTGCTCGCGGAACTTCGCCAGCTTGGCCGGCTTGTCCGGCGAGATGCCGAGGACCTCGAAGCCGGCTCCGCGCAGCGAGTCCAGGGAGTCGGTGAAGTCGCCGGCCTGCTTCGTGCAGCCCGGGGTCATCGCGGCGGGGTAGAAGTACACGATCACCTTGCGGCCGCGCAGGCTCTGCAGCGCGACCTCCTCACCGGTGTCGGAGGGGAGGGTGAAGTCCGGTGCGGGGTCCCCGACGGACAGGCGGTTCTCACTCACGGCTGCGCTCCTGAGGGCGATGACGGCACGGGCTCGGTCCCGGGCAATCTACAAGGAGGGTGGCGGGTAACCTTCTCGGGCAGCCGTCGGCGACGTCCCGCCGGCGCCGTACGACGAGGAGAGCACCGTGGCCCAGGCCGACCCGAAGCTGGAGCAGCGCCCTCCGGCGTCGATCGAGGACGACATGGAGGCCACCCGCCAGCGCCTGGCCGGGACCATCGACCAGCTCGTCCGCCGGGCGAGCCCGAAGACCATCGCCAGGCGCGAGGTCGAGGGGCTCCGAGCGCACTTCGTGGACGCGCAGGGCAACCCCCGCACCGACAACATCCTGAAGGTCGCCGGTGCCGTGGTCGGGTTCGTGGTCTTCGTCGTGGTGATCCGCAAGGTCACCAGATAGCCGATGGGGTGCTCCCGTGCCTGAGAAGACCCCGATCCGGATGCTGCACGACCGGGTGCTCGTCTCGGTCGACTCCGAGGGCGAGCGCCGGTCCAGCGGTGGGATCGTCATCCCCGCGACCGCGGCGCTGGCCGGCCGCCGGCTGTCGTGGTCGCGCGTGGCCGCGATCGGCCCGCACGTGCGCATGGTGGAGGTCGGGGACCGGGTCCTGTTCGACCCGCAGGACAAGGCCGAGGTCGAGGTCAACGCCGAGACGTACGTGCTGATGCGCGAGCGCGACCTGCACGCGGTCGCCGCGGACCGGCTGGGGGACAGCCAGACCGGTCTCTATCTCTGAGCCCCTCTATCTCTGGGCCCGCTAGCGCTCTGCGCAGAGCGTCGAGACCGGTCCGGCCGCCAGGAACAGGCCCGGGATCAGGCGCGGTGCGAGCCCGAGCTGGGAGTTCCGTTCTGGGTCCCGCTCGGGGTGCCGTTCTGGTCGCCGACGGTGCCCGCCCCGGTCGCGCCCCGGGGGTCCTCGACCGCCTCGGTGCTGCCGTCCGGGTTGGTGATCGTGGTCGGCTCGGAGCCCTCCCTGCGGAAGGTGCCGCCGGACTCACCGGTCCCGGTCGAGGAGGGTCGACCCGAGCCTACGGCGCCGGGACCCTGGTAGTCGTCGCTCTTGGTGTTGATGTCCGGGTCGAGCTCGTCGGCCCGGCGGAGCTGCTCCTCGTGCTCGCGGCGCTGCTCGTCCGCGGACCGCTTGCGGTCCTGCGCCTCGGCGGACAGCCGCTGCGCCTCGGCCTGCTTGCGCTCGGCCTCGGCGCGGGCCGCGGAGGCCTCGGCCTCGGTCTCGCGGGCGTGCGCCTCCCGCTTCTGCATGTCCGTCGCCTGCGCGGCGGCGCGCTCGCGGAGCTCCGTGGCCCGCTCGCGATCACGGACCTGCTTCTTCTTGTTGGCCGCGATGGCGATGGCCACCACGAGTGCCACCACGATGATGGCCACGATGACCCAGATGACCCAGGACGGCATGGCGTTGTCCTCTCGCTCGGTGTTGTCCTCAGCAATACCCGAGGTGGAGACCCCGGAAACCGCCGCCTCAGCCGAGGCGCCCCCGCAGGTGTGCCAGGACCCGCGCCAGGGTCCGGGAGACCTGCATCTGGCTGGAGCCGATCTCCTCGGCGATCTCAGCCTGGGTCTGCTGCCGGAAGAAGCGCAGGTAGAGGATCTCCCGCTCCCGCTCGGGCAGCGCCCGGACCGCCGGGGCCAGCATGATGCGGGCCTCGGCCTCGCTCATCGCCGAGTCCTGGTCCGCGAAGAGGTCCCCCAGGACTCCCGACCCTCCTTCGCCGACGGGCGCGTCCAGCGACATGGGGGAGTAGCAGCCGTCCGCCGAGAGGGCCTCGACGATGTCGTCCTCGCGGGCGCCCAGGTGGGCGGCGACCTCCTTCACCCGCGGCGAGCGGCCCAGCTGGTGGGTCAGCTCGGCCTGGGCACGGGGGATCTCCGCCTGGAGCTTCTGGATCGGCCGCGGCGGGCGGACCATCCACCCGTAGTCCCGGAACTGTCGCTTCACCTCGCCCTTCATGGTGACGACCGCGTAGGAGAGGAACTCGACGCCCTTGGACGCGTCGAAGTTGCGAGCGCACTTCAGCAGTGCCATGGCGGCGGCCTGGGTCAGGTCCTCGTCGGCGATCCCACGTCCGCGGTAACGGGCCGCGATCGCGCGGGCCAGACCCATGTGCAGGACCACCACCTCGTCCTGCAGGCGCTTGCGCTCGACGGGATCGTCGGTCTGCGCGGCGCGCTGGAGCAGCCGCTGGCTGAGCAGGGCCCGGTCCTCCGCGGTGGCCGGGCTACGGAGCTCGAGGTCCTCGTGGCTGCCCGACCGCTGCGCCACCAGCTTGTGACCTGTCGTGCTCGTGCTCCGCATCGCCTGCGCCTTCTGTCGAGGATCGGGGCCCCCCGCCGGGGCCGATCCGGGTGGGTCGTCCGGCTCCGAGGTGGGGGTGCCGTACCCGCCGTGTCGGGCGAGAAAACGCCGCCTCACCGTGGCTTCCGGGCCACCCGCCGGGCAAAGCGGCACGGAATCGGGCGAAGGGGCGCTCGCCTGCGCCGACTGGTCTAGGCCAGGGCGTTCAGGACCGGGTGAAGGACCGGTGCGTCATCGCCCGGCCGCGGTGGGCGTTGACGTCGGCGAGCGCCGCGAGATCTTCGGCGTCCGGCTCCCACAGGCCGGCGGACACGTTGGCGTCGACCTGCTCGGGACGGGTGGCCCCGGCGATGACGCTGCCGACCGAGGGCTGGGCCGCGAGCCCGCCGATGGCGACCTCGAGCATGCTCAGACCCCGGTCCTGCGCGAATGTCTCGAGGGCCTCGATCCGGTCCCAGTCCGCGCCCGCCAACCGGTGTGCCTGGCTCTCACCGCTCAGCCGGCTGCCCTCCGGCGCGTCCTGCCCGCGCTTGTACTTCCCGGTCAGCAGGCCGTACGCCAGCGGGAAGTAGGCGACCAGGCTCATGCCGAGCCGGGACAGGGCCGGGATGAGCTCCTCCTCCGCGGCCCGGTTGTACAGCGAGTACTCGTTCTGCGCCGACACGAAGGGCCGTAGGCCGGCGCTCGCAGCCGTCCAGTGGGCGTCCACCACCTCCCAGGCCGCGAAGTTCGAGCAGCCGAGGTAGCGGACCTTGCCCTCGACGACGAGCTCAGTCATAGCCTCGAGGGTCTCCTCCACCGGCGTGACGAGGTCCGGCTGGTGCAGCTGGTAGAGGTCGATGTAGTCGGTGCCCAGGCGCCGGAGGCTGGCCTCGACGGCCCTGCGGACGTACCGGCGCGACGCCCTCGCGCCCCAGTCCGGGCCGTTCGCACCGCCCATGTCCATGCCGAACTTCGTGGCCAGCACGACGTCGTCGCGCCGCTTGCCCAGCGCCTCGCCGAGGATCTCCTCGCTCGCGCCTCGCCCGTAGGTGTCCGCCGTGTCGAACAGCGTGACGCCCGCCTCGAGGGCGGTCTCCACGACCGCGCGGCTCTGCTCGGCGTCGATGCGCGACCCGAACGCGTTCGTGCCCAGCCCCACCGTGGAGACCATCAGACCGCTGTTGCCGAGGGGACGGTAGGTCATCTCGCTCACGGGGGTGAAACTAGCCGGTGGACCCCCGACCTCATCCGGCGGGTTGCCCCCTCCGCCCCCGTTCGTTGAGGGGGCTCGCGTTCCTGTTGAGAGGGCTCCCGTTCCCGTTGAGGGGGCTCGCGTTCCTGTTGAGAGGGCTCGCGTTCCCGTTGAGACGGCTCGCGTTCCCGTTGAGACGGCTCGGATTTCCGTTGTGACGGCGGCATCCCGAGCCGCGAAGGGTGGAGCTTCGACCGTTCCGGGGCAGGTCTCTGGCCACGTGCCCCGCTGGAGTTCCACCTCGAGAGCCCTGGCGCCGGTCTGCCGCGTGGGGGTCGGGGCGTACGTCGTTCAGGCCGGCGTCGTCGCTCGGGATGCGCGCGTGGCGCTGCCGGCACAGGCGACCGCTCGGACGTGCACTTGCCGCCGACGTTTCGGGACAACGGGGCAGAAAC
>JAWWPF010000025.1:0-3537 GCA_033850795.1 Nocardioidaceae bacterium | reverse complement strand
AGATCCAGGGCCGGCTGCTCTACCTTCACGACCAGGCCGACCTCTCGACGATCAGCGTCTCGATGCGCGAAGGTGACCCGGCGGCGCCCACCGCCCGGCCCGGCGACCTGCGCCAGGCCTTCGATCGCGCGTGGAACGGAACGGTTGCGGTCGTCACCGGAGTCATCATCGGAGCGGGCGTCGTGCTGCCGATCGCACTGTTCCTGGCACTGGGATTGCTGGTCGCATCCCGGGTGTGGCGACCGGTGCGGCGGTTGGTCGAAAAGGTGACGCCTCCCCCTCTCGGGTGATGACGCCTCCCTGGATGGTGCCGAACTATGAGCAGGGGGCTCCATCGGGGTCCTTCCTGTTCCCGTGCACCGCCTTTTTGGAGGACTCCGATTCGCCGTTTCACTCCCACGCATAGACGAGCGCTGCTCAGCTTCCTCGCCCTTGCCGCGTCGCTCGTCGTCGCCGTGCCAGGCTACGCCGCCATCGCTGCCCCGACGCCGTCCGCTCCCACCGACGGCAGCACCCAGAACCAGGCGCCCGTCTTCGCGTGGAGCGCCGTGCCCGGAGCCTCGTACTACTACTTCCAGGTGTCCGCCGACGCCGGCTTCAACAGCCACCCGCTGGGCACCGGTACAGACGATTTCAACACGCGCAACACGCGCGCGGCACTGACCAAGGTGCTTCCGGATGGCAACTACTGGTGGCGCGTGCGCGCCGTTGACTCCGGCGGCACCGCCAGCGCATGGTCGGTCGTGCAGACCTTCACCAAGACATGGACAGATGCGCCGCAGCTCGCCTCGCCGGACGATGGCGCCGCGGTGTCGTTCTCGTCGGGGCCGCTCGTGCTGGACTGGAATCCCGTTCCGTACGCGATGCAGTACAACCTCACGGTCGCAAGCGACCCTGCGCTGACCACGGTCGTCACCCAGCTCTCCGGGTCGAGCGCCACGAGCGGGACACAGTTCGCGACCGACCAGCTGAAGCCGGGCACCTACTGGTGGCAGGTGACGCCACTCGACGCCAGCGCGCATACGGGGATGCCTTCGGAGATCCGGTCCTTCACGTGGGACTGGCCCTCGTCGATGAGCAGCCTCGACGTGACCGACACGGCCGCGAGCAGCACCGTCTTCGATCCGCAGTTCTCCTGGGCTCCCGTGGGCGGCGCCAAGGGATACGAGCTCGAGGTCAACTCGGCCTCCGACTTCGGCTCCAGCTCGAAGGTCTGCTGCAACACCACGATCTACGGCACCACGTACTCGCCGCTGAACGTGCTGGAGAACAACGCCTACTACTGGCGCGTGCGCCCGATCGACGTCTCCGGCGCCCCCGGCGACTGGACGCAGGGCTCGCCCTTCACCCAGACATACGACAACACGCCGCCCTCGGTCGGCGACCTGCGGCTGATCGCCCCCGACGGTACCGATCTCGGCACGACGTCGACGGACACGCCGATCGTCACCTGGACGCCGGTCGACGGCGCGTCGTATTACGAGGTCAACGTGACCACATGGACGGGAGCGATCTGCGACTGGGGCGCTTCCAACCAGTGGAACTCCAAGACCGTCGCCAACTACTGGACGCCGCTTGGGAACGGCTGGAACGGTGTCAAGCCCTACCAGACAGGCATTGGCGTCTCGGGCGACTCGGTGGCGCTGGCCACCGGTGGGAACTATTGCGTCCGCGTGCGGGCGCTGCGGGACCGCTCGTCGGCGGGTGGATCGGTGTTCGGCACCTACAGCTACCTCGGCGGAGGCAGCGCGCTGTCCTTCACGTTCAGCGGCTATCCGGCCGGCGGCACGTGCACCCCGTCGTGCAACGGCGGCTACCTGGGCGACAGCGACTACATCCTGCCGGTAACGGGGACGACGTCCGCGCGGGTGCCGCTCTTCACCTGGGCTCCGCTCAGCGGCAGTCAGGCGTACTACGTGATCGTTGCGAAGGATGCGTCGTTCACGAACGTCATCGACTACGCGTTCACGCACATCCCGGCATATGCCCCGCGACAGGGCTCGGGAGTGCGGACGTACACCGACGAGACGACCTCCTACTACTGGGCCGTCCTGCCGGCGACGAACTTCAACGGCAGCCTCGCGGCCGGTGAGCCGACGCTCGCCGCGGCAAAGGACTTCCTGAAGCAGTCCGTGCCCTCCGCCCTCGATCTTCCGGCCGACGTCGGTACGGTCGACGGCACGATCACGTTCAGCTGGGGGCTCACCGAGGCGACGCGGAAGTTCCATCTGCAGATCGACGACCAGAGCACGTTCGGCAGCCCGCTGGTCGATCTCACAACGGACTCGACCTCGTACACCACGAACGGCGCGCTGCCGTTGGGCACGCTCTACTGGAGGGTGCAGGCGCAGGACGAGAACAACATCGGCCTCAACTGGTCCGCTGTGCGCAGCTTCACACACACGCTGCCGAAGCCGACCATCACCGTAGGCGCCAACTCGGCCTCGGGCCCGGACATTCCTTCCTGGCGCTGGAACACCGTCGAGGGAGCGGCGAAGTACGAGCTCCAGGTGCAGTGGGAGCGCTCGCCCGGCAACACCACCACCCAGTCCTGGCAGACAACGTCCACGGCCTGGACCGCGACGGAGATGACCGGTACCGGCTTCTTCCAGTGGCGTGTGCGGGCGCTCTTCCCCAAGACATCGGGAACGCAGTCCGGCGACTACACCACGGGCTGGCAGAGCTACACCCGCACCATCCCGGAGCCGGTCGGGCTTGCCTCCGACGTCGCATCGACGACCACCGGCACGACCCGCGCCATGATGATCTGGAACCCCCGCCTAGGCGCCAAGGAATACAGGGTGCAGGTCTCGACGACCAACTCGTTCGGCGCGCCGTTTGACTCCGTGACGACCAACAGCGCGTCATGGGCGCCGACGATGTACTCGGCGAGCCAATACGGTAACGGCGGCACGCTGTACTGGCGGGTGCAGGCGGTCGACGCCGACGGAAACGGTGGCGACTGGGGCTATGGGACGCTCGGCCTGCCGTCCAAGATGGTGCTGACGGCATCGCCGTCCGTGCTTTCCAAGGGCACGTCCAAGGTCGTCACGATCACCGTGAAGAACGCGTATGGCGCAGTCGTCGTCGGCGCCAAGGTCACGCTCAGCGGTGCGGGCGTGAGGGCGGTGTCGAAGAACACGGGTACCAAGGGAACCGCTGCGTTCACCATCAAGCCGACGAAGGCCGGGAAGATCGCCGTGACCGCCGCGAAGGCCGGCTTCTTCAAGGGCTCGTTCACGATCACGGCTTACTGAGCCGTTCAAACTCCGCGGGGGGCATCGAAGGGCCGGGCCGAGAGGTTCCGGCCCTTCGTCGTTCAGCGCCAGATCGCAGCCGGGCGGCCGTCGGGCATCGCTTCCGGCGGGTGCGGCATCGGCACCGCCGTTCCCGCAGCGATCCGGGTCGCCGTCCATGCCGCCGCGGCGGCGTCGGAGCACGTCGTGGGCGGCCACCTGCGATGGCAGCCGAAGCGGCCACGGCACCCGGATGCCACGGGCGGCGAGGCGGGCGACCCGCTCCTGCATTCCGTCCCAG
>JAWWPF010000024.1:0-8672 GCA_033850795.1 Nocardioidaceae bacterium | reverse complement strand
CACCCGCACGCCCGACTCGCGGCGGGGAGGGGCGCGATGTCGGGCCTTCGGCGAGCCGCGCGGGCGTCAGTCGGGGGCGGGGCCGTCCGGGGGGCCGTCGCCGTCCGGGGGACCGTCGCCGTCGGGGCCCAGCCCGGAGCCGGCGTCGTCGTCGAGCCGGCCGTCGAGGTCCTTGTCGAGGGCGCGCAGCCCCGCGTCCCAGTCGGTGCCGTCGGTCCCGTCGCCCGCGTCCCCGGAACCGGGAGCCGGCGACCCCCAGCCGGCCGGGTCGTCCAGGTCGGCGGCTCCCGGCAGCAGGTCCGGGTGGCCCCACAGGGCGTCGCGTCCCTCGATGCCGCGGGCCGCGGTGACGGCGGCCCACAGCTGAGCCGCTTCGCGCAGCCGGCGCGGCCGCAGCTGCAGCCCGACCAGGGTCGCGAAGGTCTGCTCCGCGGGACCGCCCGTCGCCCGCCGCCGGCGCACCGTCTCGCGCAGGGCGACGGCCTGCGGCAGCGGCTGGGAGGCGGCCCCGACCACCTGGTCGACCCAGCCCTCGACCAGCGCGAGCGCGGTCTCGAGCCGGATCAACGCGGCCTGCTGGGCGGGTGTCTTCTCCGGCTCGAACAGGCCGCCCTCGAGGGCCTGCTGGATCGCCTCGGGGTTGCTGGGGTCGATGCTCTGGATCGAGGACTCGATCTTGGAGACGTCGATGGTGGTGCCGCGGCCGTAGTCCTCGACGGCCGCGACCAGGTGCGCCCGCAGCCAGGGGACGTGTGCGAACAGCCGCTGGTGGGCGGCCTCGCGCAGGGCCAGGTAGAGCAGCACGTCCTCCGCGGACACGTCGAGGCCGTCGGCGAAGGTGCGGACGTTGGCGGGGACCAGGGCCGCGGTGCCGTCGGGGCCCAGCGGGAGGCCGATGTCGGAGGCGCTGAGCACCTCGCCGGCGAGGCCGCCGAGCGCCTGGCCGACCTGGCTCCCGAACATCGCGCCACCGGCCTGGCCGAGGATGCCGATCAGCGGACCGGCCATCGCGCGGGCCTCCTCGGGCAACGCGTTGCCCATCGCGGACACGACGTGCTCCGCGACCGGCTCGACGAGCCGGCGCCAGACCCCGATGGTCTCCTCGACCCACTCGGCGCGGCTCCACGCGGTCGCGGTGCGCACCCCGGAGGGGAAGTCGGTGGCGGAGTCGAGCCAGTGGTCCGCGAGCCGGAGCGCGTCGGCCACCTCGCCCCGCTGCCGGTCGGTGGGGGAGGGGTCCGGGGACTGCGCCACGGTGCGGCGGGCCACGTCCTTGGCGAGGTTCCAGTTCACCGAACCCTCGTGGGGCGCCAGCATGGCCTGCATCTGGCTCATCAGCGCGGACAGGTCCGGCATCCCGGCGGGACCGCCGGGACCCGCGGCACCACCGGGCCCGCCGACGCCCCCCAGCCCGCCGAGGGCCCCGCCGAAGGTGTTGAAGATCTGCTCGAACGGCGTGCCCTTGAAGGGGTTCGGCTGCTCCTCGCCGCTGCCCTCGTCGGAAGGCCCGCCCGGCTCGTTCGTCATGGGGTCCAAACTACTCGCCGTCGGGAAGCGGCTCGGCTCCACTACGCTCCCCGTGTGAGCGCAGCCGCACCCGTCATACGCCTCGTGGACCTCCGCGACACGTCCCTGCAGGTCAGCGAGGTGCTCGACGCGGTCGCGGACCCGGCGGCCGGCGGGATCGACCTGTTCGTCGGGACCGTCCGCGACCACGACCGGGCCAGAGGGGTGAGCGGGCTCGAGTACTCCGCGCACCCCACCGCGCTGCAGCGGCTGCGGGAGGTCGCGCAGTCGGTCGCCGAGCGGTATGACGTCGTGGCGGTTGCCGCAGTGCACCGGGTGGGGCGGCTGGCGATCGGAGACGCGGCCGTCGTGGTGGCGACTGCGGCCGCGCACCGCGGTGAGGCCTTCGACGCCTCCCGGGCACTGATCGACGAGCTCAAGGCGACCGTCCCGATCTGGAAGCACCAGGTCTTCACCGACGGCAGCGACGAGTGGGTCGGCACCCCCTGACCTGCAGGGTTCGGGCGCGCCGTACGCCGTCGGGGGCGATCCGTTCCTACTCTGGACCCGTGGAGATCCTCGCGTGGTTGGTGCCCTCGGGCGTGGTCCTGGTCGTGATGATGGCCTGGGCCGCCTGGGCGGGCCGGCCCCGACGGGAGGAGAGCGACCGGTCCGAGGCCGCCTACGAGCGGTTCGCCAAGGCGATCACCAAGGAGCACCCGGCAGCGGCGCGGCCGCGGCCGCCGGTGGTCCGGGACCGCAGCACCGGGATCGCGGTGCGCCCCTCGCGCCGGATCAGCAACCCGGAGAACGTTCGTCGCTCCGCTTAGTTGTCGCTGGGTGAGACAGTGAGGCCATGAGCCGCCGCACCCTGGCCACCGTCGTCGTGGCCTGCCTGCTGCTGGTGCTCGGCGGCGCGGCGGTGCTGCTCCCGGTGCCCTACGTCACGATGAGCCCGGGCCCGACGGTCGACGTCCTCGGCCAGAGCGGGAACCGGCCCATCATCGACGTCCGGGGCCACCGCACCTACCCGACCCGGGGGGACCTGCGGCTGGTGACCGTGTCGGTCACCAACCCGACGCACCGGATCGGGCTCGCCGAGACGCTCCGGGCCTGGCTGGACCGGACCCGTGCGGTCTACCCCCGGGACGTCATCTACCCGCCGGACCAGTCCGCCCAGTCCGTCCAGCAGGAGAGCACGGTGGAGATGGTCAGGTCGCAGGACACCGCGATCGCCGCCGCGCTGACCGAGCTCGGCTACCACCTGCCGCTGCAGACCGAGATCGTCGCGGTCACCAAGGGGTCCCCCGCGGACGGGAAGCTCCAGGTCCGGGACCGGATCCAGTCGATCAACGGGATCCGGGTCCGCGACCCGAACAAGGTCTCGGCGCTGGTCCAGCGGAGCGGCGTCGGCAAGCCGGCCACGTTCGTCGTACGCCGAGGCTCGTCCACCAAGCGGCTGCGGATCACTCCTCAGGCCTCCTCCGCCGACCCCAAGCGGGCCGTGGTCGGGGTGCAGATCGGGACCGGCTACGACTTCCCCTTCGACGTGTCCGTGCGGCTCGCGCAGGACATCGGCGGGCCCAGCGCGGGACTGATGTTCTCCCTCGGCGTCTACGACACCCTCACGCCGGGGTCGCTGACCTCGGGGACCGACGTGGCCGGGACGGGAACCATCGACGAGCACGGGCGCGTTGGATCCATAGGAGGAATTCAGCAGAAGATCGTCGGCGCCTTGGACGCCGGCGCGAAGATCTTCTTCGTGCCTCCCGCCAACTGCCAGTCGGCGCTGCACGCCGACGTGAGGAAGGACCAGATCAGGCTCGTGAAGGCCCCGACCATGCACAGCGCCGTCCAGTCCCTGCGCGCCTACGCCCGGAACAAGGACGCCAAGCTTCCGGCCTGCGGATGAGCGCGTCCCCGGATCGGGCCCCCGAACCCGTCGAGGAGCAGGGCGCGGCGGAGGTCGACGCGGTGCTGCAAGAGACCGTCCGAGAGATCGAGGCGCACGCCGCGGAGGCCGGCTGGGACCAGCCGGCCCGGCTCTACGCTCTCGTGCCGACCTCGGACCTGCTCTCCCGCGAGCCCGCGCTCGCGGCCGCGATGGGTCTCGACGGCGCCGGCGCGGCGGGCTCGCTGACGCCCGTCGAGCAGGACGACGTCCCGGCGGACACGGCGCTCGAGACGGTGCTGGAGCAGATCATGTGGCCCGCCGAGGTGTTCGGCTGCGCGGCCGTCGTCGAGCGGCTCGTCCTTCCACCGACCGCGGACGAGGCGCTGCCGGGTGATCCTGGGGACGCCGAGAGGTACGCCGCCGAGCACCCGGACCGCGAGGAGGTACGGATCGTGGCCGCCGCGACGCGGGCCGGGTCGACGTACTGTGCGCTGCGGATGCGGAGCCACGACGACGCGCTGTCGGTGGTGGAGTCCCCCGACCTGGTGCCTGCGCTCCTACAGTTGGTGCGCAGCACTCTCGAGAACTGACGGACCGGTTAGGACACTGTGAGCGGCATCTTCGACGACGAGACCCCCGAGCCCGCGCGCCGCTCGGCGACCACCGGGTCGCAGCAGCGCTCCCGGGCGCTGGTCGGCACGATCATCGTCCTGATCCTGGCGTTCTTCTTCGTCTCGGTGTTCACCGGGGTGTGGACCGACCGGCTGTGGTTCAAGAGCCTCGGCTACTCCGAGGTCTTCAACAAGGTGCTCGGCACCCGCGTGCTGCTGTTCCTGGTGTTCGGTCTGCTGATGGCGCTGGGGGTCGGCGTCAACGTCGTGCTGGCCTACCGGTTCCGGCCGTTGTTCCGGCCGGCCTCCGCCGAGCAGGTCAACCTGGACCGCTACCGCGAGGTCGTGGACCCGCTGCGGCGCTGGGTGCTGATCGGCGTCGCGGTGATCCTCGGCCTGTTCGCCGGCGGCTCCGGGTCGGGGCAGTGGCGCCAGTTCCTGCTCTGGCGGCACGGTCAGTCGTTCGGCACCAAGGACGCCTACTTCCACAAGGACGTCGGGTTCTACATCTTCGACCTCCCGTGGCTGCACTACCTGGTCAACTTCGGGATGGCCCTGACCGTGCTGAGCCTGATAGCCGCCGCGGTGGTCCACTACCTGTTCGGCGGGATCCGGCTGCAGGCCAAGCAGGACCGGCTCTCCGGCGCAGCGCAGGTGCAGATCTCGGTGCTGGCCGGCCTGTTCGTGCTCTTCAAGGGCGTCGACTTCTGGCTGGACCGCTACAACCTCACCGAGTCCGGGGGGCTGTTCACGGGGGTGGGGTTCACCGACAAGCAGGCGGTGCTGCCGGCCAAGACGATCCTCACGTTCATCGCCGTCATCTGTGCCGTGCTGTTCTTCGCGAACGTGCTGCGCCGGACGTGGATGCTGCCCTCCGTGGGCCTCGTGCTGCTCGTGCTCTCCTCGATCCTGCTCGGGGTGATCTGGCCCGGGATCGTCCAGCAGTTCCAGGTCAAGCCCTCCGAGCCGGACAAGGAGGGGCCCTACATCGCCAAGAACATCGAGGCCACCCGGGCGGCGTACGGGATCTCCGGCACCCAGGTCACCGACTACAACGCGATCAACTCGCTGCGCGCCGCCGACGTGAAGGCCGACTCGCCGTCCCTGTCCGGGGTGCGGCTGCTCGACCCGGCGCTCGTCTCCGACGCCTTCCAGCAGCTCCAGCAGGTGCGCGGCTACTACAGCGTGCCGCGCGTCCTGGACGTGGACCGCTACCGCGTCAACGGCCGCACCCGCGACATGGTGATCGCCGTGCGCGAGATGGATCAGCGGGGACTGCCCGAGGGGCAGCGCAACTGGGCCAACGAGCACACCGTCTACACGCACGGGTACGGCGTGGTCGCCGCCTACGGCAACCAGGCCGACCGCGACAACCGGCCGGTCACCAACAACGAGGGCAAGCCGGTGTGGGCGGAGCGGGACCTCCCGCCCGTCGGAGACCTGACGAACCTGTTCAAGCCGAGCGGCTACCAGCCGCGGATCTACTACGGCGAGGACAGCCCGGACTACTCGATCGTCGGCAAGGCGCCCGGCGGGAAGCCCGTCGAGCTGGACTTGCCCGACGCCCAGGGCGACAGCGCGAAGACCAACACGTACGCCGGCTCCACCGGAGTGCCGGTCGGCGGGCTGTTCAACAAGCTGCTCTACGCCGTGAAGTTCAGCGAGCCCAACATCGTGCTGTCCAGCCGGGTCAACCAGAACTCGCACATCCTCTACGACCGCGCGCCTCGCACCCGCGTGCAGAAGGTCGCTCCCTGGCTGACGGTCGACGGCGACGCCTACCCCGCCGTGGTGGGGGGCCGGGTGAAGTGGATCCTGGACGGCTACACCACGACGGACCACTACCCGAACAGCGAGAAGGACTCGCTGCGGTCCATGACCTCGGACGCACTGAGCCCCAACACGACGTACGCCACGCTGCCGACCGACGAGATCAACTACATGCGGAACTCGGTCAAGGCCGTGGTCGACGCGTACGACGGCACCGTGAAGCTCTACGAGTGGAACGACGGGGGGACGAAGCCGGACCCGATCCTGCGCGCCTGGGAGGCCGCGTTCCCCGGCCTGGTGAAGCCCAAGGCGGCGATCCCGTCGGACCTGCTGCAGCACATGCGCTACCCCGAGGACCTGTTCAAGGTGCAGCGCAACATGCTCGCGGCCTACCACGTCACCAACCCGCGGACGTTCTACAACGGCACCGACCAGTGGAAGGTCCCCGAGGACCCGGAGAACAGGGCCAACAAGCAGGCGCCGTACCGGCTCTCGGTCAAGACCCCCGGCGACCCCGATCCCGTCTTCTCCCTGACGAGCGTCTTCCTGCCCCAGAAGCGGCAGAACCTGGCGTCCTTCATCTCGGTGGACGCGGACGCGGCACGCAAGGACTACGGCACGATCCGGATCCTGAGGTTGCCCAGCAACACCCAGGTCCCGGGTCCCTCGCAGATCGCCAACCTGTTCGGCGCGGACAGCAACATCCAGGACAGCCTGCTGGCGTTCACCCGGACGAACTCCAAGGCGGTGTTCGGCAACCTGCTGACCCTGCCGGTCGGGAACGGGCTGCTCTACGTGCAGCCGCTGTACACCCTGCGCAAGACCGGTGAGGGCCGCTATCCCGTGCTGCGGTTCGTGCTGGTCTCGTTCGGGGAGCAGGTCGGCATCGGCGCGACCCTCCAGGCCGCGATCGACGACGTGACCGGCGTGCCGACCGGAGGATCGCAGCCTGCGGGCGCGTCCGGAGGCTCCTCCTCGGGCGGTTCAGGGAGCACCGGGGCGCCGGTGCCCACCGACGTGCGGACCCTGCTGCGGCAGGCCACCACGAAGTTCGCCCAGGCGCAGCGGTCGCTGCAGACCGGCGACCTGCAGGGGTATGCCACCGCGCAGGCCCAGGCCCGCGCTCTGGTCGAACGGGCCCTGAAGTCCGCGGACAAGTCCAGCGCGAAGTCGAAGCCCTCGTCCTCCGCCTCGCCGTCCCCGTCGGCCTCAGCGTCGCCCTCGGCCTCCGCGCCGGCCTCCCCGTCCGCTTCCGCGGCGGCCGAGGTGCCGTGACCGGCGCCACGGCTAGCGAATTTGGGTCATCGATGATGCTGACGTAGTGTTGGGTTCACCGACGCGGGGTGGAGCAGCTCGGTAGCTCGCTGGGCTCATAACCCAGAGGTCGCAGGTTCAAATCCTGCCCCCGCTACACATGAAAGTGCAGGTCAGAGCCGGGTTCGTGGGTCACCACGGACCCGGCTCTTGCGTGTGGTGTCAGCATGACGTCTGCTGACACTGCCGCGAGATGAATGCTGATGAGGTCGTCGCGCGAAGAACTGCGAAACGTGGCGAAAGGTGGCGGAAGGCCGATCCACCTGACCTCTTTGACGTTGACCCAGAGGTCACGCTCGGGTTCAGCTTGAACAGTTCCTCCAGCCGCCGTGCTTCTTCCCTCGTTGCCCCCTCCCGCAACGCTGCTGATTGGGAGCATCCGCTGCGGCGCGCCAGGAGACGACGCGGGCACAAGGACGCGGTCGGCCATCGCGATGAGCTCCGTCCGGCGGTCGCCCACACAGCCGCCAACAGCCCGAGGCGCGGGGCGACATCCTGGTCGGGCCTCGCTGTGACCAGCATCCCGGAGCAGCAGCCCGACCTTGACGAGGTGCTTCAGCTGGTCGTCGCCTCAGCGTGCCTTGGTAGCGGCTCACGAGCGGGGCGCGTGGCGACATGCCGACGCGTTCCGCGCCGGGCAGTCGTCTTGGGGGTGTGCCGGGAGCGGCTGTGGAACACGCTGGTCGTTCAGGTCGCGACTGGCGAAGAACGGCGGACACTGGCCGCGCCGATGCCGGGGGAGGTAATCGCGTCCATCGTGCTCCGGCTTGACCACCAGGGTGGCTACGCTTACCCGAGACGGAGGTCGCCCGGTGGGTGTTCAATGGGGTGACTAGGAACGGAGGTGTGTGAGCGTTGAGCGGCGACGTCGCGGTCTCTGTTGCGCTCGACGCCGACCCTCGTAACGTTGGCCGGGCCCGCAGGGTCCTGCGGGAGGCGCTCTCGCGCGGCGGCGCCGAGCACTTGGTGGAGCCGGCGACGCTCGTCCTGTCCGAAGTCGTGACGAACGCCTTCGTTCATGTCGGTACCGCGGTCGGCCTCCAGGCCTGGTGCACAGGAGAAGCTGTGAGGGTCGAGGTCGAGGATGGCGGATCACAGATGCCGGTGCGCCGTCATTACGCCGAGACCGCCGGGACCGGGCGCGGTTTGCAGTTGCTGGACGACCTGACCGACCGATGGGGCACTGCTCCGCGGACGAATGGCAAGGTTGTTTGGTTTGAGATCGGCAACCCCGGAGCCGGGCCCGTCGGCGCCCCAGACGATGCCACCGTTCTTAGAGGGAACCCGGTCGGCGAGCCGAACAGCCCCTATGAGGTGACGCTGCGCCGAGTTCCCTTGCTGATGCACGTGGCGTGGCAGGAGCATGCCGCGACGTTGCTCCGCGAGTTCTTACTGCACGTGCTGGATGACGACGAGGACATCCTCACCAAGCACGCCGCGGCTAGCGAGGCGATGAGCCTGCTGAACGACCAGCTGCCCTCGTCCGGCCTGTCCGAGCACACCGACGCCTTGATGGCCGCCGCGATCGAGCCCACGGTGACGGCGGAGGAGGTGGTGCTTCACCTCCCCGTCGCCTC
>JAWWPF010000015.1:0-3911 GCA_033850795.1 Nocardioidaceae bacterium | reverse complement strand
GTGACCCCTTCGACGGCGAGGAGGACGCGGGACAGGGCGGCGTGCCAGGCGTCGCCGAGCTCGTCGAACAGGGCCAGGCTCTCGGCCGCGGTTTCTGCGCACCGGGGGCTGGGGTGGACCAGGCAGCCGCGCGGGCGTTCCACGAGAGAGACGGCCTGCAACGCCAGCGCCCGCGCCGCCGGAGACCCCTCGGGCCCGGCAACCAGTCTCGACAGCACCTGGCGGCCTACGAGGTGACGGCCGAGGTGCCAGAACATGCCGAGGGAACCGGCCATCATCAAAGCGGCGTCTCGGTTGCCGCCGGGGCCGCTGAGAAAGGCCAGGGCAGCGCGGATGTTGGGTTGCTCCTCGTGCAGCTGCCGCAGCATCTGCCGCTGCTCGTGCCCACGCAACGCCACCTCGGCGTGCTCGACGACGCTTCGGAAGTAGGCGGCGTGACGGCTGGCCACCACGGCCGCCTGCCCGGAGGCCCGGAGCCGTTCGGCGGCGTACTGGCGCAGCGTCTCCAGCATCCGATACCGGCTGGTCGGGCCGGGTTCCACGACGACCATCGACTGTTCGACGAGCCGCCCGACCGTGTCGAGGACCTCACCGGGGGGTGCGCTCTCGTCGGCAACCACATCCTCCGCCGACATCAACGACCACCCGCCCTGAAAGACCGAGAGCCGGTCGAAGACCCGTTGCTCGGTCGGCGACAGCAGCTGGTAGCTCCAGTCGACGGTGGCACGCAGCGTCTGCTGCCGCTGTTCGGCCGTGCGGGCGCCGGAGGTCAACAGGCTGAACCGGTCCGCGAGCCGTGCGGACACCTCGACCGGCGACAGGGTGGACACGCGGGCGGCGGCGAGCTCGAGGGCGAGCGGGATCCCGTCGAGGGATCGGGCGATGGCACCGATCGCGGTGAGGTCCTCGGCACCGAACAGCAGTCCGGGCCGCACGGCGCGGGCACGTTCGGCGAACAGCTGCGCCGCCGGGTAGGCGAGCACCTCCCCGGGCGGGGTGTCCTCCGGAGGGGTCTCCAACGGGCCGACGGTGACCTGCACCTCGTCGGGGATGGCGAGCGCTTCGCGGCTGGTGGCGATGACCGTGACGCCGGGGCAGCGGCTCAGGATGCTCTCGATGAGGGCGGCGGCGGCGTCGATGACGTGCTCGCAGTTGTCCACCATCAGCAGCAGCCGACGCCGGGCAAGGAACGAGATGAGCCGGTCGCGCAGGTCGCGGGTCGCGGCAGCGCCGTCCATCGGCATGCCCAGCGCGTCGGCGACCGCGAGTGGCACCTGGTCGGGGGTGTTGACCGACGCCAGCCGCACCCCGAACGCGCCGTCGGGATAGTTGGCGGATGTACCAACGACGGTGGCGAGCGCCAGGGCCGTCTTCCCGGCGCCGCCGGGACCGACCAGGGACAGCAGCCGTACGCCGCGGAGAAGCTCGGCGATCGCGTCGAGCTGGGCATCGCGGCCGATCAGCGGGCGAAGGACGGTCGGCAGGTTGGTCCGCGCCGTCCGGTCCTCCTCGCTGGAGGACCGGTGCGCCGACATCGTGACCGACACAGGAGCCGAAGCGGTCGGTGCTGCGGCTGGCGCGGCGGGGACAGCCACGCCAACGGGGACCAAGTCCTGCTGGGCGCCGAGGGTGGCGTCTTGGCGCAGCACCCGCTCGTGCAGCGAACGCAGCGACACCGACGGTTCGAGTCCGAGGGACTCATCGAGGACGTCGCGGGTGCGGGTGTACACATCGAGGGCGTCGGCTTGCCGGCCACTGCGGTACAACGCCAGCATCAACAGCCCGGCGAGCGACTCCAACGTGGGTTCGCGGGCGACGACTGGTTCGAGGTCGGCGGCTACTTCCACATGACGACCGAGCGCTAGGGCGACCTGGGCGCGTTCGGTCATCGCAGCCAACCGGAGCTCGGTGAGACCGGCGGCTTCTGCGGTGGCCCACTGTTCGGTCGCGAAGTCGCTGAGCGGGTCACCACGCCACAGCGCCAGCGCGTCGTCATAGGCCCGCACGTGTGCCGGGCGGCTGCCACCGTTGTCAGCTGCGTTCGCCGCGGCCGCGCGCACGGTCCGGATCCGGTCACTGAAGTCGAGCGCGTCGACGGTCGAGGCATCGACGGTGGCGCGGTACCCGACCCCTTCGCGGGCGACGACGTCGCCGACGCCCATGGCCTTAAGAGCCCGCCGCAGCTTGGAGACCCGGATCTGCAGCGCGTTCATCGGGTCGACCGGGAGCGACGAGTTCGACCACAACCGGTCGATGAGCATGGTGGCTGGAATGGTGCGACCGGGGCTGAGCAGAAGCATGGCGAGTAAGGCGCGTTCGGCGATCCCCGGCAGCTTCACGGGGTCGCCCTCGACGCAGACCTCCATCGGGCCGAGTAGCCGGTATTGCACGTCGGTCACTGCCGTTCCCATCCGCGAGGCGATCTTCATCGTCTCCCGCAGCCAGGGCAATGAGCAATCGTGCGGACCGTTGGCCCGGTGCGCGGGGGTGTCCCGTGACCCCTCGAGTCTCCGGGGATGGGATCGAGGGTCACGGGCGGTCAGGGTGCGCACGTGATCTGGTAGCCGGCCTCGCAGATGGCGGCGGCCACCGCGGCGTGGTCGATCGGCCGGAGGCTGGCCACGGCGACTGCACCGGTGGACAGCTCGACGTACCCGGACGTGATGCCCTGGAGCTGGGTCAGCTCAGTGGTGAGTGCGCGGACGCTGTGGCCGTACGTCATCCCCGTCACCTTGAACACCGCAGCGAACGCCGACGACGGCTGAACGGGATTCGCGGGGGCATCGAGGACATCTGGTACTCCATGGGGGGTCGCGCGGGATCTGGCACGACGGCTGGAAGGCCATCACGACCCACCCGACCATCATCGGATGGGGCCACTTCAACGACGACGAGTGGGAGCTCTAGCACACCGACGTGGTCAGGGCGGAGTTGCACGACCTGGTCGACGAGCACCCCGAGAGGGTGCGCGAGCTCGTCAACCTCTGGTTCGCCGAGGCAGGTGCGAACGTTGCCTTCCCGCTCGACGACCGCTCGGCCTTCGAGATCCTCACGAGTCCGCGTCCGGTGCTGTCTCGCGCGCGAGACCGTTACGTCTACTATCCGGACACGGCCGAGATCCCGGAGTCCCAGTCGGTCAACATCCGCCGTCGATCTTTCGTGATCGGCGCGCTCATCGACCTAGCGAACGGCGACGCAGACGGCGTGCTCTTCGCGCAGGGACCACGCTTCGGTCGCCATGCCCAGTAAGTGAGGGATCACCGGCTGCACTACGTCTACAACTTCGTCGGACTGGCCGAGCAGAAGATCGACTCCACCGAGGACCTCCCGACGGGCGAGAACCTGATCCTTTCCGCATCGTTCGACAAGGACGGCGAAGACCCTCCACATGTGCCGACCGGCATCCTCACGCTGTACCACGGCGACAAGAAGGTGTGAGAGGGCCGCATCAAGACACAGCCTGGCAAGTTCTCGATTACCGGCGAGGGCCTCAGCGTAGGCCGTTAGCTCCGACTACCCAGGCACCAGGCCGTGGAGCTTCACCGGCGGAACGATGCACCGCGTCGCAGTCGACGTGAGCGGGGAGCCGTACATCGACCTCGAGCGCGAAGCGCAGATGATGCTGATTCTTGGGAGCTCATGAGTCACCGGCCTGCGCGAGAAGCAGAACGGACCAAAGGCAGCATGCTCTGGCAAGATGGACCCTGCGGACCTACGGGCGTGTTTCCCCTAGGGTTTTCTTAGGATTGTCCGGATCTAATCCCTTAGGTCACGGGCCTCTAGCTCAATTGGCAGAGCAGCGGACTTTTAATCCGCGGGTTGTGGGTTCGAGACCCACGGGTCCCACCGCTTGCTGTCCGCTTGCCCACCCCTGCCATGCGACCTCTGCCGCGAGGCCGACCAGCATGTCT
>JAWWPF010000383.1:0-14519 GCA_033850795.1 Nocardioidaceae bacterium | reverse complement strand
AAGGACGGCGGGATCGCCTCAGTCGCCACCTGGGCCGGTCCGGCAGCCACCGTCCGGCTCGCCCTGGGCTGCTACGCCGCTGCGGGGCTGCTGCTGCTCATCGGCACCGGCTGGCCCGCGCGGCTGGCCGCGGTCCTGGTCGTCCCCTACCTGGTGAACATCTGGCCGTACCGTTCGGTCTCCGTGGAGGACTGCGAGTCCGCGCACGACGGCTGGCGCCGGTTCCTGGTGCTCAACTACGTCACCGGGTTCCTGCTCACCCAGCTGCTGATCTGGGTCAGCCTGGGATGGTGATCCAGGCTCTGTCCCGTGGGGGCGTCGGTAGCGCGGTCCGGGCGTGCGCGGACGCGGTCCGGATCGGGGGTCTGGCCAGCCTGGTCTGGGCGATGGCGGCCGGGGAGTGGGTCGACGCGGCGCTGTTCTCCCTCGTCCTCCTCGGGCTGGTCCTCCCCCGGATCACGGCCGCCCGTCCGCTGGTGGACCTGGTCACGGGGGCGGTGGTGCTCTTCGCCGCCTGGGCTGCGGTGCTCGACCTGTACGTCACCTACTCCTGGCTCGACGTGGTCGTGCACATGGTGGCCGGTGGCCTGGTCGCCGCCCTCGCCTACCGGATCCTCGCCGCGTGCGAGGTCCTGCCGGCTCCCGGGACGTCGACGCTGCGCCGGGCGGGGCTCGGCGTGGTCCTCACCACCGCTGCGCTCGGCACGGCCCTCGGGGTGCTGTGGGAGGTCGGCGAGTGGTACGGGCACACCTACCTCGACCACCGCATCCAGGTCGGGTACGGCGACACGATCGGGGACCTGGTCTCCGACGCCGTCGGCGCACTGGCCGCCGGTGTCGTGCTCCTGCTGGCGGTCCGCAACGGCCACCGTGCCGGACCTGCTGGGCCGGACGACCCCGTCGTCCGCCGTACGCCCACCGTCTCGGTCGTGGTGCCCGTCAAGGACGACGCGGTCGCCCTCGAGCGCTGCCTGGGGCTGCTGGAGCAGCAGACGGTGGCCCCGCTGGAGGTCGTGGTCGTCGACAACGGCTCCCGGGACACCAGCGCCGCGGTGGCCAGGGAGCACGGCGCCCGGGTCGTGCCCGAACCGGCGCCCGGGATCCCGGCGGCGGCGGCGACGGGCTACGACGCGGCACGCGCCGATGTCATCGCGCGCTGCGACGCCGACTCGGTCCCCCCGGTCGACTGGCTGGAGCGGATCGTGCGGACGATGGCGGCCGACCCCCGGGTCGATGCGGTGACCGGGACCGGGCGCTTCTACGACGTCCCGCGGTGGGTCGCCGTCCTCGCCCGGGCGGCGTACCTCGGCAGCTACTACCTGCTCGTCCATGCGGCGATGGGCCGGACCCCGGTGTGGGGGTCGAACATGGCCCTGCGTCGTACCACGTGGCAGGAGATCCGGGAGCGGGTGCACCGGGACGACCCGGAGCTGCACGACGACATCGACCTGGCGTTCGCGCTGGCCCCGCACCACCGGGTCCGCTACGACGGGCGGCTGGTGGTGGGTGTCTCGGGTCGCTCGGTGCGGGGCCGCGAGCAGCTGGTGCGCCGGTTCCGGCGTGCCGTGAACACACTGCGGGTCAACTGGCGGGTCAGCCCCCCCTGGCTGAGGTGGCAGGCACAGCTCGAGAACCGCCGAGCCTGACGGGGCGATCGAAGGTCGTCCCCGGCGTCGCTGCCGGTGTCCCCCCCGGTGTCTCTGGCTGTGTCTCGGCCGGTGTCTCTTCCGGCGTCTGGGCGGGCCGCAGGACGGTGTCGCAGCGGCAGGTGCGCTCGGGACAGCCGGCTGCGCGCAGCCGGCCGACCGGGTGCGCGGAGGTCCCGAGCCGGCGCCCGGCGTAGAGGACGCCCCCGCGGGCCTTGGAGGCCACCGCGAGCCAGGCGCACACACTGCGCTCCACCGCCCAGCAGGGGGACCACAGCGCCAGGTCCGGGGCGAAGACCCGCCGTCCTCCGGCGGCTCGCCGCCCGGCCTCCGCCACCCCGACGGTGACCGCCGCGGCGCCGAGCAGCCAGCGCGGCCCGGCCACGGTCGCCGCGGCGAGCAGGGGCAGCCCGGCGAGCTCGAGGGCCTGGCGGGGGCGCTGCGCCTCGCTGTCGAAGGCCTGCCGGACCCGCTGTCCCAGGAAGTGCCGGAAGGTAGGCGGCCTACGCGCCACGAAGACGTCCTTGGCGTGCCGGATGCGCCCACCGCGGGCGGCCAGCGTCCGCAGCATCTCGAGGTTCTCGAAGAGCACCGCGCCGCAGTAGCCGCGGCTGCCGAGCAGGGCGTCGCGGCGGACGCCGGCCGTCCCGGCGTAGTCGTGCCCGAGGGCCCGGTTGAGCAGGCTGCGGCCGGAGTCCCACCGGGCGTGCCAGGGCAACGGGTCGAAGTAGTTCTGCGGCACCACCGCGTCGTGGTCCTGCAGAAGGGCCACCACCTCGGTCAGGGCCGCCTCGTCGTACCGGACGTCGTCGTCGGCGAGCACCACGAGCGGGGTCGTTGCGGCCGCGACGCCGTCGACCGTGCCCGCGACCTTGCCGTTGACGGTCCGGCTGGTCACCCGGCGATGGCTCAGGAACCCGCGCCAGGCCTCGTCGTGGGCCGCGAAGACGTCGTCAGCGGACCCGTCGACGACCACGACCGGGCACCAGGTCGCAACCCGCCGCAGGTAGTCGGTCAGCTCCTCGCCGGCCGGTGCCCCGACCTTGATCGGGAGCACGTAGGTGACTCCCGGCACCGACGCTGGCATCAGGCCCGGAGGGTCGGCACCGGCGACGCGGTGCGGAGCCCGGACTCGCCGCGTTGCCAGCGCTCGAGGAGGTACGACCCCGCCAGCCCGTCGAGGCACAGGGAGGCTGCGGCGCCGAACGCCACGTCGGCCGCGAGGTGGGGGTCCTGCCGGAGCAGTGATCCGGCGATACCTCGCACGGCCAGCTGCTCGTGCACGGCGTCGGCCTCGACGTGCTCGTCGAAGTAGTCGGCGGCGACCTCGGGGAAGCCGAGCCTGCGCAGCCCGCGGGAGATCCTCCGGGCGGGGATGGAGCTGGTGGCCTCGAAGGCGGCGAGATGTCCCATCGCGGCGCCGCGCAGCCGCCGGTGCAGGCCGAACAGGCTCATCGCGTTGTTGACCGCGAGGACCACGGCGGGGACCCGGTCGAGGTAGGCGCCGTAGCGGGGATCGAGCCCGCAGGCGACGAGGGTCTGGGCGAACATCGTCGCGTGGAGCCGGTCCGGTCGCCCGCCGCCGTACTCGTCGAAGAGGATCTCCAGCAGCCGTGCCTTGGGCGTCCCGGTCAGCCGCGGGACCGCGAAGGCGTGCGGGTCCGCCTCCTTGAGCTGGTAGACGGTGCGGTGCACCAGGAACTCGAGCATCTGATCGCGGGTGGCGGTGTGCTGCAGGAAGGCCGTCACCGTCGGCCCGTCCGTGGCTGCCACGACGTCGAAGAAGCCCTCGACGAGCCCCTTCGGGTGCGCGAGGAAGCTCTGCGTCACCGGCCGGGCGAGCTCGAGGAGGGCCGCTTCGAACGGCGCCTCCAGCAGGCCGCGCAGCTCGATGCAGGCCGGCGACC
Organism: Nocardioidaceae bacterium; assembly: GCA_033850795.1. Lineage (GTDB taxonomy): Bacteria > Actinomycetota > Actinomycetes > Propionibacteriales > Nocardioidaceae > Nocardioides_B. The sequence continues at coordinate 10,966 of JAWWPF010000383.1, read as the reverse complement.
ACTCCCAGGAGTCGTCGACGTCGCGGAAGCCGCCGTAGTGCAGCTCGTAGAGCATCCACAGGGCCAGCTGCCGGTCCTCGTCCTCGATCGGGTCGAGACAGGGCTCGGCGCACAGCAGGTGTGCCGCCGCCAGGTCCGGCTCCTGGTCGCGGAGCAGCCAGGACCGGAGCAGATCGCTGATCGGCCCGCGGGCGGCAGGGGTCAACACAGCGGTCTCCTCACCGTCGGGGATTCCTGGTACCCGCGCCGGCAACCGGTAAACGAGCCGCGTCCCGACCCGCGCGGCGGATCCCCCGAGGCAGGGGGTTTGCACGGTCGGGCCAGGGGTACGCAGGTCGATCCTGCCGGCCGGGTGTGGAAGACCGGGGGTCCCACGGCGCGTGCCGCAGAAGGAGGTTCCTCGATGAGGGCAATGGTCTACCGCGGTCCCTACCGGGTCCGTGTGGAGGAGAAGGAGCGGCCGCGGGTCGAGCACCCGAACGATGCGATCGTCCGGGTCACGCTCGCGGCGATCTGCGGCTCCGACCTCCACCTGTACCACGGGATGATGCCGGACACCCGGGTCGGCCACACGTTCGGTCACGAGTTCATCGGCGTCGTCGACGAGGTCGGGCCCTCCGTGCAGCGGCTGAACGTCGGCGACCGGGTGATGGTGCCGTTCAACGTGTTCTGCGGATCGTGCTTCTTCTGCGCACGGGGTCTGTACTCGAACTGCCACAACGTCAACCCGAACGCGACCGCGGTCGGGGGCATCTACGGCTACTCGCACACCTGCGGAGGGTATGACGGCGGGCAGTCGGAGTACGTCCGGGTGCCGTTCGCCGACGTAGGGCCGAGCCTCATCCCCGACTGGATGGAGGACGAGGACGCCGTACTCCTGACCGATGCCCTGTCCACCGGCTACTTCGGTGCCCAGCTCGGCGACATCTCCGAGGGCGACGTCGTGCTGGTCTTCGGCGCCGGACCGGTCGGCCTCTACGCCGCGAAGTCCGCCTGGCTGATGGGCGCCGGCCGGGTGATCGTGATCGACCACCTCCTGCACCGGCTGGAGAAGGCGCGCACGTTCGCGCACGCCGAGACGTACAACTTCACCGAGCACGCCGACATCGTCCTGGAGATGAAGAAGATCACCGACCACCTCGGCGCCGACGTGGCCATCGACGCGGTGGGCGCCGAGGCCGACGGGAACCTGATCCAGCACGTCACGTCGTCAAAGTTCAAGCTGCAGGGCGGCTCGCCGGTGGCCCTGAACTGGGCGATCGACTCGGTGCGCAAGGGGGCGACCATCTCGGTGATGGGTGCCTACGGCCCGCTGTTCAGCGCCGTGAAGTTCGGGGACGCGATGAACAAGGGCCTCACGCTGCGGATGAACCAGTGCCCGGTCAAGCGGCAGTGGCCGCGGCTCTTCGAGCACGTCCGCAACGGTCACCTGAAGCCCAACGACATCGTGACCCACCGCATCCCTCTGGAGCACATCGCGGAGGGCTACCACATCATGTCCGCGAAGCTCGACGGCTGCATCAAGCCGCTCATCGTCCCTGAGGCCGCCTGAGGAGAGCCATGACCCTGACCGATGCCTACACCAGCAGGAAGCCGCCGCTCGCCGAGCCGGTCGAGCAGCTCCGGGAGCGGATCCCGGGATGGGGTTCAGACCTGGACCCCGCCGACCGTCCGTCGTACCCCCGGGAGACCCTCGACGCCCGACCCGAGGGCGCGACCTGGGAGCTGCCCGAGCCGCAGCCGCACGACGGGTACCGCGAGCGCTCCATCGAGCACGCGGACCTGACCCCGGTGTTCGGGACCGCCCAACCGCTGCGGGGGGTCTCCGGCAGCATCCGGCGGCTGGCCTACGACCGGTACAGCGAGGCACGCGCCGCACACTGGCTCCTGCTGATGGCCGGCGACCGCGTCGACGTCCTCGGGAGCACGCTCCGGTCGTTCCTCACCACCCACCCCGACAACCTGGTCGCCGAGACCGGGATCAAGGCCGAGGTGACGCACCACGGAGTACGGTCCCGGCTCGGGAACGGCCGCACCGACCTCAAGCACGAGTGGATGGACCCGCTGGTCGTCGCCGGCCCCTGGCTCGCGGTCGGAGGGCTGACGTTCTCGGTGGCGAGGCGGATCACCCGCCGCCTCCGCTCCTGATTCGTTGAGGCGGCGCTCATTCCCGTTGAGACGGCGCTGATTCCCGTTGAGACGGCGCTCACTCCCGGCCGTATCGAAGAAAGCCTCGATGTCGCCATACGGCAGGAAAGGGTTTGAAGTACGGCGGCTCAGGTCAGGGTCATCCATCTCCGGCCGTCGATCAGCTCGCGTACGACGTCGAGGTGCCCGGCGTGGCAGGCGGTCTCCGCGATGACGTGGCACATCGCCTGCCGGAGGTCTTCAAGCCTCCAGTCGCCGAACAGGTCGCCGGGCCACCAGGCGGGAGGCTGGTCCATCGGGGTCTCGGTGATCACTGCGTTGGCGTGCTCGACCTCGTGTCGGTACAGCGAGAGGACGGAGCCGGACGCCACGTCGGGCCCCACCTGCCAGGCGTCCTCGGGCGCGTCATCGAGCACGCTGGAGTCTCCGCCGATGACGGCGCGGAACCAGAAGCGCTCCACGTCCAGGGCGAGGTGCTGGAGGAGTCCCAGGCAGGTCCAGCCCGACGGCAGGACCGGACGTCGCAGCTCCTCATCGGACAGCCCGTCGAGGATCCCCAGCACGTGCTCGCGCTGGGACTCCAAGGTGGCGAGCAGCCTGCGGCCTTCGGGCGTCATCGTCTCGGGTGGCATGGCTGCACCGTAGCCGGAGGATTCCGCGCCGTCTCAACGGAAATCAGTGCCGTCTCAACGGAAATCAGTGCCGTCTCAACGGGAACGAGCGCCGCCTCAACAGCACAGGATGCGCTAGGTCGTTCAGGGCCTCGACCTGGCGGAGCGAAGCTCCTGCCGCGTGAGACCTTCGTCCGCCAGCACGTTGGGATCGCTGCGCAGACCGGCGAGCACGAGGTCGAGGTGCCGGTGCGCGAGCTGGTCGTTCAGCTCGATCGGCACGGACCCCGGCAGCGGGCGGGAGAGCCGCACGAGGAGGGTGCCGAGGTCCGCGAAGGTGACCTGCTTCGGCAGGCTGCCGTCGGCGTGCGCCGACTCCACCAGCCGCTCCACGGCCCCCGCCGAGGCTTCCCGGACCGGGGTCAGCTCCGCGTCATCGAGGTCCAGCCGATCCAGGGCCAGGGGTACGACGGCCGACACCCGCAGGTCCAGCACTGCGTGCATGTACTCCCCCAGCGCGCTCAACCCGTCGCTGTCGTCCTCCGACGCGCCGGCGAGGGCGGACTCGGCGGCCGCCCGCGAGTCCTCCAGCGCCTGGAGCACCACCGCCCGGAGGAGCCCTTCCCGGTCACGGAACCGCCGGTACAAGGTCGCGATCCCCACGCCCGCCCGCGCGGCCACGTCCTCCAGCGGCGCCCCGGGGCCGCGTTCGACGAAGACCTCCCGAGCCGCAGCGAGAACCTGCTCGTGGTTGCGACGCGCGTCGGCGCGGAGCGCGGGCGCGTCGCGACGACCTGACATGGGCCCCAGGCTAACAGCGAAGCGGAGAAACTTCCTCCGATTCACTTGCCATCCGGCCGGATGCGGGTCCATGCTGAAGCGGAGAAAAAGCCTCCACTTCAACAGAGGAGCCGACCATGGCATCTCGCCCCAGCCACACCCCAGCGGCCATCGCCGGCGGACCGGCCACAGCCGACAGCACCCAGGACCGCCGCTGGATCGCGCTGGTGGTCATCGCCGTTGCGCAGCTGATGGTGGCCCTGGACGCGACGATCGTGAACATCGCCCTGCCCTCGGCGCAGGCGGATCTCGGGTTCGACGACGCGCAGCGACAGTGGGTCATCACGGCGTACACCTGCACACTGGCCGGGCTCCTCCTGCTCGGTGGCCGGGTCGCCGACCGGGTCGGTCGCCGACGCGCCTTCCTCGGAGGACTGGCCGGCTTCGCCGTCGCGTCCGCGCTCGCGGGGCTGGCTCCGAACCTCGCGCTGCTGTGCGCGGGCCGGGCCCTGCAGGGCGCGTGCGCCGCTGTGCTGGTGCCGACCGCCCTGTCCCTGATCGCGGTCACCTTCACCGAGATGCATGAGCGGGCCAAGGCCTTCGGGGTGTATGGCGCCGTGGCATCGAGCGGTGCCGCGGTGGGACTGCTGCTCGGCGGGGTGCTCACCGAGTACGCCGGCTGGCGCTGGTGCCTCTTCGTGAACGTCGCGGTGGCCGGACTGGGCTGCCTCGCGGGGCATTTCGTCCTGCCGAGGGACGACGGCTATGCGGAGGCTCGGGTGGACGCGCCGTCCGCCTTGCTGGTCACCGCCGGGATCGCCGGCATCGTGCTCGGCTGCGGACAGGCCGCGCTGCACGGCTGGAGGTCGGGCGCCGTCGGGACGCCGGTCGCTCTCGGCCTGGTCGCCGTGGCGGCGTTCCTGGCGCGACAGGCTCGTTCCGCGCACCCGCTGCTCCCGCTGTGGATCCTCGCCGACCGGTCACGCGCCGGCGCGTACCTCGCGGTGGCGACCTCCGTGGTGGGTTCGTTCGGCATGTTCCTGATGCTGACCTACCACTTCCAGGTCGTCCTGCGATGGAGCCCGGCCCGCTCGGGATTGGCCTTCCTGCCGCTGTCCCTCGCCGTCTCCCTCAGCGCCTATGCCCTCGGCAGCCGACTTCTCCCCCGGGTCGCTCCTCGGGCACTCATCGTCCCGGGCCTCCTGATCGCCGCCGGTGGCCTCGCGCTACTGTCGACCCTCTCTTCCGCGGGCGGCTACCTGACCACGATCCTGCCCGCCGAGGTCCTCCTCGGCACCGGCATGGGCCTGGTGTTCACGCCGGCGATCAGCGTCGCCACCAGCGGCATCGACCGCCGGTACGCCGGCGTGGCCGCCGCCACCACCACCACCGCGATGCAGGTCGGCGGCTCCGTCGGGACGGCCGTGCTCAACAGCCTCGCGGTCGCGGCCACCACGGCATATGTGGCCGCGCACGGGCCCTCGGCCGCCGCGATCGTGCACGGCTTCTCGGTGGCCACGACCTGGTCGGCGATCACCCTGGTGACGGCGGCGGCGCTGACCGCCGTACTCGTTCGGACACCGCGTCCCCAGCAGAAGGAGCAGTGACATGACCGTCTCGCTCAACCACACGATCGTGCACGCGCACGACAAGCACCCGCAGCACTATGCCTTCCTTGTCGGCGACACGGAGTTCGACGAGATCCGCGACCGAATCGTCGCGCGCGGCCTGACCTACTGGGCCGACCCCTTTCACCGGAGGAGCGGCCAGGTCAACACCGACGACGGCGGGCGAGGGCTGTACTGGGAGGACCCGAACGGTCACAGCCTGGAGATCATCACCGTGCCGTATGGCGGCTGAGCGGCTGGGCCCTGCCAGCGGCGAACGTTGACCCTTCCACCAGTGAGGCCACGCGGCTACAGTCAGGAACGCCGCCGTGGCTCGCCGTCGAAGGGGGACCCATGCCAACCGAGGATGAACTTGCTGAGCTCGAGGCTCGCCGCGGGGAGCTCCGCGACAGGCACCTCAAGGCGCCCGGGGACAGGCCCACCTCGACCGGACGAGGCATCCACCATGCCGCACTGATCTGCTCCGACGTCGAGCAAACGATCGAGTTCTACCAAGACCTGTTGGGTTTTCCGCTCGTCGAGCTGGTCGAGAACCGCGACTACCCGGGCTCGTCGCACTTCTTCTTCGACCTCGGCAACCAGACGCTGCTCGGGTTCTTCGACTTCCCCGGTCTCGGGCTCGAGCCCGGCGTCGAGGCGATCGGCTCGGTCCAGCACATCGCGATCTCGGCGCCCCGGGACCGCTGGGAGGCGGCGCGGGAGCGCCTGGACGCGGCCGGGGTGAAGTACGCCGGGCCGGACCGCGGGATCGAGGAGTCGATGTACTTCAAGGATCCCGACGGGATCCAGATCGAGCTCCTCAGCGACCCACTCATGTACTTCGCGGGCAAACAGCTCGACGACTGAAGGGAACGAGGTGCTGGCCATGGGCTCTTGGAACGCCATGACCTACGAGGGCAAGGACACCATCTTGGAGGTGGTGCGGCGCGAGGCCGAGCAGTTCTTCGCCCTCGCAGCGCGACCGGAGAGGTGGGAGTCGTCGACTGCCTGCGCAGAGTGGTCGACCCGGGACATCGTCGCCCACATCGTCGACACCACCGAGGGTTACTTCCGGTCCTTCGACGCCGCCCGGGGAGCCGGGGAGGCTCCCGCGCCGCACGGTCTGCCGCTGATGAGCGAGAAGGCCAACGAGGGAGCGGTCGCGCTGCGCGGCGTACCCCAGGCCGAGCTCATCGAGCGGCTACGGACCGACTTCACCAAGATGCAGGAGATCCTGCAGGCCCTCGACCCCGACGACTGGACGGGTCTGATGGTGACCCACGCCTACATGGGTCCGGTGCCGGCGTTCTTCTACGCGGCCGGGCAGCTCATGGACTACGGCGTGCACTCCTGGGACATCCGGGAGACGAGTGGCAACGCGCACGCGCTGTCCGGTGACGTCGCCGACCTGCTGGTTCCCTTCATGTTCGCGATCTGGCAGGGCACCGCACGCACGGACGCGGTCGCTGAGCCGTTCACGGTCGGCGTGCGGGTCAGCGGTCGCAACGGCGGCGACTACCGCCTCTCGGTCGGCACCGACGGCATGGCGTACGAGCAGGGTGAGATCGACAGTCTCCCCACGGTGATCGAGTTCGACGCGGGGAGCCTGGTGCTCACCGCCTTCGGGCGCATCAACGGTGGCACCGTCCGCGGCGACATGGACCTGGCGAGCCGGTTCCTCAACCTCTTCTTCAGGATCTAGGCGGCGCGCTGTCGTACTCGTCCTCGGGGTGCCCGGTCGGCAGCCGGTGCTTGGCCACCCGCGAGGTCGGTGTCCGGGGCAGGGCCGAGACCTCCTGCCAGTAGCGCGGGACCTTGAACGCCGACAACCGGCTCGCGGTCCATTCCCGGAGAGCCTCGAAGTCGACCCGTCGGCCGGGTTGCAACACCACGAACGCCTTCACGTCGTCCTCGGTCAGCTCGGACGGTACGGCCACGACGGCGGCCTCCAGGACGTCCTCGTGCGCCATGATCGCGTCCTCGACCTCGGCCGGTGACAGGTTCTGGCCGCGGCGGCGCAGCACCTCCTTGCGCCGGGCCACGAACGTGTAGGTCTCGTCCTCGTTGACCGTCACCAGGTCGCCGGTGTGCAGCCAGCCGTCGGTGAGCGCTGCGGCGGTCTCCTCGGGCATCTCCCAGTAGCCGCGGGTCACGGTCGGGTTGCGCAGCAGGAGCTCGCCGGTTCCTCCGACGCCGACGTCCTCACCGTCGTCGTCGACGACCCTGGCCTCGTTGACGGTGCCCAGTCGGGGATGCTGACGGACCGATCCCAGAGTCCCGAAGGGACGCGTCCCGTGCCGCCAGATCAGGCCGTACGGCGACTCCGACATCGCGTACCCGCACACGACCCGGAGACCGAAGCGCTCCTCGAAGGCCTCCTGCCACTCACGGGCGGGAGAGGGGCCGGTGTAGCACAGTCGCAGGTCGGTGTCGGCGTCGTCGGCTCGCGGTGGCTGCCGCATCAGCATCTCCAGCATCGCGCCGATCGCGTTGAACTCCGTGGCTCCGTGCCGGCGGGCCGAGTCCAGGAAGCTGCGCGGCGAGAAGCGTGGCAGCAGCACGAGGCCGGCACCGACGGCGAGCGAGCCCAGCACCGAGTACGCCGGCGCGTTCACGTGGAACAACGGCAGGGACGTCATCAGCCGGTCGTCCGCGGTCAGCTCCATCCAGTAGGGGAACCCTTCCCCCGCCATGGCATAGGTGCGGTGGGTCTGCATCACCAGCTTGGACCGACCGGTCGTGCCGGACGTCGGGATGAGGACCGCCAGGTCGTCCGGCCTCGCGTCGTCGGGCACCTCCTCGGCGGGAGCCGGGGAGCCCGCCCAGTCGCCGACGGCGGCCTCCACGTCAAACGTTCGGAGCTCCGCGACCCGGTCGGCTCCGCTGCGCTCGATCACGTCCGCGAGCGCGGCGTCCGTGAGGATCATCCTCGGCCGGAGCTGACCGACCAGTCCGGTCAGCTCCTCGGCGGTGGCCTTGGGGTCGGTGGTCGCCGCGACCGCGCCCAGGGTCGTGACAGCGAGCCAGCTCAGAAGGTATGGCGGCGTGGTGCGGGTGGTGAGGACGACGACGTCCCCGTGGCGGACTCCTGCTTCACGCAACCGCCGCGCCAGCCTTCCCACGTGGCCGGCTGCGTCGGCGAAGCCCAGCGCTCCCTCGTCGGTTCGCAGCCAGGTTCCCCGCGGGTCGCGCTCCACGGCCCTCACCAGCAGATCACGGATGGTCCCGGCCGCCTCACCGGAGGTCACTCGAGGCCTCGGGAGGTACGTGTGACCGGAGTCCGGCCGGTGGCTGGCATGATCCCCAGTGTGGCGACCCGGGGCAGGCGCGGCAATCAGGCATGCTCGGCAGCCATCGGGTGCGCTACCTCGGCGAGCGGATCACCTCGATGCCTCGGCGCTGCCGGCGCCTCTGTTCCGGCACCAGGCCGAGCCGCCTCAGGACCCGGTCGGTCGCCGCGCCGTCCTCGAGCTCCGAGAACGTCGCCAGGAAGGTGTCGTAGCGCCCTTCATACCTCGACCGCCACGACGCCACAGTGGTCAGGGCGTGCACCAGGTCCTCGAGGGTCCGCACGACCGGCCCGGGCGCGTCGGGCACGAAGTCGAAGTAGAACCCGCGGACCTGGTCGCGGAAGTTGTCGAGGTCGTAGGTGAAGAACACCATCGGCTTGCCCGTCAGTGCGAAGTCGAACATCACCGAGGAGTAGTCGGTCACCAAGATGTCGGCCGCGAGGTAGAGGTCGCGCACGTCCGGGTAGTGCGTCACGTCGCGCACCCCGGGCGGGTTGTCACGGCTGGCGCGGGCGCTGACGATGTTGTGCGCCCGGACCAGCAGCACGTGGTCCTCGGGCATCGCGTCGACGTAGGCGTGCACGTCGAGCCCGTAGCCGATGGGGGCGTCTCCGTCGGCGAAGAACTCGTCGTCGCGCCAGGTGGGCGCGTACAGGACCACCGTCTGCGCGCCCGTCAGGCCCAGGGCGGCCCGTACGGCGCGGCGCCGATCCCCCGCGTCGGGGCTGAGGAGCGCGTCGTTGCGGGGGTAGCCCGTCTCCCACAGGTCGCGGTCGAACGCGAAGGCCTTGCGCAGCCGCGGTGTGCTGACCCTGTTCGGGGACAGCAGCACGTCCCACTTCTCGACGTCTCGGTCCAGAAGGTCGAGCCTGCCCTCCGGTGCCCACAGGACGTCGTGGTGGATCCTCTTCATCGGCGTGCCGTGCCAGGTCTGCAGGTACGTCGTCTCGGGCCGCTTGGCCCACTCGACCTCCGTGTGGGTGTTGGCGACGAGCAGGTCGGCCTCCTCGAGCACCGAGGCCGCCTCGGCGCCGTCGATGTCAACGGTGACGGCGTCTGCGGGGAACGTGTCGAGATGATCCTCGGTCGCCAGCCACACCTGCTCCAGCCCGGGCGTGCCGGCAAGCCGTTCGTAGATGGCTCGGGGGTTGCAGGTGTACCGACCGTGGAAGCTGTTGTAGACGATCCTCACCGTCCAGCCCTCCTTCATGCATCGAGCGCTCTCGTCACGCGGTGGTTGCCGTGCGTTGGCAATGGGGCACGTCGCACCCCGTCCTCGAGTCGACGGTGGCGCTACGTCACACCGGTCAGTCCGGAGGTTCGAGGGCCCCCGGCACGCTGTGCTCCACATCGCTGGCCTGTCCTCGCGAGGGATCCGGCCCCGGCGGCTCAGACCGGGCGTCCGCACGTTCGGGGATCCCTCGCTCGAGCTCGTCGACGAGTTGCGCTGCGTAGGACGGATTCACCAGGTCGGCCACGGGCTCCACCTTCGGTGAGACAGCGGCTGCTGTCATCACTGGATGCGCCCGTGTCTCAACGCGCCTTGCAATACCCGATGACGCATCGACCATTCCCGCCGAGCCCGAGAGAACATCCCTGGGTTCGAGGAGGTGGGCATCTCACTCGTGCACGGCGGACCGTGCGTCTCGTCGTTGCGTGAGGAGCCGGTCATCGTCGTGGACCACCTCAAGCACTCGCAACGGTGGCCCGACTTCGTGCCTGAACGGCACCATCGGCGGCATCGACCTGGACTCGACCGGCAGCGAGGACATCGATGAGCACGCCCCGCAGCTCGCGCAGGTCTTCGCAGCCCAGGCGGCCGTCGCGCTGGGACGCGCCCGGGAAGGGCATCACCTCAACGAGGACTTGGCATCCCGCCAGGCGATCGGCGAGGCCATCGGGGTCCCTCATCGAGCGGTACAAGCTCGACGAGCAGGCTGCCGACTCGCGCCACATCCTCGACGACCCGCACGTCTACGGCCTGACCGACCCCGAGCCGCTACGTCTGCAGATCCGCACGGACGACGCCGCGGCACTCGTGATCCGCAGCGTGCTCGACAACAACACTCAGCAGGACCCCCAGTAGCTGTCGGACCGGCTCTCCTAACGCAACCCGCCGGACGTGCACTCGTGGCGGCGGCTGCCCCGTTTGCCGCTCTTCGACGCACTTGCGCCCTCGGAGTGCACGTCCGACCGGCTGCACGGCTGGCCGGCATGCGGCTCTCGGGTTGGGGTCCGGTCATCGGCACAGGCCCCACTGCAGGCTACGGTCCCATGACCCGTCGGCAGCCTCGGCCGCGACGGCATCGACTATCCTCGCGAAGGCAGGGTGGGCCCCCTAGCAGCGAGTTGGAGCGGGGTCTCAGCCATGCGCCGCCCTCGTAGCTCAGGGGATAGAGCGTCGGTTTCCTAAACCGTGCGTCGCAGGTTCGAATCCTGCCGGGGGCACCATGTGATGTGCGGGCTCGCCGTACTGGCCTGTGGCAACGTCTTGCTGGTTGACTGGTCCGATGGTTGCGCCACTGCCGGA
>JAWWPF010000382.1:0-10042 GCA_033850795.1 Nocardioidaceae bacterium | reverse complement strand
CGCGCCCTCGAGACGTTCGCGGTGGTCGCAGTCGGGGCGGGCATCGGCGCGGGCATCGTCCACGACGGCAAGCTGCTGCGCGGGGCGCACGGCTCGGCTGGTGAGGTCGCGTTCCTCCCGCCGTACGGCGGCCTGATCCGCGACCACACGCTGAGGCGTGACGAGGCGGGCGGCCTGAGACTGCTCGAGGCGGCCAAGCAGCGGTCCGACTGGCTGGGGGCCCCGCCGACGAGCGTGGAGGACCTGTTCCGGCGCGCGGCGGCCGGTGAGGAGCCGGCCACCGCGCTCGTCGAGGACGAGTGCCGGCACATCGCCTCGGTGATCGCCGCCATCTGCGCCGTTGTCGACCCGGAGAAGGTGATCCTCACGGGCGGTGTCGGCGGCAACCAGGACCTCATCGACCGCGTCGACACGCTCGTCGCCCGGATGGCGGCGTTCCCACCGCCCGTGGTCCGCTCCGACCTCGACGGGCGGGCCAGTCTCGTGGGCGCCATCTGGCTCGCCACCCGGGTCGCACGCACCGAACTCTTGGCCGCCACCGCGACCTGAGCGCGGCCGAGGTCAGGGCCGCACCGGCGACCCGCGGCCCGAAGGCCGCAGGTCGCCGGTGTTCATCAGGTGGCGCCGGTGCTACCGCACTACCGGTGGACCCGCACGATGTCGTACGTCGTGGTCGGTGTGACCGGAGTGGTGAACCGGGCGTTCAGCCCGAACAGGTCGCCGCTGTCCTCCTCGACCGAGCTCGGGATGTCGAGGGCCGGGCTGCCCACGACGTCGACGAGGCGGGCGCTGCGGAGGTCCCTTGCCAGCTTCACGGTCGCGAGCTTCTGCGGGAAGTTCTCCGCGAGGAACAAGGTGTGCTGGCGCTGCGCGATGCCGTCGGCGCCGTCGACGGTCGCCGGCTTGCCGTGCTTGTCGGTGAGCCGGATCATCCGGGTCACGCCGTTGCGCGGGTTGATCCGGAACAGCTCGCCGGTGACGGTCTGTGCCGAGACCAGCCTGCCGTGCAGGGCCGCCAGGCCGTTGAGGTTGAACACGTTCGGTCCGGGGACGTAGTGAACGTCACCGGTCAGCTTCACCGTCCGGACCGCCTTCTGTCCCGGGAGCCGCCGCTGGTCCCCGTGGTGGCGCCGGTAGCCGTCGTCGCCGTGCCGGTGGTGGCGCGCGAAGGGGATCACGAACATCCGCTGGACGAACGCGTCGGTGTAGTAGGCGGCCCGGTGGGTGACGATCACGTCGCTGGCGAACGTGCCGCTCGCCGGGTCGGCGAGGTGGTAGGTCTTCAGGAGGGCGCCGGTCGTGGCGTCGTACACGCGTGCTTGGCCGGTCGGGCCGCCGGCGGCCCACAGCCGGTCGTGGCCGCGCCTGCGCTCGAGGAACAGCCCGGTCGTCGGGCCGGTGGAGGACGGGACCAGGATCGCGCCCTTGCCGGTGCGGAAGCTGCCCTTGTAGATGGCGCCGGTCGAGAGCGAGCCGACGAAGAAGGTGTGCCCGGGCCCCGCGGTGATGTCTTCGGGCGCGAAGCCGTTGGGGAGCGGGATGGTGTTCGGCCTCTGGTGGGCCGAGACCGATGAGGGCAGCAGTGCCGCCAGCAACGCGATCAACACGCCGAACAGGAGGCGCGAGGACCTCGTAGATCGAGTGGGCGGGTACGGCATAGGACGTTCTCCTCACTCTGCGGTCGCGACGGCGGATCCGACGCGCGCGTTCCCGACGTCCGCATCGGTCGTCGGTCACTTGGTGCACGCTGCCGATCCGAGCCGGGTTCAGGACTGCTGAGGACTCACAGGGGTTTCTCAGTTCGGGGCTGGGCGGTTCCGGGCGGACCGGGACATTCGGCCTCGGCCGGTCGCATGCAGGTCGGCCGGGCGTCGAGTACGGCGCAGCGGGCTACGGACGTTGGTCGCGGACGTACCAGACCGTCCACGTCACCGGGAACACGAGCCCGGCCAGCACGGCCAGCGGAACGCCGACGCCGCGGTGCATAGGGTGGCGGCCATGCGTGTCGATGACGTGGTGCGCGTCGACTTCGGCACCTTCGTGCGGCCGGCGCAGGAGACCGGGACGGGCAGTCCCCGCGTGGAGCCGGTGTACGGCTACCTCGTCGCCACGGCGGATGGCTTGCTGCTCCTCGACACGGGGTTGGGGGATGCTGGCGCCGAGACCGAAGCGTGGTACCGGCCCCGGCGCCTACCGGTCGAGCAGGCACTGCGCAGCGTCGGGGTCGCGGTCGGGGACGTGGACCTGGTCGTCAACTGCCACCTGCACTTCGACCACATCGGCGGGAACCCACGGTTCCGTGGCGTCCCGATCTTCAACCAGAGGTCCGAGCTGGAGACGGCCCGCCGGGGCGACTACACGGTGGAGCCACTGGTGGACTTCGTCGGCGTCGTCCATGAGCTCCTGGACGGTGAGGCGGAGATCGCCGCCGGGGTCCACGTCATCCCCACCCCCGGCCACGTCGACGGGCACCAGTCCGTGGTGGTCGAGTGCGACGACGGGTCCCTCGTGCTCGCGGGTCAGGCGCACGACACCGGCTCACAGTGGTCCGCCGACGTGCTGGCCGCGCGGGCGAGGGGCTTGGGACACGACGACCCCCTTCCCGCGCCGAGCCCGTGGATGGAGCGCGTCCTCGCCTTCGATCCCCGACGCGTGGTCTTCGCGCACGACGCCGTCGTGTGGGTCTGCTGAGGTCACTACGGTTCCGGCCATGGCGCGGGTGTTGCTCACGGGCATGTCGGGGACCGGGAAGACGACCGTCCTCGGCGAGCTCCGGCGCCGCGGGCACCTGACGGTGGACACGGACTACAACGCCTGGGTGCTGCCGGACCGGACCTGGGACCGGCCCCGGATGGACGAGCTGCTCGCCGCGCACCCGGCTGTCGTGGTCTCGGGGACGGTGGAGAACCAGGGCGAGTTCTACGACCGCTTCGAGCACGTCGTGCTGCTCAGCGCGCCCGTCGACGTACTCCTGGACCGGGTGCGGCGAAGGACCGAGAACCCGTACGGCAGGACCGCCGAGCAGCGAGCCGAGATCGAGGAGTACGTCGAGACCGTCGAGCCGCTCCTCAGAGCCGGCTCGACCCTCGAGCTCGACGCGCGACGCCCGGTCGGCGACCTCGCCGACGCCATCGAGAAGCTCGTCGCGCCGGGACGGCCTCCCCGGTGAGCCCCGGTCACCCCGAGTGTCCCCTGCCGCCTCGGGTGTCCCCTGCTGCCTCGGGCCTGCCCCGGTTCGAGAGGCCGCAGCGACGTACACCTCGGCGGCTCCGAGGGTGTCCTGCCGCGTAATGAGGAGAGGTGTACGTCGGCCGGGCCTCGGCGGGAGCCGGACGCCTGCTGTCCCGGGGGAGCTTGCGGAGCTCGGGAACCCACAGGTCGACGACGAACCGGCCACCGGGCCGTAGGAGCGAACATCCCGACACCCGGTGTGTCCGGCTCTCGTCCCTGCGGTGCATTCCGGCGTCGCGCTACGCTCGCAGCACGATGGAGGAGAACAAAGCGCGCCGCGTCGTGGACACGCTCCGCGAGCGTGGCACCGACGCCCAGCTGGCCCGGGTCGGCGTCTACCAGTTCGGGGTCAGCATCCAGCTCCCCGACGGCCGCGAGGTGACGTGGGACTCCGACGGCACGGCCGCGCTCGAGGCCCAGGTCATGCGCAACGGCGTGCTCGTGGGCTACGTCCCCGCGATCGAGGGCTCCGACGACTACACCGAGGAGCAGGTCGTCGACGCCATCGTGCGGACCGACTACGACAAGCCGATCGCGCACCAGAGACGCACCGCGCCTCCGCCCGAGGCGCCGCTGCCCCGCAAAGGCGGGTTGTTCCGCCGGTTCATGGACGGCTTCCGCTACCGCTGAGCGGATGATCCTTGCTGACCAGGGCATCGCCCGTCGCCATACTGTCCCCGTGGCGTACGACGAGGGGCTGGCGCATCGGATCCGGGAGATCCTCGCCGACGAACCCGGCGTGGTCGAGAAACGGATGTTCGGCGGGCTGGCCTTCCTGCTGCACGGGAACCTGGCGGTGAGCGCCAGCGGCCAGGGCGGGATGCTGCTGCGCATCGACCCGGCGGACGCCCAGGCCCTGAACCCGGAAACGCATGTCAGCCGCTTCGTGATGCGGGGCCGTGAGATGGACGGCTGGCTGCACGTGGAGGCCGGCGCGTACGACAGCGACGAGGCGCTGGCGCGCTGGGTGGACACGGGTCTGGCCTACGCACGGTCGCTGCCGGCCAAGCCGGCGTCCTGAGGTCGTCGTACTCCCCCGCGCATGGTGGCCCCGATCAGGAAGCCGCGGAAGTCGTGGCAGTCAGCCGCTGAATGATTTGGCGATGGTGAAGGCACGCGAAAAGTCAGTAGTTCGACGTGTTGTACCGTTCCGCACCCGGACCGGGAATGCGTCCCGAAAATCGGATGCGCGAGCACAGCGCTGTTGCTTTGACACTGTCCTGTGCCATGCCGGACCATCGCCTCATGGCGAAGACGATCATCACTCAGGTTACCGACGACATCGATGGCACTAAGAACGCCGAGACTGTCGCCTTCTCTCTGGGACGCGACGAGTACACCATCGACCTGGGCAGCAAGAACCGCGCCAAGCTGCACGCCGCGTTGAAGCCCTACATCGAGGCGGCCACGAAGGTCTCGAAGCGCTCAGGCGCGAACGGTGCCTCCGCGCGCTCGGGTCGCTCCAAGCCTTCCTCTCCGGATCCCACGACCGTTCGCGCGTGGGCTTCCGAGAGCGGCATGGACGTCTCCTCTCGTGGCCGCATCTCCAAGGCGGTCATGGACGCCTACCTCGCTGCCAAGAGCTGACCGGAGATCCTCCCCCCACCGAGCCTCGATCGGGCTTGGTGTCTTTACTCAAACCTCGAACATACGAGCCCTGAAAACCTATGCTCGGCGCAACGTGCGTCTACATAGGAAATGAGTTCGCGTGATCCGTTCGGTTGTCGGCCCATTGATCGCCCTCGTTCTCGGTGCGGGCCTGGCAATGGGGCCCGCAGGTTCGGCCTCGGCAGTCGTCATGATCTCGTCGCCCCGTTCGCACGTCGTTGTGAACACCGGGCACATCCGTCCTGCGGTCTGGTACCGCGACTGGGACGGCGGATCCCGGGTCTACGGGGTCCGCGTCGTCAACCCTCGCGGGCACGTGGTCTTCGCGCGTCACGGCATCGCACCGAAGCAATGGCGCACCTGGTCGGTGACCCCGCACCTGCTCGGCACCTACAAGACCGTCTACCGGGTCAAGGACCGATCCGGCACTGTCCATCGGGCGGTGTACCGGACGCACGTGGAGTGCGGCTGCCACTAGCTGGCTGTCACAGCTCGTCGAGCGCCTTTCGGATCCGGGTGGCGGACACCTGGTAGGCGGTGCCGCGCCCCTGGTCCCACAGCGAGACCCGCAGCTCCTCGAGCATCCACCGCACCCGGACCAGCCCGGCGGCGGGGGGACGGCCTTCGGGGAGCGCCTCGACCCGATGCAGGTACGCCTCCTGCAGGGCGGCGACCTGGTCCATGAGCTGCCGGTCCCGGGCGGCGCCTCCGGGCAGCCGCTCCCGCCGGGTCCGTACGGCGGCCAGGTAGCGCGGCAGCTGGGACAGCTGGGCGGCGCCGACCTCGGGGACGAAGCCGCGGTGCACGAGCCGGCCGACCTGGGCCTTCATCTCCGTCAGCGCAGGGAGCATCGTCAGGTCCGCGGACCCGCTGAGCAGCTTGTCGACGTCGCGCCAGTCGGCCAGCACCCGCAGGACGTCCTGCACCACCTGCCGCGTCGTCCCGGTGAGGTCGGCGCGCACCCGGCCGGCGAGGGCCTCGAAGGCCTGCTCGTCCCACACCAGGCCGTGCCGGTCGATCAGTGCGTCCACGGCTGCCGCCACGCAGTCCTCGAGCAGGTCCGCGACCGAGGGGTACGGCGAACCCGCCAGCCCGAGCTTGTCGGCGTTGGACAGGCTGTCGGCCACGGCCTTCGTGGGTGACGGCAGGGTCAGCATCAGCAGCCTGCGAAGCCCGCGCCGGTGACAGGCCTCCTGCTCCTCCTCGGAGCCGAGGACGCGGACCCCGACCGTCGTACCCTCGTCGACCACGGCGGGGAAGCCGCGCACCTCGTGGCCGGCACGGGTCTGGGTGAAGGTCCGCTCCAGCGTCCCGAAGGTCCACCGGGTCTGGCCGCCGACGTCCAGGCCGGAGGACGAGGCGGCCTCCGCCATCGCCTGCGCGAACTTGGGTCGCAGCGGCGCCTTCAGGGCCTCGAGGTCCTTGCCCGTGGCCACGACGGCGCCGTCCTCGCCGACGACCCGGAAGGTCGGCCGCAGGTGTCCGGGGATCTTCGACCAGTCCCAGGCCTCGCGCGGCACGACCACTCCGGTGCGGGACCTCAGGAACCGCTCGAGGGCGTCGAGCAGGGACTCCTCGCCGGGAGCCGCCGACCGCAGGAAGTCCCGCGCGACGTTCGGAGCCGGCACGAAGCTCACCCGCAGCGCCTTGGGCAGGGAGCGGATCAAGGCCACCACGAGGTCCCCCCGGAAGCCGGGCACCTGCCAGGTGAAGGGAGCGGGGTCCACCCGGTTCAACGTGGCCACGGGTACGTCGACCGTCACCCCGTCCGACGCGGCGCCCGGGGAGAACTCGTAGCTCAGCGGCAGGGCCAGGTCGTCCTCGTGCCAGGTGTCGGGGTAGTCCTCCTCGGTGACCTCGGCCGCGGCCTCGTTGACCAGCATCGCGGGGTCGAAGGTCAGCAGGTCCGGGTCCTGCCGGCGGGCCTGCTTCCACCAGCTGTCGAAGTGGGCGCCCGAGACCACGTCCTCACCGATCCGGGCGTCGTAGAAGTCGAACAGAGTGTGCTCGTCGACGACGATGTCCCGTCGGCGGGCCCGGTTCTCGAGCTCCTCGACCTCGTCGAGCAGCGCGCGGTTGTGGGCGAGGAAGCTCTGCCGGGTGGACCACTCGCCGTAGACCAGGGCGTGCCGGATGAACAGCTCGCGCGACAGGGCCGGGTCGACCTTGCCGTAGGACACCAGGCGCTGGGTCGCCAGCGGGACGCCATACAAGGTGACCCGCTCGTAGGCCATGACGGCGGCGCGCCGCTTGGACCAGTGCGGCTCGGAGTAGGTGCGCTTCACCAGGTGCCCGCCGAGCTCCTCCGCCCACTCGGGCTTGATCGCCGCGTTGACCCGGGCCCAGAGCTTGGAGGTCTCGACCAGCTCGGCGGCCATCACGTACTGCGGCTGCTTCCGGAACAGGCCGGACCCGGGGAAGATCGAGAACCGGGCGTTGCGCGCCCCGAGGTAGCGACCGGCCTGAGGAGGGCCGCCCGTCGAGCCGGCGGTGGGGTTCGACGCCGCGCCCTCGACGTCCCGCACGCCGACGTGCGAGAGCAGGCCGGAGAGCAGCGACTGGTGGATCCCGTCCGCGTCGACCTCTCCCTCCCCGTCGGTCGAGCCCTTCCCGCTGGCTGAGCCGGTCGAGACCCGCCGTACGTCCAGCTCGAGCTGCTTGGCGATCCGCCGGAGCTGCGACTCGAGCTCCTGCCACTCGCGGACGCGGAGGTAGTTGAGGTACTCCGCGCGGCACATCCGCCGGAAGGCGCTGGAGCTGAGCTCGCGCTGCTGGCTGCGCAGGTAGCGCCACAGGTTCAGCCAGGCCATGAAGTCCGAGGTCGGGTCGGTGAACCTGGCGTGCTTCTGGTCGGCCTGGGCCTGCTGGTCCGAAGGTCGCTCCCGCGGGTCCTGCACCGACAGCGCCGCGGTGATGACCAGCACCTCGCGCAGGCAGCCGCGACGGTCCGCCTCGAGCACCATCCGCCCGAGCCGGGGATCCACCGGCAGCCGCACGAGCTGGCGACCGAGCTTGGTGAGCCGGCCACTGTCGCTGCTCGAGCCCGTCGAGGCCAGGGCGCCCAGCTCCTCGAGGAGCTGCACACCGGCGCGGACGTTGCGCTGGTCGGGTGGATCGACGAACGGGAAGCGGCCGACGTCGCCGAGGCCGAGGGCGGTCATCTGCAGGATCACCGAGGCCAGGTTCGTGCGCAGGATCTCCGGGTCGGTGAACTCCGGACGGGACTCGTAGTCCTCCTCGCTGTAGAGCCGGATGCACACCCCGGCCTCCACGCGGCCGCAGCGGCCGGACCGCTGGTTCGCGGAGGCCTGGCTCACCGGCTCGATGGGGAGGCGTTGCACCTTGGTCCGGATCGAGTACCGGGAGATGCGGGCGAGTCCTGCGTCGACGACGTACCGGATCCCGGGCACCGTCAGGGAGGTCTCCGCGACGTTGGTCGCGAGTACGACGCGCCGCCGCCCGTGCGGCTCGAAGACCCGATGCTGCTCGGCCGAGGACAGCCGGGCGTAGAGCGGGACCACGTCGAAGGCATCGGTGGGCCGGGTGGTCACCTTCGCGAGGACGTCGGCGGTGTCTCGGATCTCCCGCTCGCCGGGCAGGAACACCAGGATGTCGCCGGGACCCTCGCCGACGAGCTCGCGCACGGCGTCGACGATCGCCTCGGTCTGGTCGCGGACGACGAGCTCGCCCTCCTCGTCGACGTCCTCGGGCTCCTCGACCAGGGGCCGGTAGCGGACCTCGACCGGGTAGGTCCGCCCGGAGACCTCGATGATCGGCGCCGCGTTGCCCTCCGCGTCGACGAAGTGCCGGGCGAAGCGCTCCGGGTCGATGGTCGCGGAGGTGATCACGACCTTGAGGTCCGGGCGCCGCGGGAGCAGCTGCTTGAGGTAGCCGAGGAGGAAGTCCACGTTGAGGCTGCGCTCGTGGGCCTCGTCGATGATGATCGTGTCGTAGGCGCTGAGCAGCCGGTCGTGCTGCAGCTCGGCGAGCAGGATGCCGTCGGTCATCAGCTTCACCAGCGTGTCGCGCGAGGAGTGGTCGGTGAAGCGGACCTGGTAGCCGACGGTCTCGCCGAGCGGCCGGTCCAGCTCCTCGGCGATCCGCTCGGCCACGGTGCGGGCCGCGATGCGCCGCGGCTGCGTATGCCCGATCATGCCCTCCACGCCGCGGCCGAGCTCCAGGCAGATCTTCGGCAGCTGGGTGGTCTTGCCCGAGCCGGTCTCCCCCGCGACGATCACCACCTGGTGGTCGCGGATCGCGGCGGCGATGTCCTCGCGGCGCTGGCTGACCGGCAGCTGGTCGGGGTAGCGCAACGGCGGCACCAGGGCGCGGCGCCGCGCGACCTCCTGCCGTCCGAGCCGGCCGGGACGCTGCGGGGTACGGCGGTCGGGCCTGCGGCGACGGGGGCGGCGGCGCTGCGCCGTACGACGCTCCTGCTGGCCGGCCTCAGACATGACCCCCAGAGTCTAGGTGCCGGCGCCTGACCCGATCGTGCCGGTGATGGGCGGAGCCTGCCCCTGCGCCTGACCGGGGACCTGGCCGGCAGGACCGAACCGGCCGCCCGGCCCGCCGCCGGGGAGACCGAACTGGTCCCCGGTGCTGCCGTTGGCCGCCGTCGCGAGCCCGGCCCCCGCGACGCCGCTCAGCGCCACGGCCGTGATCCCCGCAGCGACAAGGGTGCGCAGGGACCAGAGCCTCGACATCAGCCCGGCCCGCGACGACGCCTCCGCGGGAGCGGTGGTCGCGACAGGGGCGGGAACCCCGAAGGGGGCCGGGGCCGGGACGGGAGCCGTGACAGGGGCGGCGGTGGGTTGCTCGCTCATGCCCACAACCGTCACCCGCTCCGCTGTGCCGCACCTGTGCCATGCCTGGCGCGTCCCTGGGGATCCACCCAGAGCGGCTGTTGCGGCCGGCCCGCCGACCTCGTTGAGACGGCGCTCATTCCCGTTGAGTAGGCGCTCGTTCCGGTTGAGACGGCGCCTGTTCCCGTTGAGACGGCGCCTGTTCCCGTTGAGACGGCGCTCGTTCCGGTCAGGTAGGCCCGTTCCGGCTGAGCACGGGCGACATCCTGGTGAAGACTTTGAGTCCGCCAGGCGTCGTACGGCGCGGGAACCCGCGCCTTCTCAACGGGATTGCGCGCCTTCTCAACAGGATTGCCTGCCGTCTCAACGGGATTCCCTGCCGTCTCAACGGGATTCCCGGC
>JAWWPF010000381.1:0-13324 GCA_033850795.1 Nocardioidaceae bacterium | reverse complement strand
CCCGCGACAGCACGAAGCGGCTGACCCGCGCACCGGTGATGCCGGGTGCGGCCAGGGAGCGCGCAGCCCCACCTCGCACCACGCTCAGCCGGGCACCGGACGGCGTGCGGTCCAGCACCCACAGCTGCCCGTGGAGGTCGTACGACGGGCGCAGCACGTCCGTGCCGTTCCGGTAGACGGTGCGCGTGTCGGAGAGCCTGGCCGGCCGCCCGGGGACCCCGTCGCGGTCCGCCACCAGGACGTGGCGGCCGTCCGCGCTGACCCCCGCGATGTGCTGGGCCAACGGGTCGACCGCGATCTCGCGGGGCGCCAGCGGCAGGGTGCCGAACGGTCCGCTGACCCGTTCCTCCCCCTGGCTGTCGCTGCTCATCACCCGACGGTCCCGGACCCCGAACAGCGAGCCCGAGGCCCAGGCCACCGACGGGTCGAACTGCGAGAAGTCGCCGACGTCGGCGTCCCCGCGTGAGCCGGGGAGGTCGATCGGCGTCCCGGCGACGGTCACCCGCAGCCGCTGAACGCCGCTGACCTGCCCGAGCGTCCAGGCGATCTGCGCGAAGGCCAGGTTCAGCCGGTCCTTGTCCGCGTCGAGGATCTGGTCGCTGAGCGGCACCTCCGCCGTACCGCCCCGGGACACCGGCACGGACAGCCCGTCCAGGCTGGTCCCGGTGGGGAAGAAGGTCCGCTCGACGCCGGACAGCGACTCCTCGGGGCCCTTCAGCAGCCCGGCCATCAGCAGGGTCGGCGCCTGGCGTCCGTTGGGCACGTAGACCGGCTCGGGCACCAGGACCTGCCCCGACGGGTCCATGAAGTAGAGCAGGTACTGCTGGTACTGGGTGTCGAAGTGCACCCGCGGGATGACCAGCCGGTCCGGCGGGTTGCTGATCCGCCACTGCCCGCGCTCCTTGACCAGCTCCAGTCGATAGTCGTGGCCCCGCCCGGACGTCGGGTCGCCCTGCCAGGTCCCCCGGCCGTCCAGCTCGACGACGTCACGGAGCCTGACGGTGATCCGGCCGCCCGGGTGCGGGATCAGCTGCTGGGTCCCGTAGACGACGGTGCCGCGCTCCGGGAGCCAGCTGCGCGCGCCGTCGGTGGTCAGGAACTCCCGGGCGACGTGGGTGTTCAGCGGGGTGGCCGTCATGGCGGTCAGGAAGTTGTCGACGAGGGCCAGCGGGGCGCTGCCCGGCTTGGGCCCGGCGGGGGTGTAGTCCACGAGTGCGTCGCTGCCCGCGTTCTTCGCCACGCTCTTGGTCTGCACAGGCCCCGAGCGGGGCAGGCTCACGCAGCCGCTCGCCCCCAGGTCGGTGAGTACGGCGAGCAGCAGGGCCACCACGACGACGGCGCGGCGGCTCACGACGCACCGGCCCGTCCGGCGACCGGGGGCGACGGGAGGAGCGCGGGTTCGGCGCGGGTCACGGCATCCTCGGGCACCAGGGGCAAGGGGCTGCTGCCGATGGGGTCGCCGGCCCGGCGCGGCAGCGTGAGCCGGAACTGCGCCCCGCGGCCCGGCTCGCCCCAGGCCTGCAGCCAGCCGCCGTGCAGGTGCGCGTCCTCCAAGGAGATGGACAGGCCGAGGCCGGTGCCGCCGCTGGTGCGGGCACGTGCAGGGTCCGCACGCCAGAACCGGTTGAACACCATCGCCGCCTCACCGGGCTTGAGCCCCACTCCGTGGTCGCGGACGGCGAGCGCGGCAGCATCGTCGCTGGCCTCGAGCAGCACGATCACGTCGACGCTGTCGGCGTAGTCGATGGCGTTCGTGACCAGGTTGCGGACGATCCGCTCGACCCTGCGCGCGTCGGCCTCGGCCAGGCACGGACGGGTCCCGGCTCGGACCACGACGGCGATCCCGCGGCGCTCGGCAAGGGGCCGGGTCGACTCGACGACCCGGCGGGCCAGGTCGACGAGGTCGACGTCCTCGAGGTCGAGCACGGCCGCACCGGCGTCGAAACGGCTGATCTCCAGCAGGTCGCCGAGCAGCATCTCGAACCGGTCGAGCTCCTTCTGGAGCAGCTCGGCGGCCCGCGCGGTCGTCGGGTCGAAGCGGTCCCGGGCGTCGTGGAGCAGGTCCCCGGCCATCCGGACCGTGGTCAGCGGGGTGCGGAGCTCGTGCGACACGTCGGAGACGAACCGGCGCTGCACCCGGGAGAGCTCCTCGAGCTGCCGGATCTGCTTCTGCAGGCTGGCGGCCATCTGGTTGAACGAGGTGCCCAGGCGGGCGATGTCGTCGTCGCCGCGCACGTGCATCCTCTCCTCCAGGCGACCGGAGGCCAGCCGCTCTGCCACCCGGCGGGCCAGCCGCACCGGGGTGACGACCTGTCGGGTCACCAGCCAGGTCACGGCCCCGACGAGCAGCAGCAGCAGCACTCCGCCGGTGACCAGGGCCCGCCGCACCAGGGACAGCGTCCGCTCCTGCTCCGTCATCGGGAAGAGGTAGTACAGCGAGTAGGTCCCGCCGTCGGCCGGCAGGGTCACCTGTGAGCCGGTGACCACCCCGGGCACCGAGGGCTGCCCCGTCGACCGGCTGTAGCGGATCGTGGAGTAGGTGTAGGACGTCTTGTCGTCGGTGCGGTTCTCGACGTCGCGGCGCAGCTGCCTCGGGACGCTGCTGCCGAGCACGCCCGGGGTGCTGCTCGTCCCAGCACCCGTGGCGAGCCCGCTCGTGGACCCGGAGATCGGTCCGCTGAGCACGATCTCGTAGCCCTGCACGGATCCTCGCGACACGAGCGTGGACACCAGCTGGCTGAGCTGCGAGCCGGCGTCCAGGTCGTTCCCGCTTGCCGCGGAGAGCCGGCGTTGCGCCTCGGCGGTGGCCCGGCCCGCCTCGGCCACCGAGGAGTCCGTCTTGCCCTGCACCAGCCCGCCGGTGATCTGCTGGATGAGCACCCACCCGACGAGGGAGACGACGACCGCGGACAGCAGCAGCGTGCTGATCACGACGCGCGCCTGGATCGAGCGCTGCCACACCGTGACCGCCCGACGCAGAGGCCCTGTGCTCGTCACGTCGATCTCACCCGTTCTCGCCCGCCTACTGCACTGTCCCGGCCTTGTAGCCGACCCCGCGCACGGTGACCACGATCTCAGGCTTCTCCGGGTCGTGCTCGACCTTCGACCGGAGCCGCTGCACGTGCACGTTGACGAGCCGGGTGTCCGCGGCGTGGCGGTAGCCCCAGACCTGCTCGAGCAGCACCTCGCGGGTGAAGACCTGCCACGGCTTGCGGGCCAGGCAGACCAGCAGGTCGAACTCGAGCGGCGTCAGCGGGATGTGCTCGCCGTCCCGCACCACCTCGTGCCCGGCGACGTCGATCGCGAGGTCGCCGATGGTCAGGACCTCGGGGGCGGCGTCCTCGAAGCGGCGCACCCGGGCCCGGATCCGGGCCACGAGCTCCTTGGGCTTGAAGGGCTTCACCACGTAGTCGTCGGCCCCGGACTCGAGGCCGACGACCACGTCGATGGTGTCGCTGCGCGCGGTCAGCATCACGATCGGCGTGCCGGACTCCGCGCGGATCTCCTTGCACACGTCGATGCCGTCCTTGCCGGGCAGCATCAGGTCGAGGAGTACGACGTCCGGGCGGTACTCGCGGAAGTCGCTGAGCGCCCGGTCGCCGTTCGCGCAGACCCGGGAGTCGAAGCCCTCGTTGCGCAGCACGATCGTGAGCATCTCGGCGAGCGCCGCGTCGTCGTCGACGACGAGCACGCGGCCACGGCCGGGTTGGGCCGTGGTCTCCGTGGTAGCCACCGTCCGTCCGTCGTTCCGCCGCTGACCGAGGTCAGTAGCGGTAGTGCTCGGACTTGTAGGGGCCGGCCACGTCGACCCCGAGGTAGTTCGCCTGCGTGTCCGTGAGCTCGGTGAGCGAGACTCCGAGGGCCGACAGGTGCAGCCGCGCGACCTCCTCGTCGAGGTGCTTGGGGAGGACGTAGACGCCGACGGGGTACTGGTCGGTCTTCGTGAAGATCTCGATCTGCGCCAGCACCTGGTTGGTGAACGAGTTCGACATCACGAAGGAGGGGTGACCCGTGGCGTTGCCGAGGTTCATCAGCCGGCCCTCGGACAGCACGATGATCGACGTACCCGGCTGGTCGCCGTCCTCGGGGAAGGTCCACACGTCGACCTGCGGCTTGACCCGCTTGCGCTGCACGCCGGGGAAGCCCTCGAGGCCGGCCATGTCGATCTCGTTGTCGAAGTGGCCGATGTTGGCCACGATCGCCTGGAACTTCATCCGCCGCATCTGCTCGACGGTGACGACGTCCCGGTTGCCGGTCGCGGTGATCACCATGTCGGCCGTGGGCAGGACCTCCTCGAGCGTGGAGACCTGGTAGCCGTCCATGGCCGCCTGGAGCGCGCAGATCGGGTCGATCTCGGTGACGATGACCCGGGCGCCCTGGCCGCGCAGCGACTCGGCGCAGCCCTTGCCCACGTCGCCGTAGCCGCAGACGACCGCGACCTTGCCGCCGATGAGCACGTCGGTGGCGCGGTTGATCCCGTCGATCAGGGAGTGCCGGCAGCCGTACTTGTTGTCGAACTTGCTCTTGGTCACCGAGTCGTTGACGTTGATGGCCGGGAAGAGCAGCGACCCCTCACGCATCCGGTCGTAGAGCCGCAGGACGCCGGTGGTGGTCTCCTCGGTGACGCCGAGGATGCTGTTGCCGATGCTCGTCCACCGGTTGCCGTCCTCGGCCAGGCTGTCGTTGAGCAGCTGGTAGAGGATCCGCTGCTCGGCGCTCTCGGCCGAGTCGACCGACGGCGCCTTGCCGTCCTTCTCGGCCTGCACCCCGAGGTGCACGAGCAGCGTCGCGTCGCCGCCGTCGTCGAGGATCATGTTGGCGCCCGCACCGTCACTGGCACCGTCACTGGGCCAGTCGAGGATCTGCTTGGCGCACCACCAGTACTCCTCCAGCGTCTCGCCCTTCCAGGCGAACACCGGAACGCCCTTGGGCTCGTCCACGGTGCCCTCGGGGCCCACCACGACGGCCGCCGCCGCGTGGTCCTGGGTGGAGAAGATGTTGCACGAGGCCCAGCGGACCTCGGCGCCGAGCGCGACGAGGGTCTCGATGAGCACGGCGGTCTGGATGGTCATGTGCAGCGAGCCGGCGATCCTCGCGCCTGCCAGCGGCTGGGAGGCGGCGTACCGCTCCCGCATCGCCATCAGGCCCGGCATCTCGTGCTCGGCCAGGGTGATCTCGGTCCGGCCGTAGTCGGCCAGGCTCAGGTCGGCAACCTTGAAGTCCATGTGTCTGTGAGTTCCTCGGGTACGGGTAGGCATCGGCAAAACCCCAGCGTACCCGTGACCTCAGTGACCGGCCGGTGTCGGCGCTGCGGGCCGCGGGTCGGTCTCGTGGTCCTCGACGTAGATGTCCGGCTCGACGTAGATCACCCGGGCGGTCGGCTCGGCGGCCCGCATGGCCCGTTCGGCCGCGTCGATGCTGCTCGCCACGTCGGCGGCCCGCGCGGTGCTGGGGACGCCGATCTTGACGCCCACCAGGAGCTCCTCGGGCCCGAGGTGCAGCGTCTTCATGTGGATCACCCGGTCGACCCCGTCGGTCTGCTCCAGGCTGGCCAGCAGGCGCAGCCGGGCCTCCGGGCTCGCGGCCTCGCCGAGGAGCAGGCTCTTGGTCTCGATCCCGAGGACGACCGCGACGGAGACGAGGAGCAGCCCGATGGCCGCCGTACCGGCCACGTCGAAGTAGCCGTTGCCGGTCAGCTTGGTGAGCCCCACTCCGAGGAGCGCGAGGACGAGGCCGATGAGCGCGGCGAAGTCCTCGAGCAGGATCACCGGCAGCTCCGGGGACTTCGCCCGCCGGATGTAGGCCGGCCAGGACGCCGTCCCGCGGGTCAGGTTGCTCTCCTTGATCGCGGTCCGGAAGGACAGGCCCTCCATGCAGATCGCGCCGAGGAGCACGACGATCGCCACCCACCACCAGCGTCCCTCGAGGAGGTCGTTCGGGAGACCCTCGTGGACCTCGTGCGCCTTGTGGTAGGCCTCGTAGAGCGCGAACAGGCCGCCCACCGTGAACAGCACGATGGCCACGAGGAACGAGTAGATGTAGCGCTCCCGGCCGAACCCGAACGGGTGCTCCTCGGTGGGGGCACGGGTGGCGCGCCGGCCGCCCAGCAGGAGCAGCCCCTGGTTCCCGGAGTCGGCCACCGAGTGGATGCCTTCGGCCAGCATGGACGAGGCGCCGGTGAGCAGGAACGCCAGGAACTTCAGCACCGCGATCCCGGTGTTGGCGAGCAGGGCCGCCAGCACGGCGCGGGTGCCCCCTTCGGCGGACATCTCAGCTTCCTCCGAGACCGGCGCCGAGATAGCCGCGTCCGAGACCGACGCCGAGATAGATCGCGGCGTAGGTCCCGCTCGCGAGCAGCGCGGCGTACCGCGCCACGTCCGTGCTCGCCTCGCTGGAGACCGTCTCGACCCGGACCCGGCGCTCCTGCGCCGCCGCCACGAGCCGGGCGCGCTGCTCGCGGATGCCGGCGTTCTCCGCGCCGTCGTCGAGGACCAGCAGCGCGGGCGGCCGGTCGGCGTCGCCGTCCTCGTCGAACGGGTCGGCGAACACGTCGACCGGCTCGGCGGCGTGCAGGACCGGGAGCAGGTGCTCCGCGTCGCCGGCCAGCGCGGCCCGGCCGCTCGCCCGGCGTACCGCCTCCGCCACCCGGCGGGCGGCCCGCGCGCCGAGCACCGAGCCGCCCCAGACCAGCGGCGTGGCGTCGGCCAGCGCGATCGCCAGCGTCTTGCCGGGGTTGACGGCCTGATCGCGGTACGGCGAGCAGGCGATCGCCACGTCGTCGAGCGCCTGCGCCACCGACTCGGGGTCGCTCTGCGGGCCGAGGTCCAGCCGGGCCAGGAACTGCAGCATGACGACCGCCGTGGGCAGCTGGCGGCCGGAGGCGCAGGGCAGCACGGTGCTGTCCCGCCCGGCGGCGTGCTCGGCGACCAGGGAGCGCGGCGGGCACGCGACCACGACCCGGCATCCACGCCGGACGGCCTCGGCGACCGCGGAGGCGGCACCGGTGTCGCTGCCCTCGGGCGCCAGCACCACGACGAGGTCCAGGCTCCCCGCCCAGCCGGGCAGCGACGGCCCGGGCCAGGCGACGAACGGCACCGGGCACCACGGCTCCAGCACCGCCCTGAGCAGCCGGGAGTCCGGGCCGGCGGCCACCACGGCGCGGGGCCGGGCGTCGTCGGCCTTGGCGACCGCCTCGTCGATCGCGGCGGAGGCCTCCCCGACCTCGCGGCGCACCCGCGCCCCGGCCTCGGCCAGCGGCCGCAGCACGTGGTCGGCCGACGCCAGGGCGGACTCGTCGTCCAGCCGTGAGTCGTCGAAGACCTCGGCCATCCGCCTCACGCCCTGCCGGGACGGCGGGCCTCGTCGACCAGCAGCACCGGGATGTCGTCGCGCACCGGGTAGGCGAGCCCGCAGGAGGTGCAGGCCAGCTCCGAGGCCTCCTCATCGACCGCCAGGGCTCCCCGGCAGCTCGGGCAGACGATGATCTCCAGCAGGGCCGGGTCGAGCTTCATGGGTCTCTCCTGATGGTGGCCAGCACGTCGTCGCGGAGCCGGTCCAGCGTCACCTGGTCGGCAGCCTCCGCGTTGAGCCGCAGCAGCGGCTCGGTGTTGGAGGGACGCACATTGAACCACCAGTCCTCATGGGCGACGGTCAGGCCGTCGAGATGGTCCACGCGGACCCCCGGCCGCCCGGCGTACTCGCGCTCCAGCTCTGCCACCACGGCGGCCTGGTCGGACACCGTCGAGTTGATCTCGCCGGTCGCGACGTACCGCTCGAACTCGGCGAGCAGGTGCGAGAGCGGACGGTCGGTCTCCGCGAGCGCCGCGAGCACGTGCAGCGCGGCCAGCATCCCCGAGTCCGCACGCCAGAAGTCCCGGAAGTAGAAGTGCCCGGAGTGCTCGCCACCGAAGATGGCGTCGGTCTCGGCCATCGTGGCCTTGATGAAGGAGTGCCCCACGCGGGTGCGCACCGGCGTCCCGCCCAGCGCCGTGACGAGCTCGGGCACCGCACGGGAGGTGATCAGGTTGTGGATGACCGTGGCCCCGGGCTCCCGCGCCAGCTCCCGCGAGGCGATCAGCGCGGTCAGCGCCGACGGGCTGACGATCTCCCCCCGCTCGTCCACGATGAAGCAGCGGTCGGCGTCCCCGTCGAAGGCCAGGCCGAGATCGGCTCCCACCTCGCGCACGCGGGCCTGCAGGTCCGCGAGGTTGGCCGGCTCGATGGGGTTCGCCTCGTGGTTCGGGAACGTGCCGTCGAGCTCGAAGTACATCGGCACCAGCTCGAGATCCAGCTTCCCGAGCACCGCCGGGGCCGTGTGCCCGGCCATCCCGTTGCCCGCGTCGACGGCCGCCACGAGTCGACGGCCGGTGACCGGGACGAGGGAGCGCAGGTGCTCGGCGTACTCCTCGAGCAGGTCCCGCTCCACGACCGTGCCTCTGCGGGGCGGGGTGGCTGACGGGGTGGCCGACGGGGTCGCCGACCCAGCGGCGACGAGGTCGCGTACGTCGCCGAGGCCGGTGTCCATCCCGAGCGGTACGGCGTAGGCCCGGCACAGCTTGATGCCGTTGTACTGCGCCGGGTTGTGGCTGGCGGTGAACATGGCGCCGGGCACGCCCAGCCGTCCCGAGGCGAAGTAGAGCTCGTCGGTCGAGGCCAGCCCGATCAGCGTGACGTCCGCGCCGGCCGCGCTGGCACCGTCGGCGAACGCACGGGCCAGGCCCGGTGAGGACGGGCGCATGTCGTAACCCGCCACCACGCCGCTCTCCGCGGCCCCGGTGACCTCGACGAACGCAGCCCCGACGGCGCGAGCCAGGTCCTCGTCGACCTGGTCCGGCACGGTCCCGCGGACGTCGTAGGCCTTGAACACGGCGGACAGCGCGGCAGCCGATGGCGCCGACCCGGACTGTGACCCGGACTGTGACCCGGACTGTGACATGGGGCGCAGACTATCGGCTGCGGCTCAGGCGTCGGGGCTGGGCAGCACCCGCAGGTGGCCCCGCCGGCCGACCTCGGGAACGTCGCGGGCCGACAGACCCACGGGCCGGGCCCCGTCGGCGGACGGAGCGGGGCGGGCGGCCTCGCGGACGGCGTCCGCCAGGGCCACGAGGTCGTCGGTGGTCGGTCCGAACGCGTCCGGGTCGGGCGCCAGGCGGAGCACCTCCCAGCCGCGAGGTGCGCTCAGGCGTTCGCTGTGCACCGCGCACAGGTCGTAGGCGTGCGGCTCGGCATAGGTCGCGAGGGGACCGAGCACCGCGGTCTGGTCGGCGTAGACGTAGGTCAAGGTCGCCACCGCGGACCGCGTGCAGGCGGTTCTGGAGCATCGGCGGGCGGGACTCACGGAGGAGACGCTACCGCCTGCACCGCACCACCGCGGCTAGGCTCGCGGAATGCCCACGACGCCCGGCCAGAGCCCGCGCAGCCGTCGCCGCGACCGGCGCGGCCGCGGGATGCGCGGTCCGGGACTGCTGCCGGGACCGCTCTCGCCGGCCGGGGTGCCGGCCGCCCGCAGCCCCAAGGCCGCCTTCGACGCGATCGTGCTGAGCGTCGTGCAGGACCTCGAGGCCCGGTGGCACGAGGAGCTCGGCCTCGTCGAGTTCGCCGTCGAGGAGACCCCGATGGTCCCCGACGACTGGGACGCCGACACGGTCCCGCTGGCGTCGCTGGTGCGCGGCTCAGGCGGGCGGCCGACCCGGCTGGTCCTCTTCCGGAGGCCGATCGAGCTGCGCTCGGAGACCCGCGGGGACCTGTCCGCCATGGTGCTGACGGTGCTCGTGGAGCAGGTCTCCGAGCTGCTCGGGCGGCCCCCGGAGGAGGTCGACCCCAGGTACGACGCCGACGACGACGAGTGAGCGCCCGGTCGCCGGACGGGTCGTCGGTTAGACGTCGCGCTTCTTCAGCTTGCGACGCTCACGCTCGGAGAGCCCGCCCCAGATCCCGAACCGCTCGTCGTGGCCGAGTGCGTACTCCAGACACTCGGTGCGGACGTCGCAGGTGAGGCAGACGCGCTTGGCTTCTCTTGTCGAGCCGCCTTTTTCGGGGAAGAACGCCTCGGGGTCGGTCTGCGCGCACAGGGCGCGCTCCTGCCAACCCAGTTCCTCGGCATCTTGGTCGAGCAGAAACAGCTCTCGCACGGCTTTCGCCCTTTCGACCCGTGAGACTCTGACGAGTCCCGTTTGGTGCCCTCTCCCAGGGCCTGCTCGTTCACGCTAGTCGTGAGGAGCAGCGTCCGTCCTGAGAACGGACAACTTGAACACCACTCGTGAAATTACACGCCTGTCGTACCGCCGAAGTCAAGCCCCGATCTGCTATAGGCGACGACACGCCCGTGCATTTGACCGCCGCCGACGCAGCGGCTAAGGAACGCCCATGACCTCTGCCCCGCCGTACTCCGCCCTGACCGTGCTGTCCGGCGGGGTGGGCGGCGCCCGGTTCCTCCAGGGACTGCTGCACCTGCTCGACCGGCCGGTCGACGGGCAGGGCGGCGCCCCGACGCGCGTCAGCGTGGTCGCGAACACCGCGGACGACCTCTGGTTGCACGGCCTGAAGGTCTGCCCCGACCTCGACACCGTGATGTACACCCTCGGCGGCGGCATCGACGCGGACCGCGGCTGGGGACGCACGGAGGAGACCTGGCACGCCAAGGAGGAGCTCGAGGCGTACGGCGTCGAGCCGACCTGGTTCGGCCTCGGGGACCGCGACCTGGCGACCCACCTGGTGCGCACGGAGATGCTGGACGCGGGCTACCCGCTGTCCGCGGTGACGAAGGCGCTCTGCGAGAGGTGGCGGCCCGGTGTCGACCTGCTCCCGATGACCGACGACCGGGTGGAGACGCACGTGGTCATCGACGACGCGCAGGAGCCCTCGGGACAGCGCGCCGTGCACTTCCAGGAGTACTGGGTGCGGCTGCACGCCGAGGTCCCGGCCCGCGCCGTGGTGCCCGTCGGGCTCGAGACGTCGACCCCCGGTCCCGGTGTGCTCGCGGCCATCGCGCAGGCTGACCTGGTGATCGTGCCGCCCTCCAATCCCGTGGTGTCCGTGGGCACCATCCTCGGCGTCCCCGGCGTGCGCGACGCCCTGCGCTCCAGCGCGGCGCCCGTGGTCGGCCTGTCCCCGATCGTGGCAGGCAGCCACGTGCGAGGAATGGCCTCGCAGCTGCTCACCGCCATCGGTGTCGACGTCACCGCCGGGGCGGTCGCCGAGCACTACGGCGCCCGCAATGCCGGCGGCGTCCTCGACGCCTGGCTGGTCGACACCGCCGACGCCGCGGAGGTGGCCCGGGTCCGGGAGGCCGGCATCGCCTGCCGGGCCGTGCCGCTGATGATGAGCGACCTGGACGCGACCGCCGCCATGGCCGAGGCGGCACTGGACCTCGCGGCGGAGGCCACGCGGTGAGCCCCTCAGGGCTGACCTGCGTCGCCGTCGAGGGCATCGGCGAGGTCATCGCGGGCGACGACCTGGCAGCGCTCCTGGCGGCCGCGGTCGAGCTGCGGGACGGCGACGTGCTCGTGCTGACCAGCAAGGTCCTCAGCAAGGCCGAGGGGCGGGTGCGCACGGGCAAGCGGGACGAGGCCCTGGCCGGGGAGACGGACCGCGCCGTCGCCACGCGGGGACGGACCTCGATCGTCAGGACCCACCACGGGCTGGTGATGGCGGCCGCGGGGATCGACGCCTCCAACACAGAGGCCGACACGGTCGTGCTCCTGCCCACGGACCCGGACGGCTCCGCACGCCGGCTGCGGGAGTCGCTGGCCCGGAGCCCGGGGTGCAACGTTGCGGTCCTGGTGACCGACACGGCGGGCCGCGCCTGGCGCAACGGCCAGACCGACATCGCCATCGGCGCCGCCGGGCTGCAGGTCCTGCACGACTACGCGGGGCGCACCGACCCCTACGGCAACGAGCTCTCGGTGACCGCCCCCGCGGTCGCGGACGAGCTCGCGGCGGCGGCCGACCTGGTCAAGGGGAAGCTCGAGCGGCGCCCTGCGGCCGTGGTCCGTGGCCTCGACGCGCTCGTGCTGCCGGCCGGGGAGCACGGCCCGGGAGCCGCGGCGCTGGTCCGCGAGGAGACGCAGGACATGTTCGGCCTCGGCGCCCGGGACGCGGTGCTGGGCGCCCTGCGCGCCGAGGACCCTCGCGGGTTCGGCGCGCCGTGCCCGGCCCTGGAGCTCGTCGAGGCGTTGACCGCGCTGGCCGGCGGGTCCGTGACCCTGGTGGTCCGGAGCGACGAAGGCGCGGGACGGGACACCGAGGTGACCGCCACCCTGGGCGGCGACGACCGGGCGCGGGGGCGGGCTGAGGTCGTGCTGACCACCGCTGCCTTCGCGATGGGCTGGCGTGCCGACCCGGCCGACGACCGCGCCGGAAATCCCGCGATCCTGCGGTTGCGGCCCGTCACTCCGTAGACTTCGGCGGGCCGATCCTCACCGCGGCCACCGACCGAGATCAGCCGGAGAGACCTGCACCCATGGCCAAGTCGAGCAAGGACCGCGACCGTCGCGCGGTCATCGAGCAGTTGCGTCGCGACCAGCAGCGGGCCGAGCGCCGCCGTACGGTCGTGGTGATCAGCGTGTGCGTGGTGGTTGCTCTGGTGATCATCGCCCTGGCCGCGGTGCCGCTGCTGCGCCAGCACAAGCTGGCCAGCAAAGACCTCGCCAGCATCGGCGTCAGCCGGGCCGGCGCCGGCTGCCAGGCCCTGGTGAAGAAGCCGGCGAACGGCAACCAGCAGCACAAGCCCGTCGGGACCGTCATCAACTACCCGGACGCACCGCCGGCGTTCGGCCCGCACTGGCCCACCCCCGCGCCGTTCTCGCGCAAGTTCTACACCGCGCAGGACCGCCCGCAGCTGGAGTACGTCGTGCACAACCTCGAGCACGGCTACAACCTGCTCTGGTACGACGACACGATCGCGAAGGACAGCACGCAGCTGACCGCGGTCAAGGCGATCGCCGCGAAGTTCACGGGCACCAAGCTGACCAACAAGTTCATCGCCCTGCCCTGGACCCCCAAGGACGGCAAGGCCTTCCCGAAGGGCGCCCATGTCGCGCTGACCCACTGGTCGGCCGGCGGAGACCCTGCCGACACGAGCAAGCAGCAGGGCGTCTGGCAGTACTGCGGGAAGGTCAGCGGCCAGGTGGTGAGCACCTTCGTCAAGGACTGGCCCTACACGGACTCCCCGGAGCCGCTTGCCCTGTAGGTCCGGCGCCTAGCTGGCTGTAGGTCGTGTCAAGCGTGTGGTTGGGCAGGGGGCGTCGGCTCCGGGAGTCGGAGCTGATGGGGTGTGTCGGCTTGGTGGTGGACTTGGAGGAGTGCCGAGCGCCCACGCTGACGT
>JAWWPF010000380.1:0-4773 GCA_033850795.1 Nocardioidaceae bacterium | reverse complement strand
CGACCACCTGGGGACGCCAGCTCCGGGCGTCCGGGGTCAACATGGACCTGGCGCCGGTCCTGGACACGGTGCCCAGTCCGGCGGCCGCGAGCCACAACCCGCCGATCGGCGCCTTCCGGCGCGAGTTCGGCTACACCACGGCCCGGGTGGGCCGCCACGGCACCGCCTTCGCCCGCGGTATGGCGGCGGCCCGGGTCCTGGTGAGCATCAAGCACTTCCCGGGACTCGGCCGGGTCAGGGGCAACACCGACACCAGCAGCGGCGTCACCGACACGGTCACCCGCCGGGGCGACGCCTACCTGCGGCCGTTCCAGAAGGCGATCGGCTCCGGGGCCGTCCCGTTCGTGATGATGTCCACCGCGTACTACTCCCACCTCGACAAGGGGCATCCGGCGGCCTTCTCGCGGTTCATCATCGGGACCGTGCTGCGTGGCGACCTCGGGTTCAAGGGCGCCGTCATCTCCGACGACCTCGCCAACGCCCGGCAGGTCTCGCGGTGGTCGTACGGCGGCCGCGCGGTGCGCTTCGTCCGCGCAGGTGGCGACGTCGTGCTGACCGTGAACCCGGCGGCTCTCCCGGCCATGTACGACGCCGTCCTGGCCAGGGCCCGGGCGAACGCAGGGTTCCGCGCCAAGGTGGACCGTGCGGCGCTTCGGGTGTTGAGGACCAAGGAGGCTCACCACCTCCTGGGCCACTGACCTGCCCTCGTCACGGAAGCCGGCCAACTGTGTCCGAACGTACGGGTCCGCCCCCAGGTGCCGGTCAGGACCAGCGCCTGCCCGCGGCCCGGGCGCTCGTGCTGCGGCTGGTCCTCGCCACCTGCATCTCCGCAGTGGTCTGTGCCCCGCTGGCGTTCAGCTGGGCGCTGAACAGCACCCAGGTCGAACAGACCGTCGGGATCACGCCGACCACCTTCTCGGTGACCACCGCGGGACACAGCGAGCTCCGGCTCGGCGTGCCGGGGACCCTCTACGTCCCCCGCTCGTTCGGGCCCTTCGGCGTAGTCGCGACGGTGCAGGGGCCCGGCGTACCGCAGGGCACCGGCGCCGACCAGGGCGACCTCGGCTCGTACGTCACTCCGCAGATGCTGCAGCTCTACACGGGACTGTTCCACGACCCCGGGCCGGCGCTCGAGGAGTACATCGACGTCCTGACCAGGGCGCTGTGGCACCGGGCCGTGGTCGCCGAGCTCTTCACCGCGGTCGTCGGCGGGCTCGTCCTGTTCGCCACGCATCTCCTGCTGACGCGCCGCGCCCTCCTCGCGCCGCGGCTGGCCCGCGAGTTCCCCCGGGAGGCGTTCGTGCGGCGCGCCGCCGTGGTCGGCGTCGGGCTGCTGGCCACGAGCACCGTGGCCGTGATCTCCCTGCTGCCCACCGCGCCGCTCGGACAGGCCGAGGCCGGGGCGGGTGTGTACGACCTGCCCTCGCTGGACGGCACGCCGGCGGCGGGCAGCACCACGAACAGTCCCCTGCTGCGCCTGGTGCTCGGTGCCGCGGTCCCCCGGGTCCACGAGCTGATCAAGCGGCAGGAGGACGGCGTCCGCAGCTACCGGGAGGCCGCGTCGCTGGGGCTGCGCGACCAGGCCGGTGCGATGGCGGGGCCGCGGAGCGGTGAGACTGCGGTGCTCATGCAGTCGGACATGCACTGCAACCTCACGATGATCGCGCTGCAACGCCAGGTCGTGAACCTGCTCCGCGAACGCTACGGGAAGGACGTACCCGCCCTCCTCGCGATCAGCGGCGATCTCACGACCAACGGGACGGCCGCGGAGGGCGAGTGCATCAAGGACGAGGCGGCCATCTCGGAGGATGCGCCGGTGGCCGCCGTGACCGGGAACCACGAGTCGCAGACCAGCGCGACGCAGATGAAGCGCGCCGGTATGACGGTGCTCGAGGGGTCAAGGGCCGCGCTCGCAGGGATCTCCGTGCTGGGCCAGGGCGACCCGAACCGCTCGGAGCTCTTCGGGGCGACGCAGCCGCGCGGCGACACCACCGAGGACGACGTCGGGCGGAGCCTCTTCGCAACCGCCTCCAAGGACCGCACCGACCTGCTCCTGGTCCACGAGGGCTACGCCGCCCAGGCGTTCATCGGGACCGGTGACATGACCGCGTTCCTCGACGGCCGGCGCAGACCCACCGTCCGGTACGACGACGGGGTCCGCGACCTGCCGGCCTCCGCGATCTTCTACGGGCACTGGCACCGCTCGATCGCGCCGCGGGTGGTGTGGAACTCGGACGGCACCTGGACGCTCGTCATGGAGCTCGACACGTCCGGTGGCGCCGTGGACTCCCCCACGATCGGTCACTTCTCGACGCCGTGGTCACGGCCGCAGCAGGAGTCGTCGTTCCCGCTGGTCTTCCTTGACAAGCGCTCCGGGCTGGTCACCGGCTACCAGCTCTACCGCTTCCAGGTCGACGGACGCGTCGAGGTGGAGCCGCGCGTCGACGTGGGCGACGGGGGCAGGGCCGCGGCGGCCGTGGCGGCCCCGCGGCTGACCCTGCCACACGGGCGTCAGGAGGCGGCGTGCACGCTCTCGGGTCCGGGTTCGGACCAGGAACCGCGGTCGAGCACGGCCAGCACGTCCAGCTGCTCGTCCAGAACCACCAGGTCGGCCCGGTAGCCGGGACGAAGGGCGCCGACCCGGTCCAGGCCGAGCATCGTGGCCGGGGTCGTGGTGGCCGCCCGGACCGCGTCCTCGATCGGCAGCCCGCCCGACTGCACGGCGAACCTGACCGCGGACGCCATCGTCAGCGTGGACCCGGCGATCGCGCCGTTGGTCACCAGCCGCGCGACACCGCCGCGGACCTCGACGGACAACGGCCCCAGCTCGTAGTCGCCGTCCCCTGAGGCGGCTGCAGCCATGGCGTCGGTGACCAGCACCGCCAGGTGCGGCTTCCGGGTGGCGGCCAGCCGGAGCACGGCCGGGTGCAGGTGCACGCCGTCGGCGATGAGCTCCACGAACGCGTCGGGATGCTCCAGGAGGGCGGTGACGGGCCCCGGCTCGCGGTGGTGCAGTCCCCGCATGGCGTTGAACAGGTGGGTGCCGACACTGGCACCGGCGTCGAGCGCGGCGCGCGTCTGGTCGTAGGTGGCGTCCGTGTGGCCGACCGCGGCCACCACGCCCGCGGCGGTCAGGGCGCGCACGGCCTCCAGCCCGCCGGGCAGCTCGGGCGCCAGGGTGACCATGCGCAGCCGGCCGTCGGCGGCACCGAGCAGCGCGTCGACGGCCTCCCGCGTCGGGTCGGTCAGGAGCGCCGGGTCGTGGGCGCCCGCGTGGCTGGGGCTGAGCCACGGGCCCTCGAGGTGCAGCCCCGCCAGGTGGCCCTCGTCGACGAGCGGCGCCAGGGCGCGCATGGATCCGGCGAGGCCCTCGAGGGTGTCGGTGACGAGGCTGCCCACCATCGTGGTGGTCCCGTGCGCCTTGTGCGCCGAGACCGCCTGCAGGGCCTCGTCGGGGTCGGCGGAGTCGAAGGAGGCGCCGCCCCCTCCGTGCACGTGGGCGTCGACGTAGCCGGGGACGACGGTCGCGTCGGGGAGGTCGACGTCCGGCCGGCTCGGAGGGCTTCCCGGCTGGACGTCGGCGATGCGCCGGTCCTCGACGAGGACCCACCCCGGCGCGAGCACGCGCGCCGGGGTGATCACCCGTCCTGCGGAGATGAGCATGCTCAGGCGGCGATGTCCGCCTCGGCGGCGGACTCCTCGTCCTCCGCCTCGCGACCCGGGGTCTTCAGGTTCCACAGACGGATCACGAAGCGGAACACGAAGTAGTAGATCGCGGCGTAGAGGGCGCCGACCACGATGATCAACAGCGGCTTGGTGGCGATGTTGAAGTTCAGCACGTAGTCGAAGAGCCCCGCGGAGAAGCCGAACCCGTCCTTGATCCCGAGGGCGTTCACCAGGGCCAGCGACGTGCCCGTCAGGACGGCGTGGATGACGTACAGCGGCCAGGCCACGAACATGAACGCGAACTCCAGCGGCTCGGTCACACCGGTGAGGAACGAGGTCAGTGCGGCGGAGAGCATGATGCCGCCGACGGCCTTGCGGTGCTTGGGCTTGGCCTCGTGCCAGATCGCCAGCGCGGCGGCCGGCAGGGCGAACATCATGATCGGGAAGAACCCGGTCATGAACGCACCGGCCGTGGGGTCGCCGTTGAGGAACCGCGCGATGTCACCGTGGAAGACGGTGCCGTGGGCCTTGTAGCTGCCG
The DNA here is from genome assembly GCA_033850795.1 of Nocardioidaceae bacterium. Taxonomy (GTDB): domain Bacteria; phylum Actinomycetota; class Actinomycetes; order Propionibacteriales; family Nocardioidaceae; genus Nocardioides_B. The sequence continues at coordinate 567 of JAWWPF010000380.1, read as the reverse complement.
AGGATGAACCACGGGCCGGAGTTCAGGATGTGGTGCAGACCGAGCGGGATCAGCAGCCGGTTCAGCGTGCCGTACACGAACCCGCCCACCACCGAGTTGTTCGTCACCCAGGTGCCGACCGAGGTCAGCACGTCGTTGAAGATCGGGTAGACGAGGCTCAGCGCCACGGAGATCACGATCGCCGCGAATGAGGTGATGATCGGCACGAAGCGCCGGCCTCCGAAGAAGGCCAGGTATGGCGGGAGCCCGATGCGGTGGTACCGCTGCCACAGGTAGCCGGCCGTCAGACCCATGACGATGCCGCCGAGGACGCCGTAGTTGATCAGGTCCTGGGTGGCGCCCTTCGCAGGCAGCCCCAGCACGAACGGGGACATGGCGTCGCCGACGCCCTTGAACACCAGGTAGCCGACGACCGCCGCGAGCGCCGTCGACCCGTCGGCCTTCTTGGCCATGCCGATGGCGACACCCAGCGCGAACAGCAGCGCAAGGTTGGAGAAGATGGCGTTGCCGGCCGCGCCGATGACGGCGGCGACCTTGACCCAGCCGAGGCCGTCCGCCCCCAGGAGG
>JAWWPF010000172.1:0-4680 GCA_033850795.1 Nocardioidaceae bacterium | reverse complement strand
ACTGCCAGAGACCCCGCCGAGAACACTGGCTGGGTCGGTGGCAGGACCGCTCAGGCGGCCGGACGACCGTAGATCTCCGGCGTTCCGTCCTCCCACACGACGAGCCCTTGGCGGCCGGCCCGGGTGGCGAGCCAGCGCAGGGCCGACCGCCCGTGCGCGAACGCGGCGGTGGCGTCGATGTCGGCCCAGGTGAGGCTGTCCGCGACGACGGTGACGGAGGCGATCCCGCACGGCGCGTCGCCGGTGCGGGCGTCGACGATGTGCGCACCCCGATGGGCCACGCCGGACGTGGCGACGGCGCCGTCCCGCACCGGGATGACGGCGATCAGCCGGTTCGGCGCGTGCGGGTCCTCGATGCCGACCCTCCACGCCGGCGCATCCGGGTCCGCCACCCGGCACACCATGTCGCCACCGGCGGACAGGCACACGTCGGTCTCGGGCAGGGCCCGGAACACCTCCGCGGCGCGTTCGACGGCCCAGCCCTTGACGACGCCGCTCGGGTCGAGCACGGCGCCGGCGGCAGTACGGCGGTGTACGTCGAAGGCGCCGCCGGACTCCAGGCGCGCCTGCTCGGCGAGGGCGAGGACCTCGGCGACCTCCGCAGGGCACTGCTCGACGGTGATCTCGCCACGTGCGAGCCGCGAGACGTACGAGTCCGCCCGGTAGGTGCTGAAGACCCGGTCGGCCTCCCGGAGGAGGTCGACCGCCTCCGCCCACGCGGCCCGGCCGAGCACGTCGCCGGCGTGGCGTCCGCGCAGCGCGAGGCTGATCGGCATGCCCATCACGTGCTCGACCTGCCGGTGGACCGGTGCGGGAGACGTCATCGCTGTGCTGGTCCTCCTGGGTTCGGTGAGGGTCATGCGCCGGCCTTGTCGAGGGCGCTCTGCAGCGACTGGATGTAGCCGGTGCTGGTGACGGTCGCGCCGCTCACCATGTCGATCTTGGCGCTCTGCGCCTTGGTTGTCTCGCCGATCAGGATGGGCAGGGCCTGCGAGTTGATCTCGCCGTCCCTCGGGTTCCCGTTCGGGTACTGCAGGACGCTCACCTTGGTGATGGTGCCGCCCTTCAGGGTCAGCTGGACCTGCACGGGGCCCCACTGGGTGGAGGCCACCGCGCCGGTCACCGTCGAGGTGCCGGACGACGAGGAGCCCGACGAGGACGAGGACGAGCCGGACGACCCGGACCCGGACCCGCCGGAGCCGCTGCCGGCTGCGGTGGAGGTCGAGCCGGTGCTGACCTTCGAGCTGCTGTTGGAGCTGCTGGGGGCGACGGCGCTGCTGGAGCTCGCCGCGAGCGTGCTGGAGGTGGAGGTGTGGTACCCGAAGAGGAGCACCAGTGCGGACAGACTGCTGAGGAACCACAGGGTTATACGTCTCATGAGGTCACCACTTGAAGGTCTCGAGATGGAGCTGGTCAGTTGGCAGGCCGGCATCGGCGAGGGTGCGTCGGACGAGTTCCGTCCACCGCTCGGGGCCGCACACGTAGACGTCGCGCTCGGCGATGTCCGGGACCCAGTAGCGCAGGGCGACGAGGTCGTCGACCTGCTGCACGGAGCTCACGCCGTTGCCGAGCCAGGAGTCCGGCCCCCGGCGATGCCCCGGCAGGTTGAGGACGTCGAGTCCTCGCTCGCGCGAGATCACGTCGAACTCGCGGGCGAACAACGCTTGGGCGGTGTAGCGGTGCAGGACGACCGCTTCCCCCGGGGCGTAGGAGAGTCCCTCGGCCAGCGCCCGCAATGGCGTGATCCCGACGCCCGCCCCGATCAGGGCAACCTTGCGCCGGGTGCGGGCCCGGGCGCTGAGCCGGCCGTAGGGGCCCTCCACCAGGACGCGGGTGCCAGGGCGCAGGGTGGCCGTGGCGGCGCTTCCGTCGCCGACGCCCTGCACCGTGATCCGGAGGCTGCGCCCGTCCGGGGCGGCCGAGAGGGAGTACGGGTTGGTGCGCGTCCAACCGGACCGGCCGAGGAATCGCCAGGAGAAGAACTGGCCGGCCTCGACCGCGAGGCGATCGAGATGCCTCCCGGTCAAGTAGACCGAGACGGTCCCGTCGGCCTCGGGAACCACCGAGGTCACCCGGAGCCGGTGACGCAGGTTGCGCCATACCGGCAACCCGACGCGCCAGATGAGGACCGCAGCGGCGGAAACGGCCCAGGCCGTCCACCAGAAGACCTGCTTGGCCGGGGAGGACATGAGCTCCTGGCCCGTCCACAGCTGGTGCGGCAGGGCCAGGCCCACCCCGGCGTAGGCGTAGAGGTGGAGCAGGTGCCACGACTCGTAGCGGATCCGGCGACGCGCTGCCTTCACGCTCGTCACCACCACCATGCACAGGCACGCGGTGCCGGCCACGGCCAGCAGCATGCCCGGGTAGTGGATCGTCAGGTCCCACAGCGTGGAGGGGGTCCGCAGGAGCTCTCCCGCGGCGTAGCCCCAGGTGATGGTGACGATGTGGGCCAGCATCAGGTTGAAGGAGGTGAAGCCCACCAGCCGGTGGAGGTGCGCGAGCCGGTCCTGACCGAACGCGGCCTCGAGGAAGGGCAGTCGCGACATCAGCACCACCTGCACGAGCAGCAGCACGGACGCGACGAGACCGGTCAACCGGCCCGTCGAGGTGAGCCCGGTGGCCCATCCGCCCAGGTCCTGGATCCCACGGTCGGCGGCCCACCAGTAGGTCACGAGCAGCAGGCTCAGCCACAGGACGGCCACGGCCGCGAGGCGGACCCCGGCGTCAGTGGCGGCGCGCCGCCCCAGGGGCGGGCGGTCCTGGGGACGTCGTGGTGGCGCTGCCACCTCGGTGACGGTGGTGGTCATCCGGCGTTCCCTCCTTCGGCTGTGAAGCTCGTGTCGTGTGCGTCTTCGGGTGGGCCTTGGTCGCCGGAGCGGGGACCGGAGCCGTCGCCCTCGCGGTCCGGCGCGCCGACCCCGGGACGCTGCCCGTCCTGGGTGGCGACCCCCCGCGTCGGTGCGTCGCCGGACGACCGGTGCGAGGTCTCCGGGTACTGGCCGACCCACGGATCGGGCGCCAGCGGGAGGCCGGTGCCGCAAGGTGCCGTCTCCGCGGCCGCCGGCCGGGAGCCAGGCTCGGGGGCAGGGGCGGGCGCGGACGCACCCGCTGCAGGATGGGCCGCGCGGTCCGGCGGTGTCGGTTCCCAGCGGCTGCCGCTGGTGGGCTGATCGGTCACGGTCACTCCTCGACTCTTGTGTTCACGAGTCTGGCGGCCCCCGCTAAGGCCGGGCTTCGCTGTGGCTGTGTGGCACCTGTGCGTCGATGATGGGCAGATGTGGCCCGAGGACGCCGACGCGCTCGTGGCCCGGCAGCGCGGGTTGGCGACGCTCATCGCGCCGCCGTGGAGTCCCCCGATCGACCACCTCACCATCGGAGCCTGCTGGGTGTGCTTTCCGCGCGGGTCCACAGGGCCTGGCGAGGTCGGGGAGGCCGCCTGGTCCGCGGCCGTGGTGATCCGTGACGGCACCCTGGTCGCCGTGCGGGTGTCGGCAGGTATGGCGCGGGCGCCGTACGCCGCGGGCCTCCTGGCGCTGCGCACGGGTCCCCTCCTCGAGGAGGTGGTCCGTGGACTACCGGAGGTCCGGACGTGCTCATGCTCGACGGCACTGGACGCGACCATCCGCGGCGAGCCGGCCTGGCGCTGCACCTCGGCGACGAGCTGGGAGTGCCGTCCGTCGGGGTGACGCACCGACCGCTGCTCGCGTCCGGGCCGTGGCCGGCGGACCACCGCGGGGCCACCAGTCCGCTGCGGATCGGTGCGGAGGTCGTGGGGTGCTGGATGCGGACGCGCCCCGGAATCCGCCCGCTGGCCGTACACCCCGGCTGGCGGATCGATCTCCGGACCGCGGTCGACCTGGTCCTCCTCGCCACCGGCACGGACCGCACTCCTGAACCGCTGCGCCAGGCGCGTCACGCAGCGCGAGCGGCCCGCTCTGCCGAGGACCCGGACACCTGACGACCCGGTCCGCCTGGCCCCTCCCTCACCAGCAGTCCAAGTTTCGCCCAAGGTCGGCGTCCGATGCTGGCGCGATACCCAAGGCGCCAGCAGACAGGGGAAGCCACCGACACCCGCAGCCCGGCACGACGCCCTCCTCTACCGGTCCCTCGGCCGGCGAAGACCTCGGGAGACGAACCGCATGAGAGCCCCCCGCACGACCGCACGAGTGACCACCGCACTGTCGGCTGCCGCCGTGATCGCCCTGACCACCTTCGTCGGCGTGTCCGCGTCCCCGGCGACAGGGGACGAGAGAGCCTCCTCCTCGAGCGATCCGGCGGCCCCGACTGCCGCCGACAGCACGCTGCCCTTGGGCGGCGGGCGCAGTCCCGAGGTCCCCGCCGCCGCCCCCTCCGCCGACCCCGCCCCCTCGAGCGCACAGCCGACCGTGGCGACGGTGGCGACCGCCCCCGACGTGGCGCTGACCTCCGGAGCCGCGGCTGCGGCGGCCGCGAACGCCGACTCGTCGACGGCGGCGCAGCGGACACCTCAGACCGAGGTGTCGACGTCGGTGACGGCGTACACGGTGACGCTGACCTGGACGGTCACGGCGAACGGGTCGGACGTGTCGGCGGTGTACGCGGGTCGTGACGGGGTCTCGGCCGGCGGATACCAGGACTGGGAGTCACAGGCGATCATCGGCACCACGGGGACCGTGACGTTCAAGAACCTGATCCCGGGCA
>JAWWPF010000379.1:0-13540 GCA_033850795.1 Nocardioidaceae bacterium | reverse complement strand
GGCGCTCGTTTCGGTTGAGACGGCGCGGATTCCGGTTCAGAGGGCGCTGATGGCTAGGTTCTGGGAGTGACTGGTGATGACGGACAGGACCTGGGCCGGCTTCGGCGCGAGTATGGCGACCACGGGCTCGACCTGCCGGACCTCGAGGACGATCCCGTCGGCATGTTCCGACGGTGGCTGGACGACACGGTCCGGGCCGGACTCCACGAGCCGAACGCCATGGTGGTGGCCACCGTCTCCGCAGAAGGGCGGCCCTCGGCACGGATGGTTCTCCTGAAGGGGCTCGACGAGCGCGGCTTCGTCTTCTACACCAACTACAGCTCCCGCAAGGCCTCGGACCTCGACGCCAACCCGGCGGTGTCCCTGCTGTTCCCGTGGCACGACCTGCAGCGTCAGGTGCGCGTGGAGGGGACGGCCGTGCGGGTCTCCGAGGAGGAGAGCCAGGCCTACTTCGCCAGTCGTCCGCGGGAGTCGCAGCTCGGGGCCTGGGCGTCCCCGCAGTCGCAGGTGGTGTCCTCGCGATCGGCTCTCGATGAGAGGTATGGCGGCGTGCTGGCGCAGTTCGCCGAGCTCGACGCCGTACCGCTCCCGCCGTACTGGGGAGGCTTCCGCGTCATACCAGACGCCGTGGAGTTCTGGCAGGGGCGCAAGGGACGGATGCACGACCGCCTGGTGTACCGCCGGCCGGCCGGGGACGGTCCCTGGGCCGTATCCCGACTGGCGCCCTGAATTCCGCGCCGTCTCAACGGAAACAGGAGCCGTCTCAACGGGAATCCGCGCCGTCTCAACGGAAACAGGAGCCGTCTCAACGGGAACGGGAGCCTTCTCAACGGGGTCCCCGGGCAGACCCAGTGAGGCGACAACCCCTTGTGAGTGAGCGCTCACTCACTTACGATATATACATGCAGACACCCACCACCCTGCGGCCCCGGCGCTCGGGGAGGGCCGCGCGGATGGCTCCCGACGAACGGCGCCAGGCCATCATCGACGTCGTGGTCCCCCTGCTGCTCCAGCACGGCGACGCGGTGACCACCAAGCAGATCGCCGAGGCGGCCGGGATCGCGGAGGGCACGATCTTCCGGGTCTTCCCGGACAAGGCCGCGCTGCTGACCGCGGCCGCCGAGGACACCATGAACCCCGAGAACGGCCAGGCCGAGCTCCAGGCGGCGCTCGCCGGCATCACCGACCTGCGCGAACGCGTCCTGGTCACCACCCGGCGCATGCACGCTCGCTCGGAGAAGGTCGTCGCGGTGATGATGGCCCTGCGCGGCGTCTGGCTGTCGCAGGCCTCGGACGCCGGGCGTCGCCACCCCGCCGGGCCGCCGCAGTTCGTCCTCGACTCCCACCGCGCCCTGCTCGACCGGCTCACCGAGGTGTTCGAGCCGCACCGCGACGAGCTCACCGTCCCACCGCGGAAGGCCGCGCTCCTGCTCCGCACCCTGGTCCTCGGCGCCCGCCATCCCGGTGCCGAGCACGACGAGATGCTCAGCTGCGAGGACATCGCCGACGCCCTCCTCGACGGGATCCGCGACCGGTCCGGGAGCGAGGCCGCACCGTGCTGATCCGGATCCTCAAGCAGCACCTCGCGCCGTACCGCCCCCAGCTCGCCGTCGTCGTCCTGCTCCAGTTCGTCGGCACCATGGCGGCGCTCTACCTGCCCAGCCTGAACGCGAAGATCATCGACGACGGCGTCGCGCAGGGCGACACCGCCTACATCACCCGCACCGGCGCGATGATGCTCGGGGTGTCCGTGGTGCAGATCCTGTGCAGCGGCGCCGCGGTGTACGTCGGAGCGCGGACCGCCATGGGCTTCGGACGCGACCTGCGGGCTGCGCTGTTCCACCGGGTCGGGTCGTTCTCCAGCCGCGAGGTGTCCCAGATCGGGGCGCCATCGCTGATCACCCGCAACACCAACGACGTCCAGCAGGTGCAGATGCTGGTGCTGATGACCTGCACGATGATGGTCGCGGCACCGATCATGATGGTCGGTGGCGTGCTGATGGCGATGCGCGAGGACCTCGGGCTGTCCTGGCTGCTCGCCGTCTGCGTGCCGGCGCTCTTCCTGGCCGTCGCGCTGATCATCTCCCGGATGGTCCCCGGCTTCCGGCTCATGCAGCGGCGCATCGACTCGGTGAACCGGATCCTGCGCGAGCAGGTCACCGGCATCCGCGTGGTGCGCGCGTTCGTGCGGGAGCCGCTCGAGACGAAGCGGTTCGCCGGCGCCAACGAGGACCTCACCGCGGTAGCCGTCACCACCGGCCGCTGGATGGCCACGATGTTCCCGACCGTGATGCTCATCCTCAACGTCTCGAGCGTGGCCGTGCTGTGGTTCGGCGGGCACCTCGTCGACGAGGGCACCATGCAGATCGGCGCGCTCACCGCGTTCCTCGCCTACCTGGTGCAGATCCTGATGTCGGTGATGATGGCGACGTTCATGCTCGTGATGGTCCCGCGGGCCTCGGTCTGCGCGGACCGGATGGCCGAGGTCCTCGACACGACCAGCTCCGTCGTACACCCCGCCGAGCCGGTCACGGAGCTCGCCGGCCGCGGAGAGCTCGAGTTCCGCGGCGTCGAGCTCACCTACCCCGGCGCCGACGCCCCGGTGCTGCGTGACCTCTCCTTCACCGCGCGGCCCGGCGAGACCACCGCGATCATCGGCTCCACCGGCGCCGGCAAGACGACGCTGGTCAACCTCGTCCCGCGGCTGTTCGACGTCACCGGCGGTGGGGTGTACGTCGACGGGGTCGACGTCCGCGACATCCACCCCGAGACGTTGTGGAGCCGGATCGGCCTGGTCCCGCAGAAGGCGTTCCTGTTCACCGGGACCGTGGCCAGCAACCTGCGCTACGGCCGGGCGGACGCCACCGACGACGAGCTGTGGCGGGCCCTGGAGATCGCGCAGGCCCGTGACTTCGTGGAGGCCATGCCGGACCGGCTCGAGGCGCCGATCACCCAGGGCGGCACGAACGTGTCCGGCGGGCAGCGGCAGCGGCTGGCGATCGCGCGGGCCCTGATCCGGAGCCCGCAGATCTACCTGTTCGACGACTCCTTCTCGGCGCTCGACCTGGCCACCGACGCCCGGCTGCGCGCGGCCCTCGCACCGGTCACCACGACCGCGACGGTGGTGATCGTCGCCCAGCGGGTCTCCACGATCATCGGCGCCGACCAGATCCTGGTGCTCGAGGACGGCGCGGTCGTGGGTCGGGGACGGCACGAGGAGCTCCTCGCGACCAACCCGACCTACCAGGAGATCGTCGCCTCGCAGCTGACCGCGGAGGAGGCGGCATGAGCACCTCGCAGAAGGCGCCCGGCGGCGCCATGAAGGAGACCGAACGGATCCAGGCCGGGCCCGGACCGGGCCGTGGCCCCTTCGGGGGCGGCATGGTGGCCCAGAAGTCGATGACCTTCGGGCCCTCCGCCCGACGGCTGGTCGCGCGGATGGGCCCCGACCGCCACCGAGCCGTCGCGGTGGTGCTGCTCGCCGTGGTCAGCGTCGGGCTCACCGTCATCGGCCCGCGGCTCCTCGGCCTCGCCACCAACCTGATCTTCTCAGGGGTGTTCGGGCGGCAGCTCGCCGGCACCACCAAGGCAGACGCCATCGCCGGCCTCCGCGCCCGCGGCGACGACCGGCTCGCCGACCTGCTCTCAGGGATGCACGTGGTCCCCGGCCAGGGCGTCGACTTCACGGCGGTCGGCCACGTCCTGCTCCTGGTGCTCGCGGTGTACGTCGTGGCGGCGCTGCTCTCCTGGCTGCAGGGCTTCATCCTCAACGGGGTCGTGCAGAACACCGTGCGACGGATGCGGTCCGACGTCGAGGACAAGCTGAACCGGCTGCCGCTGAGCTACTTCGACACGCAGCCCCGCGGGGAGCTGCTCTCCCGGGTCACCAACGACATCGACAACGTCAGCCAGACACTGCAGCAGACGATGAGCCAGCTCCTCATCTCGCTGCTGACGGTCGTCGGGGTGCTGACCATGATGGTCTCGATCTCCCCGACGCTCGCCCTCGTCGCGCTGCTCACCGTGCCGGTGTCCATGCTGCTGACCCGCCAGATCATGAAGCGCTCGCAGGGGCTGTTCGTGGCCCAGTGGCGACGCACCGGCCGGCTCAACGCGCACATCGAGGAGAGCTTCACCGGGCACGCGCTGGTCAAGGTCTTCGGTCGCCAGGCCGAGGCCGAGGAGATGTTCGCCCGGGAGAACGACGAGCTGTTCAAGGCCAGCTTCGGAGCGCAGTTCGTGTCCGGGCTGATCATGCCGCTGATGATGTTCCTCGGGAACGTCAACTACGTGGTGATCGCCGTCCTCGGCGGGCTCCGGGTGGCGAGCGGGACGATGAGCCTGGGCGACGTACAGGCCTTCATCCAGTACTCCCGCCAGTTCACCCAGCCACTGACCCAGCTCGCCTCGATGGCGAACCTGCTGCAGTCCGGCGTGGCGTCGGCCGAGCGGGTCTTCGAGCTCCTCGACGCCGAGGAGGAGCCGGCCGAGCAGTTGGAGCCGCTGGCGGTCGGCGGCCGTGGCGAGGTGGTCTTCGAGCACGTCTCCTTCCGGTACGTCGAGGACCAGCCGCTCATCGAGGACCTCTCCCTGGTGGCCAGGCCCGGCCAGACGGTCGCCATCGTCGGCCCGACCGGCGCCGGCAAGACCACCCTGGTCAACCTGATCATGCGGTTCTACGACGTGGACGCCGGGCGGATCACGCTCGACGGCGTGGACATCGCGACCATGCGCCGCAGCGACCTGCGCGGCCGCACCGGCATGGTGCTGCAGGACGCCTGGCTGTTCGAGGGCACGATCCGCGACAACATCGCCTACGGCCGTCCCGACGCCTCGGAGGACGAGATCCTGGAGGCGGCCCGCACCACGTTCGTGGACCGGTTCGTGCACAACCTGCCCAACGGCTACGACACCGTCGTCGACGAGGACGGCGGCAGCATCAGCGCCGGGGAGCGGCAGCTGGTCACGATCGCGCGTGCGTTCCTGGCCGACCCAGCGCTGCTGATCCTCGACGAGGCGACGAGCTCGGTGGACACCCGCACCGAGCTGCTGGTCCAGCAGGCGATGGCGGCGCTGCGCTCGGACCGAACCTCGTTCGTGATCGCGCACCGGCTCTCCACCATCCGGGATGCCGACCTGATCCTGGTGATGGAGCACGGGGACATCGTCGAGCAGGGCACCCACGAGGAGCTGCTGGCCGCGGACGGCGCGTACGCCGCGCTGTACCACTCCCAGTTCGCCCAGGCGCTGGTCTGAGGCGGCTCGCCGGCGCCGGTTAAAAGGAGTCAGCCCGTGGGCGTGCGGTTCGACGAACCGCTCTCCGGTCGGATGATGTCCGGAGCGCCCACGGGCCGGGTGACTGCCTGAGTATTACCAGCGCGCACTGCGGTCAGCGTGGCTGGCTGGTGCGCTGCTAGCGGGCAGCCACCTCACGAATCCGTAAAGAATGCACTTTCGGACCACCTCCTTTCCCGTGTGGCACCACGGTACGTCCAGGTCAGGGGGGCGGACAAGCCACATTTCGCAGATGAGAAAGTTGGCTGGTGCAGACACGGTCGGAGCAGGCGGCGCCCTCCCGACGCCCGTGGTGGCGGTCGGTGCTCACCGACGTACGCCCCCTGCAGGTGTCGGCGCCATACCGCCGGCTGTTCTTCGGCAACACGGTGGCCCAGCTCGGCCAGCAGATGACCAACGTCGCGGTCGCGATCCAGGTCTACGCGCTCACCCAGTCGTCCTTCTACGTCGGCCTCGTCGGGGTCTTCGCGCTGGGCCCGCTGATCGTGCTGGGGCTGTACGGCGGCGCGATCGCCGACGCGGTCGACCGCCGGACGCTCGCGCTGGTGGCCAGCGCCGGGCTGTGGGCGACCTCGACCGCGCTGGCCGTGCAGGCGTGGCTCGGCAACGGCTCGGTGTGGCTGCTCTACGGCCTCGTCGCCGTCCAGTCGGGCTTCTACGCCGTCAACAACCCGGCCCGCAACGCGATGGTGCCGCGGCTGCTCCCCCGCGACCTGATGCCCTCGGCGGTCGCGCTGAACATGGCGTCCTCGAACCTGGGGTTGACCCTCGGCCCGATGCTCGGGGCGCTCGCGGTGACCTGGCACGGGTTCGGGACGGCGTACACGATCGACGTGGTGACCTTCTCGGCCGCCTACTACGCGCTGCTGCGGCTGCCGAGGATGCCTCCCGTAGGGGACCACCCTCGCGCGGGGATGCGCTCGGTCGTCGACGGCCTACGGTTCCTGGGCCGCTCACCGAACCTGCGGATGACCTTCGTGGTCGACCTGTGCGCGATGGTCCTCGCCCAGCCTCGCGCGCTCTTCCCTGCGCTCGCCTACAAGGTGTACGGCGGCGGGGCCGGCGTGGTGGGCCTGCTGCAGTCCGCGCCCGCCGCAGGCGCGGTCGTGGCGTTCCTGTTCTCCGGCTGGGTCGGCAAGGTGCGGCTCCAGGGGCTGGCCATCGTGTTCGCGGTCATGGTCTACGGCGCCGCGGTGGGCGGCGTGGGGCTGACCGACGTCCTCTGGGTCGGGGTGGCGTTCCTGGCCGTGTCCGGGATGGCCGACATGGTGAGCGCGGCGTACCGGTCCACGATCCTGCAGGTGGCCGCGCCCGACGAGATGCGCGGTCGGCTCCAGGGCGTGTTCATCGTCGTGGTCGCCGGTGGACCGCGGGTCGGGGACTTCCTGGCCGGCTCGGTGGCCAGCAGCGTGGGGGAGCGCGTCGCCCTGGTGCTCGGCGGCTCGGCCTGCATCGCGGGCGTGCTGATCGCCGGGGCGCTCTCGCGCCGCTTCCTTCGGTATGACGCGCACCACCCGACGCCCTAATCGGGCATATCGCCGGGCCTACCGGGAACAGTGGGCGGGATCACGCGTAGATCTTCGTCGATGAATGGTTGCTGCAAGCAACCTTTGGGTATCCTTGACACGTAACCGACCAGAAGACGCGAGGACATGACCCAGACTGCCCAGTTCCTAGGCAAGCACGCCGCAGGCGAGCTCGACGCCCCGCCCACGGTCCCCGGCGGGGGTCGACACGCCGCCAGAGCGCCCCAGCCTGACACCGGCGAACCGGACCCGATGTCGCACCGCGAGGTGCTCGAGGCGCTCTCCGGGCTGCTGCTCGCGCTGTTCGTCGCGATGCTCTCCTCGACCGTCGTGTCCAACGCGCTGCCACGCATCGTGGCCGACCTCCAGGGCACCGAGTCCGGCTACACGTGGATCGTGGTGGCCACCCTGCTGACCATGACCGCCTCGACGCCGGTGTGGGGCAAGCTCTCGGACCTGTTCAGCAAGAAGATGCTGGTCCAGATGGCCCTGGTGATCTACTCGGTCGGCTCTCTGGCCGCCGCGATGGCGCCCAACATGGGCTCGCTGATCGCGGCCCGGGCCGTCCAGGGCCTCGGCGTCGGCGGCCTCACCGCGCTGGTGCAGGTGGTCATCGCCTCGATCGTCTCGCCCCGAGAGCGTGGTCGGTACTCCGGCTACATCGGCGCCGTTTTCGCGGTGGCGACGGTCAGCGGCCCGCTGATCGGTGGCTTGATCGTCGACTCCTCCTTCGGCTGGCGGGGCTGCTTCTTCGTCGGCCTGCCGATCGCCGTACTCGCGTTCGTCGTGCTCCAGAGGACGCTGCACGTGCGCACCATCAAGCGCGAGGTCAGCATCGACTACCTCGGCGCCACGCTGATCACCGGCGGCGTCTCGGTGCTGCTGATCTGGGTGTCGCTGGCCGGCAACAACTTCGACTGGGCCTCCGTCACCACCGCCTGGATGGTGGCGGCCGGGGTGCTGCTGCTCGCGGCCGCCGTACTCGTTGAGCTGCGTGCCAAGGAGCCGATCATCCCGCTGCACCTGTTCCGCGACCGGACCACGAGCCTGGCGACCTTCGCCTCGGCGATGATCGGTATCGCGATGTTCGGCTCGACGGTGTACCTGTCGCAGTACTTCCAGGTCGCCCACGGGATGACCCCGACCCACGCCGGCCTGATGTCCATCGCGATGGTCGGCGGCCTGATGGTCTCCAGCCTCACCACGGGGCGGATCATCACCCGCACCGGCCGCTGGAAGCGGTTCCTGGTCAGCGGCATGGTGCTGGTCGTGATCGGCCTGGCCCTGCTGGGCACCATCGACGCGACGACCTCGCTGCTCCGGGTCGGCGTCTTCATGGCCGTCCTCGGCGTCGGCCTGGGGGCGACGATGCAGAACCTCGTCCTCGCGGTGCAGAACAACACCGCCCAGAAGGACATGGGCGCGGCGAGCGCGGTCGTGGCCTTCTTCCGCTCGATGGGCGGCTCGATCGGCGTCTCGGCGCTGGGTGCCGTGCTGAGCCACCACGTCACGCACGACGTCACCGCCGGGCTCGCCAGGCTCGGCGTGAAGACCGCCGGGACGTCCGGCTCGAGCTCCGTCCCCGACATGTCGACGCTCCCCGGCCCCGTCCGGGCGGTGTTCGAGGGGGCCTTCGGCAGCGCCACCGGCACGGTCTTCATGATCGCCGCGCCCTGCGCCGCCGTGGCTCTTGTGGCCGTGCTGTTCATCCGGGAGGTGCCGCTGCGCACCACGATCGAGAAGGACGAGGAGCGGGTCGAGGCCGCCGCCTCCGCCCTGGCGCCGGTCCCGGCCGGCCAGGGCGAGCGCCGCTGAGCGTTCGGGCTCCTCTGTGGCAACGGCCGGCCGCCCCTCGGGGGGTGGCCGGCCGTTCTTTTCGTTGAGGCGGCGCCTATTCCCGTTGAGAAGGCGCGCGTTCCCGTTGAGCCGGCCCTCATTCCCGTTGAGAAGGCGCGTATTCCGGTTGAGAAGGCGCGCATGTCGGTATGGCGTACGCCGCCGATCTTGGACGAGCCCGTACGTCGTACCCCCGAAACGTCGAAACGCGGCCGGGGGCAACGTCACAGTCCCGGGAGGTGCCTCGGATCCCGGCCGTCTCAACGGGAATCAGAGCCGTCTCAACCGGAACGCCCGCCTTCTCAACGGGAATGAGAGCCGTCTCAACGGGCCCGACGGGATCAGCCGACCCGGAACCAGGCCGCCGTGTCGGGGGCAAGACGCCCGTCGACCGGGTCGGACCCACTGCTGAGCAGCAGCGTCGCCGCAGGCCGCGGCAGGGTGGCCGGCCTCGACCCGCAGTTCACCACGCAGATCAGGTCGCCCCGCCGCAGGGCCAGGGTTCCGGGCGCTGAGTCGAGCACCTCGACCTCGTCCGGCAGCCCCGGCGCCAGCTCGCGTCGCAGCCGCAGTGCGGACCGGAAGAGGCTCAGCGTCGAGGCCGGGTCGCCCAGCTGTGCCGAAACGGTCAGCTCGGCCCACTCGGCCGGCATCGGGAGCCAGGGCTGTCCCTCGCCGTGACCGAAGCCGAACGGTGCGACGTCGCCGGACCACGGCATCGGCACCCGGCAGCCGTCGCGTCCGGGCGCGCGGGTGCGCAACCACGAGGGGGCCGCCGGGTGCGCGGGCGCGACGTCGACCTGCTCGAGCCCGAGCTCCTCGCCCTGGTAGACGTAGGCCGACCCCGGCAGCGCCAGCATCGTCAGCGCGGCCGCCCTCGCGCGAGCCAGTCCCCGCGCCCCGCCGCCGTACCGCGTGGTCTCGCGCTCCACGTCGTGGTTCGACAGCACCCAGGTCGGCGTACCGTCCACCAGCCCGACGGCCTCGAACGTCTCCTCGACGACCCTGCGGAAGTCCGCGGCGGACCAGTCCGCCTCGAGCCAGGAGAAGTTGAAGGTCTGCTGGAGCTCGTCGGGGCGGATGTAGCGCGCCATCGACTCGGGGCTCCCGCTCCACGCCTCGGCGACGGCCATCCGGTCTCCGTCGTACTCGGCGAGAATCTTGCGCCACCGGCGGTACACCTCGTGCACCTCGGGCTGGTCCCACATCGGGTGCGGCGGCTTGTCGCCGGGCCGGCGCGGCGTCAGGTCGAACGGCTTGTAGAGGCCGTGCGCGACGTCGATCCGGAACCCGTCGACGCCGCGGCCGAGCCAGAACCGCAGGATCGACTCGAACTCGTCGCCGACCTCGTCGTTCCACCAGTTCAGGTCGGGCTGCGTGGCGTCGAACAGGTGCAGGTACCACTGGCCGTCGGGCAGCCGGGTCCACGCCGGGCCGCCGAACATGGACACCCAGTTGTTGGGCGGCTCGTCCCCGTCCGGCCCGGTGCAGTCGCGGAACACGTAGCGGTCCCGGACCGGGTCGCCCGGCCGGGCCGCCAGAGCCTCGCGGAACCAGGGGTGCTCGCTCGAGGTGTGGTTGGGTACGACGTCCACGATCACCTTGAGCCCGAGGGCATGGGCGCGAGCCAGCATCCGGTCGAAGTCGTCGAGCGTGCCGAACAGCGGGTCGACGTCGCGGTAGTCCGAGACGTCGTACCCGTGGTCATGCTGCGGGGAGGGGTAGAACGGCGTGATCCAGACCGCGTCCACGCCCAGGTCCGCGAGGTAGGGCAGCCGCTGCTCGATGCCGGACATGTCCCCGATGCCGTCGCCGTCGCTGTCGGCGAAGCTGCGGACGTAGATCTGGTAGCAGACCGCGTGCTGCCACCACGGGGCCGTCGGTCGCGAGAGGATTTGCACGTTCCAATTCCACGGGACGCGAGGATTCGTGTCAAACCGGATGGCCACTCGGGTCGGCGTCCCCTCGGCTGACAGGCGCGTCCCCTCAGTTGCAGGTCGCCGGATCCACTCAGTTGAACGTGGACGGGTCGACCTGGAACCACGTGTGCCGCGCCGCCCCGACGACCCGGCCGTCGGAGTCGTAGAGCGTGCTGGCCGTGAACGACTTGCGGCCCTCACCGCCGAGGTGCCGCCCGACCACGACGTGCGGCTCCTCGACCACCGGCAGGGCGTCGACGCGGGCCGTCATCCGGCCCAGCACGCAAGGCCGCCCCTCGAGGTCCTCCGACCAGCCGCCGACGCAGTCCAGCGCCGCCCAGGTCGTCGCGACCCCGCAGCGCTGCACGGCGTCGACGAGGTCGCTGGACTCGGCCTCGGCCGCCCGCGGCACCCACAGCGAGGCCACGAACCCCCGGTCGCCGCCGACCGGACCGGGAAAGATCCGCAGACCGTCGCCCTCGGCGCGCTCGGGTCCGCAGGAGAAGCAGGTCGGGAAGGGGTGCCGGGCCAGTCCCGGGTAGCGGAGCATCGCGTTCGCGGCGACGTCGGCGCCGACGTGCTCGACCGCCGGCAGGTCCTCGTCGACGAGGACCGCCTCGGCGACCGTGTCGCCGGAGGACGAGAGGACCGTCGTGCTGCCCTGCTGCGTCACGGTCATCGCGGTCTCCAGCGGCGGTGGCCGGCGCAGGGTGACCTCCACAGGCCGGCCCAGCGGCTCGCCGTCGAGGTCGGGGACCCGCTCGGCGAGCGAGCCGGCCGTGAAGCCCCCGTTCGCCGACCGGGCCGGGCCGTTGAACCGGGCCGGGACGACCAGGGCGCCGCTCACGACGCCACCCGCTCGTAGCGCGCCAGCGCGACCGCACGCTCGGCCTTGTGGTCCACGATCGGTGCCGGGTAGCCCGGTGGCAGGCCTCCCGGGCTCTTCCCCGGCTCGTGGACGTGCGCCGCGTCGACGCCGGCG
The DNA here is from genome assembly GCA_033850795.1 of Nocardioidaceae bacterium. Taxonomy (GTDB): domain Bacteria; phylum Actinomycetota; class Actinomycetes; order Propionibacteriales; family Nocardioidaceae; genus Nocardioides_B. The sequence continues at coordinate 1,982 of JAWWPF010000379.1, read as the reverse complement.
AGCTCGGGCACCCACCGGCGCACGTAGGTCCCGTCCGGGTCGAACTTGCGCCCCTGGGTGGTGGGGTTGAACACCCGGAAGTACGGCGCCGGGTCGGTGCCGCTGCCGGCGGTCCACTGCCAGCCGTGCTGGTTGGAGGCCAGGTCGGCGTCCACCAGCCAGTGCATGAAGTACCTGGCCCCGTGCTGCCACTCCACGTGGAGGTCCTTGACCAGGAAGCTGGCGACGATCATCCGCACCCGGTTGTGCATCCAGCCGAGCGCCCGCAGCTGCCGCATCCCAGCGTCCACGATCGGGAAGCCGGTGCGACCCTCGCACCAGGCGGTGAAGCGCTCGCCGGGCTCGTCGTACTCCATCTCCGCGAGGGCGGTCCGCAGGTACTCGCGCGCCGTCCTCGGCTGCGCGAAGAGCACGTCGGCGTAGAACTCCCGCCAGGCCAGCTCCTTGCGGTACGTCGCGGCCGACTCCCCGGCGCGGTCGCGCACGTCGGCCAGCAGGGTCCGCGGGTGGATCTCGCCCCACTTCAGCCGGACGGACATGTGGCTCGTCGCGTCCAGGTCGGGACGGTCGCGGTGCGCGCCGTACTCGCCCAGCGGCCCGTCCAGGAAGTCCCGCCACCCCCGCCGGGCGGCCTCCTCCCCGGCCTCCGGAAGGTCGATGCCCTCCGGGGGCACCGCGTCCGGGATCGGCGCCGGGTCCCGCAGCGCGAGCCAGGTGCCGTGCTCGGGCGCCGCGACCGGGTCGCGCCAGCCGTGCTCGAGCCAGGCGCGGGAGAACGGCGTGAACACCCGGTACGGCGACCCGGAGCCGTTCGTCACCCGCCCCGGCGCGACGGCGTACGGCGACCCCGTCCTGACCAGCTCGACGCCGGCGTCGGCGAGGGCCTCCTCGACCGCGAGGTCACGGCGATGGCCGTACGGGCCGTAGTCGGCGGCGATGTGCACCCGCGCCGCGCCGACCTCGCGGGCCGCCGCCACGACCTGGCGGACCGGGTCGCCGTGCAGCACCGAGAGGCGCCCGCCGCGCTCCCGCAACGAGGCGTCGAGGGCGGCCAGGGACCGGGAGAGGTACGCGCGCCGCGGGACGCCGGCCGGGTCCCACAGCGCCGGGTCCACCACGAACAGCGGCAGGACTCCCGAGTCGTCTTCGGCGCCGCAGGCGTCGAGGAGGGCCGGGTTGTCGGCCAGGCGCAGGTCGCGGCGGAACCACATCACGGCATTCGTGGGCACGGCGTCCACTGTGCCAGGCGACCGCGAGGCGTCCGCGGCCGCGTACGACAGAATGGCACGGTGAGCGACCTGATCGACACGACCGAGATGTACCTCCGCACCATCTACGAGCTGGTGGAGGAGGGCATCGTCCCGCTGCGGGCCCGCATCGCCGAGCGTCTGCACCAGAGCGGGCCGACGGTCAGCCAGACGGTCGCCCGGATGGAGCGCGACGGCCTGCTCACCGTGGAGGGGGACCGGCACCTGCAGCTGACGGAGCAGGGCGACCGCCTCGCCGTCCGGGTGATGCGCAAGCACCGCCTCGCCGAGCGGCTGCTCACCGATGTGATCGGCCTGGACTGGGAGCTGGTGCACGCCGAGGCCTGCCGCTGGGAGCACGTGATGTCCGAGACGGTCGAGCGGCGGCTCGTCGCGCTCCTCGACCACCCCACCGAGTCGCCGTACGGGAACCCGATCCCCGGCCTCGCCGAGCTGGGTGAGACCCGCAACGGCGAGGACTTCATGGCCGACGTCGAGCCGCTCGACGTGGTGGCCCGCAGCGACGGCGACACCCGGGTCCTGGTCCGCCGGATCGGCGAGGAGATGCAGAAGGACGAGCTCGCGATGGCCGCCCTGCGACGCGTCGGTGCCCAGCCGGACAAGGTCGTCACCGTCTCGGCCGGAGCCGAAGGCGTCCTGATCGGGAGCGGCGGGGAGACCGCGGAGATCGACCTCGAGCTGGCCTCGCACCTGTTCGTGCATCGCCTCTGACCG
>JAWWPF010000377.1:0-11976 GCA_033850795.1 Nocardioidaceae bacterium | reverse complement strand
GACGGGGCCGTACGACGTACGAGCCGGACGAACCACTCGTTTGACGGTTTTGGGCGGTTTGTCGTGCGCGTCCAGGGACGTCGTGATCGACCACAGCCCGCTCGTCGCGGTCTACGACGGCCATCGTGCGCAGCCTGGCGGCCACCCCCCAGCAAGGGTCAACCGAGTGGTCCGCGCCCCCGGAGGAACATCCGCTGTCCGCGCACAGCCCCATGCGTCGGACCTGGAGTCGGCGAGCGACCCCAGTCACCGTGACGCATGCCCTGGGCCACATCCACGAGTCCGTGGACGCTCCCTCCGCAGCACCTGGGACATCGAACCAGCGGATGTTCGGACGGGGTCAGCCGGCGGCTGGCGTGAGGAGGCGGGCGGTCACGACCCGGTCGAGCAGGCCGAGCGGCATCGGTCCGGAGTCGAGGACGGCGTCGTGGAAGGCCTTGATGTCGAAGGCCGACCCGAGCCGGTCCTCGGCGACCCGCCGGATCCGCTGGATCTCCAGGCGGCCGATCATGTAGGACAGCGCCTGCCCCGGCGTGACGGCGTACCGGTCGATCTCGGCGGCCACGTGCCCGGCGCGCATCGGCGAGTTCGCGAGCATGTAGTCGATCGCCCGCTGCCGGCTCCAGCCGAGGGCGTGCATGCCGGTGTCGACGACGAGGCGGCAGGCGCGCATCGAGTCGGCGGACAGCATGCCCATCCGGTCCAGCGGCGTGGAGTAGAGCCCCATCTCGTCGGCGAGCCGCTCGGTGTAGAGCCCCCAGCCCTCGCCGTACGCCGCGATGAATGCGCGCCTGCGGAACTCCGGCACCGTCTCGAGCTCCCCGGCGATGGCGAGCTGGAGGTGGTGGCCGGGGATGCCCTCGTGGTAGGAGGTGTTCTCGATCTCGAAGCGCCCCCAGCCCTCCGGGTCGGAGACGTTCATGAAGAAGACACCACCGCGGCTGCCGTCCTTGGGCGGCGCGAAGTAGTAGGCGATGGCTCCGCTGGTGGTCGCCTCGACCTCGCAGTCCGCCTTCGGCAGCCGCCCGAACCAGTCCCCCATGGCCGCCCGGGCCTTCGCCATCGCCGCCACGGAGTCCGCGACGATCTGGTCGCCGGAGGTGTGATGCAGCCCCGGGTCCTCGCGCAGCGCGGCGAACACGGACGGGACATCGTCGGTGCCGACGACCTCCGGGCCGAGCGCCCTGTACTCGTCCTCCAGCGCCGCGACCTGCCGCAGACCGATGTCGTGGATCTCGGCGGGTGGGGTGTCCACGGTGGTGTAGTACTGCGCAGCCCGGGCGTAGACCGAGTCCCCGTCGGGAAGGTAGGTCAGCCCGCACCGCTCGTCCGGCCGGACGTGCGGGGCGACCTCGTCGCGCAGCACGTTGCGGTAGTGCTCCACCGCCGGCCGGACCCGCTTCTGTACGACGGCCAGCAGCCGTTCGTGCCACCGCGCCGTGTCGATGCCGTCGGGCGGGTCCTGCACGTCGAGCATCGGGTCGCGGTTGATCGGCGTCGCGAGCCACCTGTCGAGCTGCGCCACCGTCTGGCGCACCGCGAAGTCCGCCGGCGTGCGTCCGGACGCCACCCCCTCTCGGTGCCGATCGGAGAGGGCGTGGAAGTAGACCGCGACGCCCTCGAACTTGCCGACCATCGCCTCCGCGACGGCCGAGTCGGGTATGGCGAGCTTGGGGATGTGCACGCCGAGGCTGGCCTGCACGCCGAAGATGGGGTCCGCCCCGAACTCGCTGATGTGCGCGTCGAGCAGGTCGGCGTGGGCCCGGCCGTCCCACGCGACCATCTCCCGGGTGATCCGCTGCTGCTCGTCGAGCCCTGCCTCGTCGATCGCCTCCGCCCGGGCCGCGAAGCTCCTGCACTCCGCGGACCCGGCGTCCTCCGCCGCCCGGCTCACGTCCTCGAACGCGTCGGCGTAGCGGTACTCGCCGATCAGGTGCGCCCAGGTCGGCTCCAGGCGCAGCAGCAGGTCCTGGTAGTCGTCCGCGAGCCGGTCGATCTCCTCGGTCATGGGCGTCCTCTCCCCTTGGTCAGGTGGCCCCAAACGCCTCCCCCGGGCCCGCGGTCCCCTGTCGCGGTAGCGCACCGCCGCCTCCAGCGACTCTCCCAGGGTCGCTGTGTCGACCGCGCGGGCGGGCCAGTCGTCGGTCCTTTCGCCCGGGGCCCCGTAGGGCTGCACGTACGCGGCGGTGTCCCGCTGGTAGCGCCACCCTTCCGCGAGCGGGCCGACGTCGTAGGCGTCGTAGCCGAGCGAGTCGAGGAGCTGAGCCACCGACCGCTTGGCCTCCGAGTCGTCACCGGCGATGGGCAGCACGGACCTCTCGGGGTCCCCGGCGGGCCGCGCGAGGGTGGCGAGGTGCACGTACCAGATGTTGTTGAACGCCTTGACGACGTGGGACTCCGGAAGGTGCGCCTGCAGCAGCTCGCTCGTCGTCGTGGACTCGTCCTCGAGCTCCGCGATGGTCCCGTCACGCTGCGGGTAGTAGTTCATCGTGTCGATGACCACCGTGCCGCGCAGCGGCTCTACCGGCACCTGCGAGTAGGCCCCCAGCGGGATGGTGACCACGACGAGGTCGCCGGCGGACGCGGCCTCCTCCGAGGTCGCCGCGCGGGCGTCTGGCCCGAGCTTCTCCACGAGGTCGGCCAGGGTGTCGGGCCCTCGGCTGTTGCTCAGCACCACGTCGTGGCCCGCGTCGACCGCCAGCTGCGCGAGGGTGCTGCCGATGTGTCCACTGCCGATGAGTCCGATGGTTGCCATGCAGCGCCAACCCCGGCGAGCGCCGCGCCTATTCCTGCCTCATCGGGAGGTGAGACCGAGGTCGCGGGCGGTCTCCTCGCGCATCTGCACCTTGCGGATCTTCCCGGTCACCGTCATCGGGAAGTCGTCGACCACCCGCACGTAGCGCGGGATCTTGTAGTGCGACAGCCGGCCGCTGCAGAACTCGCGAACGCCGTCCGCGTCGAGGGGCTCGGCACCGGCCCGCATCTTCACCCACGCGCAGAGCTCCTCGCCGTACCTCTCGTCGGGGACCCCGATCACCTGGACGTCCTCGATGTCGGGGTGGGCGTAGAGGAACTCCTCGATCTCGCGCGGGTAGATGTTCTCCCCGCCGCGGATCACCATGTCCTTGATCCGCCCGACGATGTTGCAGTAGCCGTCCTCACGCATGACGGCGAGGTCCCCGGTGTGCATCCAGCCCTCGGCATCGATCGCCTCGGCCGTCTTGTCCGGCTCGTCCCAGTAGCCGACCATCACGCTGTAGCCGCGGGTGCACAGCTCACCGGTCTCCCCGCGCTCCACGGTCTCCCCGGTCGCCGGGTCGACGACCTTCACCTCGACGTGCGGGTGCACCCGGCCGATCGTGGAGGTACGGCGGTCCAGGTCGTCGTCCGACAGGGTCTGGCAGGACACCGGCGACGTCTCGGTCATCCCGTAGGCGATCGACGCCTCGGCCATGTGCATGTCGCTGACGCAGCGCTTCATGACCTCGACCGGGCAGATCGAGCCGGCCATGATCCCGGTCCGCAGGGACGAGAGGTCGTAGGAGCCGAAGTCGGGGGCGTTCTGCATGGCGATGAACATGGTCGGCACGCCGTACACCCCGGTGCAGCGCTCGTCCTGCACGGCCTTCAGCGTGACCGAGGGGTCGAAGCCGGGGGCCGGGATGACCATGCACGCGCCGTGGCTGGTGCACCCGAGGTGGCCCATCACCATGCCGAAGCAGTGGTAGAAGGGCACCGGGATCGCGAGCCGGTCCTCCTCGGTGAAGTTGATCGTCTCGGTGACGAAGAACCCGTTGTTGAGGATGTTGCGGTGCGAGAGCGTCGCGCCCTTGGGGAAGCCCGTCGTGCCGGAGGTGTACTGGATGTTGATCGGGTCGCCGGGCGCGAGCGTCGCCATCCGGTCCCGGACCGCCGACTCGGGCAGTTCCTCCCCGCGGGCCTCGAGGGCCGCCCAGGCCTCCGTGCCGAGGAAGACGACGTCGGTGAGGGCGTGGGCGTCGTGCCGGACCTCCTCGAGCATCGCCCGGTAGTCGCTGCCCTTCAAGCTCTCCGCGGAGAAGAGCAGCCGCAGCCCGGACTGGTTCAGGACGTAGGCCAGCTCGTGGGTGCGGTAGGCGGGGTTGATGTTGACCAGGATCGCCCCGACCTTCGCGGTGGCGTACTGCACCACGGTCCACTCGGCACAGTTGGGCGCCCAGATGCCGACCCGGTCGCCCTTCTCGATGCCGAGGGCCAGCAGGCCTCGGGCGAGCGCGTTCACGTCGGCGTCGAGCGCGGCGTAGGTCCACCGGCGGCCGGTGGCGACCTCCACGAGCGCCTCGCGCTCCCCGTGCTCGGCGACGATCCGCTCCAGGTTCGCGCCGATCGTCTCTTCGAGCAGCGGCCGGGTCGTCTCACCGGCAGCGTAGGACTCCATCCCGGCAGACTAGTGAGCCCCGGCGCCGCCCACTACTCCTCGACCGGCTCCTCGACCGGGCAGGAGCGACGCGAAGTACGACGCGATGCGCCGGTCGTCCCAGCCACGGGACTCGCGGAGCCCCTGCGCGACGGTTGCCAGGTAGTCCGGGGACGGCTCCGTGTGCTCGACGTGGTCGATCCCGTGCGGCGAGGTGAACGTCAGCAAGGGGTGGCCCTCCAGGGTCCCGACCTCCAGCAGCGTCTCGTAGCGCCCCGGTCCGAGCTGGTGCCGGCCGGCGTCGCGCGGCGCGAGCAGCACCGCCTCGAGCGGGTCCCCGTCCTGCGGAACGCGGTACATCTCCTGCGCCGCGATGTCGGCGAGCTGGCCGGCCGTGACCAGGTAGGCGCGCGCCGCGGTCCAGCCGGGACGGGCGTGGTCGTAGAACGCGACGCCGCCGCCCCACTGCGGGGACTCGCCGGCGAAGTAGACGGTGCCGGGGAGGTCGACCGGGCTGCTGCGCAGGGGCATGGTCCGGTCCCGCGCGCCGGGGTTGGTCCGGCTCCCGCCAGGCGGCCGCCCGCCCTCGATGTAGCAGGCGAAGCGGGCGGCGCACATGTTGGAGCCGTAGCTGACGTACCAGACGGAAGGCGTGGCGGGCATCGGCGGCGTCCTCAGGCGGCGGTCCAGCCGCCGTCCATCAGGAACGAGCTGCCGGTCACCGAGTCCGTGCCCGGCCCGCACAGGAAGCCGATGAGGTCGGCGACCTCCGCCGGCTCCACCAGCCGCTTGACGGGCGTCCGGGCCAGCAGCACCTCATCGAGGACCTGGTCGGTGTCGAGGCCGTGCGTGCGCGCCTGGTCCTCGAGCTGGCCCTCCACCAGCGGGGTCCGGACGTAGCCGGGGCACACGGTGTTGCTCGTGACGCCCTTGCCGGCCGCCTCCAGCGCGATCACCTTCGAGAGCCCCTCGAGGCCGTGCTTGGCGGCGACGTAGGCCACCTTGTACGGCGAGGCACGGTGGCCGTGCACCGACGAGACGTGCACCAGGCGACCCCAGCCGCGCTCGTACATCCCCGGCAGCAGGGCGCGGGCCAGCCGGAACGGCGCCTCCAGCATCAGCCGCTGGATGAACGCGAACCGCTCCGGGTCGAAGTCCTCGACGGCCGCGACGTGCTGCACGCCGGCGTTGTTGACCAGGATGTCGGCGTGCACCTCGGTGCCGAGGCCGAGCGCGTCGATCGAGGCGCCGTCGGACAGGTCCGCGACCAGCGGCTCACCGCCCACGTCCGCCGCGGCCTTGCGGGCGCCCTCCTCGTCGCGGTCCAGGACGAGCACGTGGGCACCGCTCTGGGCGAGCCGGGACGCGGCCGCCCGGCCGATGCCGCTCGCGGCTCCCGTGACCAGTGCCGTGCGTCCCGTCAGCGTGCCGTCGGCCATGGCGCCAGTCTGGCACCGGGCTCGCCACCGGCCGGTCACCGGGCTCGCCACCGGCCGGTCATCCGGCCCGCTCGGTATCGTGGTGAGGATGTCCATCGCCGCCGTCGACCCGCCGCGCACCCTCGCCGACCAGCTCCGCGGCTGGTCCGAGGACCGGCTCACACGCCTGCTCGCCGCCCGGCCGGATCTCGCCACCCCCACCCCCCAGGACAGCTCGCAGCTGGCCTCCCGGGCCGGCACCCGCGCCTCCGTCGCCCGCGCCGTCGATCAGCTCACCCTGCTCGAGCTCACGGTGCTCGACGCCGTACTCGCGCTGGGGGGTACGGCGTCCACGTCGGCGTTGCGGGCCGCGGTGAACGCGGAGCCGGCGGCCGTGGACGACGCGCTGGTCAGGCTCACGGACCTCGTCCTGCTCTGGGGGACCGAGGAGTCGCTGCGGGCGACCAGCGTCCTGACGGACATCGTCGGGACCCGGCTCAGCCGGCTCGGGCCGCCGGCGGCGACGCTGCTGGGCGCCTACGGACCGACCCGGGTGAACGCGCTGGTGCGGGACCTCGGGCTGACGCCCACCGGGAACCGGCACGACGACGTCGCCGCGGTCTCCGCGCTGCTCTCGGACCCGGCGGAGGTCGCGAAGCTGCTCGCGGAGGTCGACGAGAAGGCCCGCGCGATCCTGGACCACCTCGAGCGGGAGGGCAAGGACGGCACCGTCGAGTCGACCGATCGGTCCACCGCCCGGGGCACGGGCGGGGGGCCGGTCGACCAGCTGCTCGCGCGGGGCCTGCTGGTCGCCCGGGACAGCAAGCACGTCGCGGTCCCCCGCGAGGTCGCCTTGGCCCTCCGCGACGGCCGCACCACCCGCGCCCGCGCGGACCGGCGGCCCCCGCTGCTCACCGCCTCCCGGGACAGCGCGCTGGTGGACCGCAGCGCAGCCGGTGCCGCCTTCGAGCTCGTCCGGCACGTCGAGCTGCTCCTCGAGCACTGGGGCACCGCACCGCCCTCCGCGCTGCGCACCGGCGGCCTCGGGGTCCGCGACCTGAAGGCCACCGCCGACCTGCTGCACACCGACGAGCGCGGGGCCGCCCTCCGCGTCGAGCTGGCGCTCGCCACCGGGCTGGTGGCGGTCGGCTCCACCCCGGACGGCGACCCCGTGTGGCTGCCGACGGAGGCGTACGACGTGTGGAACGCCGCCCCGGTCGCGGACCGCTGGGCACGGCTCGCGGCGGCCTGGCTCGCCTCGCCCCGGCTGACCTCGCTGGTCGGGACCCGCCAGAACGGCAAACCGGTCAACGCGCTGGTGCCCGACCTGGAGCGGGCCTGGGTCCCGGAGACGAAGCGCGCTGCCCTCGAGCAGCTCGCGTCCCTGGATCCCGGGACGGTCCTCGCCCCGGGGACCGGCGTGCCGTCCGTGGTGGAGCGGCTGGTCTGGATGCGCCCCCGACGGCCCGCGGCCCGCGCGGAGGCGGTGGCTTGGGTCCTGGAGGAGTCGGCGGTCGTCGGGCTGAGCGGGCTCGGCGGGCTCTCCACCCACGGACGGGCGCTCCTGTCACCGGGCGACACCGGGCGCCGGGCCGCGAGCGCGGCGCTGGAGCCCCTGCTGCCGGAGCCCGTCGACCACGTGCTGCTGCAGGCGGACCTGACCGCGGTCGCCCCCGGCCCCCTGGACCCGGACCTCGCCCGGCAGCTGGCCACCGTGGCGGACGTGGAGTCCCGCGGCGGCGCGACCGTCTACCGCTTCAGCGAGGGGTCCGTGCGCCGGGCCTTCGACTCCGGCTGGTCGGCCGGCGAGGTGCACGACCTCGTCGCCTCGTCGTCGCGGACCCCGGTGCCGCAGGCCCTGACCTACCTGGTCGACGACGTGTCGCGCCGCTTCGGGACGATCCGGGTGGGCGCCGCGGAGTCGTTCCTCCGCAGCGACGACGAGGTCGCGCTCGCGGAGCTGGTGCACCACCCGAAGGCCGGCTCCCTGCGGCTGCGCAGGATCGCGCCGACGGTGGTGGTCAGCGACGTGACCCTGGACGTGCTCCTGCCTCGCCTGCGGGAGCTCGGCGCCGCGCCGGTCGTGGAGGCGCCGGACGGGACGGTCCGGCTGGCTCGGCGCCAGGTGCTCCGGGCGCCGTCGTCCCGGTTCGCGGTGGGCAGCCCAGCGACGGGGTCGGCGACGGGGCCAGCGACGGGGCCGGCGACGGACCCGGCCGACCCGCACGCGTCGGCCCGGCTCTCGGCCCGGGTCGCCGCCACCGTGACCGCGATCCGGGCAGGAGACAGGGCAGCCGCGCAGCGGCCCGAGCCCGGGATGCGCGCCGCCGACCCGACCACGCCGGCGTCGGCGCTCGCGGTCCTGCGAGAGGCCCTGGAGGCGGGCCGGAGCGTCTGGATCGGCTACGTCGACAACCACGGGACGACCCAGGAGCGCGTCGTCGACCCGGTCCGCGTGGAGGCGGGCTGGCTGTCGGCCTACGACCACCGTAGCGACGAGGTCCGCTCGTTCGCGATCCACCGGATCAGCGCGGTGCGTCCGGTCGCGGGTTGAGCCGAAGCCCGGACATGACACTTGCATAGCCTCACAATGAGTCGTAAAGGATTCGGACCGGACGAGGGGAACGGGTGAGCAGCCACATCGCGGCTGTCGACGATCTGTCGACCTCGACTGACGTCGTCGTCGGGCGGCAGCCCATCACCGACCGCGGCGGCGCCGTCGTCGGGTTCGAGCTTCTCTACCGTCCGGTCCGCCCGGGTGCGTCGATCACCGGCGAGCAGATGACCGCGCAGGTCGTCCTTGGTGCGCTCACCATCGGCGTCGACCAGCTGGTCGGGGACAAGGCGATGTTCTGCAACGCCGAACGCGGCGTGCTGACCGGCGAGACTCCCGTCAGCCTGCCTCCCGCGAGGACCGTGATCGAGGTCCTGGAGACGGTCCGCATCGACGACGAGACGGTGGAGGGCTGCCGGGAGCTCGTCGCAGCAGGGTTCCGGGTCGCGCTCGACGACTTCGTGTGGGCCGAGGGCGCCGACCGGCTGCTCGCGCTCGCCGACATCGTCAAGATCGACTTCCAGGCGATGTCCCGGGACGAGGTCCGTGCGCTCGCAGAGCGCTGCCGTCCGTTCGAGGTCGTGCTGCTCGCCGAGAAGGTCGAGACCTCCGAGGACATCGCCTGGGCGATGGCCGAGGGCTTCGAGCTGTTCCAGGGGTACGCCATCGACCGGCCGGAGGTCGTGCACGGCCACGCCATACCGGCCTCGGCTCTCGCCCACGTGCAGCTCGCAATGACGCTCCTGGCGGAGGACCTGGACTTCGAGGAGATCGAGGGGATCCTGCGACGGGAGCCCGGTCTCGTCGTGCAGCTCCTGCAGATGGCGTCGATCGGCAGCCACCTCGGCATGCGCCGCCAGGTGCGGACTGTCCGCGAGGCGCTCGTCCTGCTCGGCACCACCAGGATCCGGCAGTGGGTGGCCCTGACCATCCTGAGCGCCCAGCCCGGCCGGACCCCCGACGGGCTCGCCGGTGCGCTGGTGCGCGCCCGGATGACCGAGCTCCTCGCCGAGGAGCGCGGCGTCGGGACGGGGGACTTCGCCTTCACCGCCGGGCTGCTCTCGGCCCTCGACCTGCTGCTCGGGGTGGAGCTCGACGAGCTGGCGCGGACCATGGACATCGACGAGGCCCTCAAGTCGGCGGCGTTCCGCCGGGAGGGCGTGTTGGGGGCGCTGGTGTGCGAGGTGGCCGGCTACCAGGCCGGGATCGCGATGGGCGCGTCGCTCGAGGAGGCGGCCGAGGACCTGCATGCGGCGGCGGCCCAGTCGTTCGCCTGGGCGATGCCGTTCGTGAACAGCCTCGAGGGTCCGTCGTAGGTCGCCGTCGGCGACCCGGGCTCGCGGTCGTGCCTTGGCGTCGCTGCGTAATCTGTATACATGGACTTTGTTCGTTACGCGGAGCGGTCGGCGGGCCTGGTGAACGCCGGCCTCGACGACGGCGAGCAGCTGGTCGCCTTCCTGGATGACCGGCGCTGGCTGCAGGACTCCGTCGCGGAGAAGGACGCCGGCTCGCTGCGCCGCTTCGTCAAGGAGCTGCGCCGGGTCTTCGAGGCCTCCAACGCCGGTGACGAGCGGGCGGTCGTGGACCAGCTCAACGCCTTGCTGGCCAAGCACCCCGTCACGCCGTACATCGCCGGCCACGGCTCGGCCACCGGCGGCGGGCGGTGGCACATGCACGTGGCCGACCGGCAGTCGTCGGTGTCCGAGCTGCTTATCGCCGAGTCCCTGATGGGGCTGTCCAACCTGGTCTGCGACCTCGGCGCCACCCGGCTGGGCGTCTGCGACGCGACCCCATGCACGAACGTGTTCGTGGACACCTCGCCGAACCAGTCGCGCAGGTACTGCTCGGACCGGTGCTCCTCGCGCGCGAACGTGGCGGCCTACCGGGCCCGGCAGAAGGCTGCGATCGCATGACGGACGGACCCCTGATCGTCCAGTCCGACAAGACGCTTCTCCTCGAGGTCGATCACGAGCTGAGTGGCGAGTGCCGCAAGGCGATCGCGCCGTTCGCCGAGCTCGAGCGGTCCCCGGAGCACGTGCACACCTACCGGCTGACGCCGCTCGGGCTATGGAACGCGCGGGCCGCCGGGCACGACGCCGAGCAGGTCGTCGACACGCTGCTGACCTACAGCAGGTACGCCGTTCCGCATGCGCTGCTCGTCGACATCGCCGAGACCATGGCCCGCTACGGGAGGCTCCGCCTCGACAAGCACCCGACGCACGGGCTGGTGCTGACCAGCAACGACCGGCCCGTGCTCGAGGAGGTCCTGCGCGCGAAGAAGATCCGGCCGATGATCGGCGAGCGGATCGACACGCGAACCGTGGTCGTGCACCCGTCGGAGCGCGGGAACCTCAAGCAGGTGCTGCTGAAGATCGGCTGGCCGGCGGAGGACTACGCGGGGTACGTCGACGGCGAGGCGCACGCGATCGCGCTCGACCAGACCGAGTGGACGTTGCGCTCCTACCAGCAGGAAGCGGCCGAGTCGTTCTGGCACGGCGGATCCGGGGTCGTCGTACTCCCTTGTGGTGCTGGGAAGACTCTCGTTGGCGCGGCGGCGATGGCTCATGCGCAGGCGACGACTTTGATCCTCGTCACCAATACGGTGTCGGCTCGGCAGTGGAAGGAGGAGCTGGTCCGTCGTACGTCCCTGACCGAGGACGAGATCGGCGAGTACTCCGGCACGAAGAAGGAGATCCGCCCGGTCACCATCGCGACGTACCAGGTCATGACGACGCGCCGCAAGGGCGTCTACAGCCACCTCGAGCTGTTCGACGCCAAGGACTGGGGCCTGATCATCTACGACGAGGTGCACCTGCTGCCGGCGCCGATCTTCCGGATGACGGCGGACCTGCAGGCGCGGCGGCGGATCGGCCTGACCGCGACGCTGATCCGCGAGGACGGCCGCGAGGGCGACGTGTTCTCGCTGATCGGGCCGAAGCGATATGACGCGCCGTGGAAGGACATCGAGGCGCAGGGCTACATCGCACCGGCGGACTGCGTCGAGGTGCGCGTGACGCTGCCCGAGGGGGAGCGGTTCGTCTACGCGACGGCTGAGCCGGACGAGCGGTACCGCCTCGCGTCGTGCACGGCTGCGAAGACGCGCCTCGTCGAGGAGCTCGTCGCCAAGCACAAGGGCGAGCCGACGCTGGTGATCGGCCAGTACATCGACCAGCTCGATGAGCTCGGCGACCGCCTGGACGCGCCCGTGATCAAGGGCGAGACGAAGGTGAAGGAGCGGGAGCGGCTCTTCAACGCCTTCAGGCATGGGGAGATCGACCTGCTGGTGGTGTCGAAGGTCGCCAACTTCTCCGTCGACCTGCCCTCGGCCGCGGTGGCGATCCAGGTCTCCGGCTCGTTCGGGTCGCGGCAGGAGGAGGCGCAACGGCTGGGCCGGCTGCTGCGGCCCAAGCAGGACAAGCGGTCCGCGCGGTTCTACGCGATCGTCTCGCGGGACACCGTCGACGCGGACTTCGCGCAGCACCGGCAGAGGTTCCTGGCTGAGCAGGGCTACGCCTACCGCATCGTCGACTCCGACGACATCGCGACGGCCTGAACCCGTTGAGCCGGCGCTCATTCCCGTTGAGCCGGCGCTAAATCCGGTTGAGACG
>JAWWPF010000371.1:0-5228 GCA_033850795.1 Nocardioidaceae bacterium | reverse complement strand
CGAACCCGATCAACGGGATCGACGGGTCGGTCGCCGGGAAGTCGAGGACGTGGTTGAACACCAGAGCACTGATCCCCATCGTCGCCCCGAAGGACAGCACGTTGGCGAGCAGCAGCAGCACCGGCGCCAGCAACGAGCGGAGCAGCAGCGCGAGGACCACGAAGATCACCAGCAGGATCGCCGGGATGATCTTGGCGCGGTCCGACTCGGCGGTGTCGCGGGTGTCGAGCTGGATGGCGGTGTCGCCTCCGACCCGGATGGCCGGGCTGACGCGGTCGAGGTCGGTCCGCAGCTGGCGCACCGTCGCACTGGCCTCCGCGGAGTCCGCTGCTCCGCTCAGCGTGGCGAGGACGGCCACGTCGCCGTCCACGACCTTCGGCTTCGGCGGGACCGTGCCGGTCGGCGGCCCCGCCGGCACGTAGGTCACCCCGCCCTTGGCGATCCCACTGTGGCCCTGCACCGCACGCAGCGTCTGCGGCAGCTCGTCCTGCGGGACGATGAGCACCGCCGGGCTGGCCTGGTCGCTGGCGAAGTGCGCGTCGAGGATCTTCTGCGCCTTCACCGAGTCGACCTGGGTCAGGAAGGTGTCGGTCTGCGGGATGGGGCTCTCGTCGAGGGTCGGCAGGAAGGCCGCGAACCCCGCGAGCACGAGCAGGGTCAGCACCCACACGAGGCGCGTACGGCGGCCGACCAGTCGCGCCACCCGCCCCCACACCCCGGTCGTGTCGGAGTGCGGCGACCCGTACATCGGCCGGAACGGCCAGTAGGCCCAGCGCCCGAGCAGCATCAGCAGGCACGGCAGCAAGGTCAGGGAGGAGAACATCGCACCGGCGATCCCCAGCGCGCCGACGGGCCCGAGGCCGCGAAGGTTCGACAGGTGCGCCAGCAGCAGGCAGAGCAGGCCGAGGATCACCGTGATACCTGAGGCGACGATGGGCTCGAGCGCCCGGCGGTAGGCCTTGCCCATCGCGACGTACTTGGACTCCTCGTCCCGCAGCTCCTCGCGGAACCGGGACACCAGCAGCAGCGAGTAGTCCGTCGCCGCGCCGAGCGCGAGGATGAACAGGATGCCCTGGCTCTGGCCGTTGAGGTCGAGCACGTCGCCCTTGGCCAGCGCGTAGACGACGGCGGAGGCGACCCCGAGCGCCAGCACCGCCGAGACGATCACCACGAGCGGCAGGATGATGGTCCGGTAGACGATCACCAGGATCGTCAGCACCACCAGCAGCGCCACGACCAGCAGGATCCCGTCGATGGCGCCGAACGCCTTGATGAAGTCACCGAGGATCCCGCCCTGGCCACCGACGAGCGCGGTCAGCCCCGGAGGCGGGTGCGCGACGATGGCGCGGATGTCGGTCACGGCCGTCTGGATCTGCGTCCCGTCGTCGGCGCGGATGGGTACGACGACCTGGCCCGCGTCCCCGTCGGAGGAGTACCTCGGCCGGCCGACCTGTGCCGCGTCGACGTGCTTGACCTGCGCGAACCGCTGGGCGTACGACGCGATCGCACTCCGGTCCGACGGGGTCAGCCCCCCCTTCCGCTCGAAGACCACCGTCGTGGGCAGCGACTGCTTCCCGCTGAACCGCTGCAGCTGGTTCAGCACGCCCGTCGACTCGGTGCTCTTCGGCAGGAAGGACGCGTTGTCGTTCTTCTGCACGTCCGAGAGCCGACCGGCGAAGCTGCCCAGCGGACCGCCGACGAACAGCCAGAGCAGCACCACCACCAGCGGCAGGATCCAGCGACGCGATCCGCGCCGGCGGGGCGGAGGCTCCCCGGTCGAGCTCGACATGGCGTCCTCTCAGTCGGCGACCCGAGGTCCAGGAACGGACTGCGGGTTCCGCAATACTTCACCATCGTCGTGACGGGCGCGCATCGCGTCACCCGCCGCGGCGTACGCTCGTCGGCGTGGCAGACCTGACCTTCCGGGCCGTCGGCTTCGGCGCGGACGCTGTGGACTACGTGGCCGCGTGGGACCTCCAGCGCGAGGTCCACTCAGCCGTTGCCGCGGGCGGCGAGGAGACGGTCCTCCTCCTGGAGCATCCGCCGGTCTTCACCGCCGGCAAGCGCACCGAGCCGCACGAGCGGCCGGTAGGCGTCGACGTGCCGGTCATCGACGTGGACCGCGGCGGCAAGATCACCTTCCACGGCCCCGGACAGCTGGTCGGCTACCCGATCGTCCGGCTGCCCGACCAGGTGCTGGTCGTCGACTACGTGCGCCGCCTCGAGGAGGCGCTGATCCACACCTGCAGCGACCTGGGCGTGACGACGGCACGGGTTCCGGGACGCAGTGGCGTCTGGCTGGCCGCCGACGACCGCGGCCCCGAGCGCAAGGTCGCCGCGATCGGCATCCGGGTCAGCCGCGGGGTGACGATGCACGGCTTCGCGGTCAACTGCGATGTCGACCTCTCCTGGTACGACCGGTTCGTGCCGTGCGGCATCAGCGATGCTGGTGTGACGAGCCTCTCGGCGGAGCTCGGTCGCGACGTCACTGTCGAGGAGGTCGCCCCGGTCGCCGAGCGCCACCTGCGTGAGCTGCTGGCCTGGGCGCCGTACGACGCGACGCCCAGCTACCCCGCCAAGCCGGACCCCAGCCGCCGCATCACGCTCGTCACGCCGTCGGGCTGACCCCGTCGAGCTCACCCCGTCGACATGACCCCGCCACCGGCTGCCGCGTAGAGTGGCCGGCGTGACCCAGGCCCCCCTTCAGACCTCCTCGAGCGCGCCCGGGACCCCGGAGCCGGACGGGCGCAGGCTCCTCCGCCTCGAGGTGCGGAACGCGCAGACCCCCATCGAGAAGAAGCCCGAGTGGATCAAGACGCGGGCGAAGATGGGGCCGCAGTACCGCGAGCTGCAGGGCCTGGTGAAGTCCGAGGGGCTGCACACGGTCTGCCAGGAGGCCGGCTGCCCCAACATCTTCGAGTGCTGGGAGGACCGCGAGGCCACCTTCCTCATCGGCGGGGACCAGTGCACCCGCCGCTGCGACTTCTGCCAGATCGACACCGGGCGACCGGAGCCGCTGGACCGCGATGAGCCGCGCCGGGTCGCCGAGAGCGTGCAGAAGATGGGCCTGCGCTACGCGACCATCACCGGAGTGGCCCGCGACGACCTGCCGGACGGCGGCGCCTGGCTGTACGCCGAGACCGTCAAGCAGATCCACGAGCTCAACTCGGACACCGGCGTGGAGAACCTGATCCCCGACTTCAACGGCCGACCCGACCAGCTGGGCGAGGTCTTCGAGTCCCGGCCCGAGGTGCTGGCCCACAACGTCGAGACGGTGCCGCGCATCTTCAAGCGGATCCGCCCGGCCTTCCGCTACGACCGCTCCCTGGACGTGATCAGCCAGGCCCGTGACTTCGGGCTGGTGACGAAGTCGAACCTCATCCTCGGGATGGGTGAGAGGCGCGAGGAGGTCTCGCAGGCGCTGCGGGACCTGCACGCGGCCGGCTGCGAGCTGATCACGATCACCCAGTACCTGCGGCCCTCGCTGCGGCACCACCCGATCGAGCGGTGGGTCAAGCCCGAGGAGTTCGGGGAGCTCAAGGACGAGGCGGACGAGATCGGGTTCGCCGGTGTGATGTCCGGCCCGCTGGTCCGGTCCTCCTACCGCGCCGGGCGGCTCTACCAGCAGGCGATGGACGCACGTCACGCCCGCGAGACCGGCCCCGTGGAGCGCTCCGCCTGACCTCTTCGTCTGCGAGAATGACGCGACCCGAAGAGACAAGCCCCGAGAGACAGCAGAGGCAGCACCTGATGGCCAAGAAGGAGAAGGAGCCGAAGAAGGCGAAGCCGAAGAAGGAGGGGCGGCTCAAGCAGATGGCCCTGGTCTACTCG
The DNA here is from genome assembly GCA_033850795.1 of Nocardioidaceae bacterium. Classification (GTDB taxonomy): domain Bacteria; phylum Actinomycetota; class Actinomycetes; order Propionibacteriales; family Nocardioidaceae; genus Nocardioides_B. The sequence continues at coordinate 1,397 of JAWWPF010000371.1, read as the reverse complement.
ATGACCAGGAAGTCCGACCCTCGCATCGGGCTGATCCTCGGCGGGGTCTTCGTCGTCTGCGCCGCCGTCGCGTTCCTCGTACTCGTCCTCATCCTTCCCGGCAGCTGGGTGCTGTCCCTGGTCACCGCGGTGATGATCGGCCTCCTGGCGACGATGATCGTCTTCGGGCGCCGGGCGCAGAAGGCGCAGTACGCCGAGATCGAGGGCCGCCCCGGTGCGGCTGCTGCCGTCCTCGGCCAGCTCCGCCGGGGCTGGAAGGTCGAGCCCGGGATAGCCTTCAACAAGAACCAGGACCTCGTGCACCGGGTCGTCGGCCCTCCGGGGATCGTGCTCGTCGGCGAGGGCAGCCCGCAGCGGCTGAGGACGCTGCTCGCCTCGGAGCGACGCAAGCACGAGCGGGTCGCCTCCGAGACACCCATCTTCGAGGTGGTCAGCGGCGAGGGCCCGGGCGCCGTACCCGTGCCCAAGCTGACCAAGCACGTCACCAAGCTGGGCCGCAACATCAAGCCGGCCGAGATGACCGACGTGCTGCAGCGCCTCAAGGCGCTCGACGCCACCCGGTCCAACCTCCCGATCCCGAAGGGCCCGGTGCCGACCAACCTCAAGGGCGCCCGGCAGAACATGCGGGGCCGCTGAGCAGCGGAGCACCGAGGGGTCAGCGGCGGACGGTCACCGTGCGCGTCGCGAGGTCGTGGAGCCCGCGCCGGTCGAGGTTGGAGAACAGCGGCGGGACCACCAGGCAGATCAGCGCCGTGCGCAGCAGCGATGCGAGCAGGCTCAGCGGACGCCGGTCGACCCGCAGCACCGCCACCCGGGTCAGGACCTGCCCGAAGGACCCTCCGAGCAGTGCGGTCAGCAGCGTCACCTCGATGAGGAAGACGAGCATCGGGGCCCAGGCCGCCAAGCCGTCGGAGGTGAACGCCGCCCCTCCGGTGAAGAGGGCGGCGACCAGGAGGGAGGCGATCCAGTCGATGAAGAGCGCGGCGACCCGCCTCCCCCAGCTGGCGACCGAGCCCGGTCCGTCGGGGGGCAGACCCAGCCGCTGTCCGGCGTACGACGTACCCGCCGCCGCGGACCGGTCGGTCGGGGAGGTCGGCTTGCTCACGGCCCAACGCTACCCGGGCCCTCCCGGACCTGTTACATCACCGAAACAAAGCAGACACCGTCGAGAAACTGCCCGTGCATAGGTTCACGAGGAACACCCCCGTGACACCACCCCGAGCAATCCCAGAGTGATCCAGCGTGGCCCCCGCGGCCAAGGAGGACGAATGTTCGCAAACAGCGAAGAGCTGCTGAAGTACATCGAGGACGAGGGCGTCGAGATGGTCGACGTCCGGTTCTGCGACCTCCCCGGGGTGATGCAGCACTTCACGGTTCCGGTGTCCTCGTTCGACCAG
>JAWWPF010000369.1:0-4017 GCA_033850795.1 Nocardioidaceae bacterium | reverse complement strand
CGATCCCGCGGACCGTCAACGGTCGCGTGACAGGCCGCTCGCTGCGCGGAGAGCCCGACGAGGCCGACGTGTCGGGCTCGGAGGAGTCCGCGCTCTCCCCGCGCTCGCGCCAAACGGGCTGACGCCTCGCGAGGGTCGGCAGTTGTCGGCAGCCGAGTTAATCGCTATAAACATACCTACACGAATTGCCCGACGCCCGACGCGTCCCGCGTGGCAACCGCTGCTCGGCGCTGATCCGGTCGTCGTCGACGCCCGTCTCCTGGAGGATCGCTCGTGCCTACCCTGCGGTCGGAGCTCGACGTCAACTCCGACGAATACCTGAGCAACCGGGCGCACAACCTCGGGATGCTCAAGCTGCTGGATGACCAGCTCGAGGTCGCCAGGGCCGGTGGCGGTGCCAAGTACATGGCCCGCCACCGCGAACGCGGCCGCTTCACCTGCCGCGAGCGGATCGACCTGTTGGTCGATCCGGGCTCGGCCTTCCTCGAGCTTTCCCCGCTCGCGGCGTGGGGCACCGACTTCACCGTCGGCGCCAGCGTGGTGACCGGCATCGGCGTGATTCACGGGGTGGAGTGCGTGTTCATCGCCAACGACGGCACCGTCAAGGGCGGCACGTCCAACCCGTACACCTGGAAGAAGATGTTGCGCGCGCTGCACATCGCGCGGCTCAATCGGTTGCCGGTCATCAACCTGGTGGAGTCCGGCGGCGCCGACCTGCCCACCCAGGCCGATCTGTTCGTGCCGGCGGGCCAGTTGTTCCGCGACCTCACGCAGTTGTCGGCGTTGGGCATTCCGACCGTCGCTCTGGTGTTCGGCAACTCCACCGCCGGCGGCGCGTACGTGCCGGGCATGTGCGACTACAACGTCATGATCGACAAGCAGTCGAAGGTGTTCCTGGGCGGTCCCCCGCTGGTCAAGATGGCGACCGGTGAGGTCTCGACCGACGAGGAACTCGGCGGTGCGCGGATGCACTCGACGGTCTCCGGGCTTTCCGACCATTTGGCCGCGGACGAACGGGACGCGATCCGCCTGGGCCGCCAGATCGTCAAGAGCTGGAACTGGACCAAGCTCGGCCCGAAGCCGAAGCCGGTCATCGACCCGCTCTACCACCCGTCGGAACTGCTCGGCATCGCCTCGGCCGACCTGCGGGTGCCGTTCAGTCCCTACGAGGTGATGGCCCGACTCCTCGACGGGTCGGAGTTCGAGGAGTACAAGCCGGAGTACGGCACCTCGCTCGCGACCGGCTGGGGCACGCTGCACGGTTACCCCGTCGGCGTTCTCGCCAACAAGCGCGGGGTGCTCTTCGGCGAGGAGGCCCAGAAGGCCACCGAGTTCATTCAGAAGTCGAACCAGGTGGACACCCCCCTGATCTTCCTGCAGAACACGACCGGCTACATCGTGGGCAAGAGCTTCGAGCAGGGCGGCATCATCAAGGACGGCGCGAAGATGATCAATGCCGTCGCGAACAGCGCCGTCCCCCACATCACGGTGATCATGGGCGCTTCGTACGGCGCGGGGAACTACGGCATGTGCGGCCGCGCCTACGACCCGCGCTTCCTCTTCGCGTGGCCGAACTCGCGCACCGCGGTGATGGGTCCCTCACAGCTCGCGGGTGTGCTCTCCATCGTCGGCCGCGAGGCCGCCGCCGCAGCCGGCGTGGACTTCGACGAGGAGAAGGATGCGGCGCGCACCGCGGCCATCGAGGCTCAGATCGAGCGGGAGTCCTACTCCTTCTTCATGAGCGGCAAGGTCTACGACGACGGAATCATCGACCCGGCCGACACCCGCACCGTCCTCGGGATCACCCTGTCCGCCGTCCACAACAACGTCGTCGAAGGGCGCCGCGGCTATGGCGTCTTTCGGATGTAGGAGTACTTCGCGATGCAGAAGATCCTCATTGCCAACCGGGGCGAGATCGCCCGCCGGGTTCTCCGCGCGGCGCGCGAGCTGGGCATCCGGACGGCGGTCGTGTACTCCGACGCTGACGCGGACGCACTCTTCGTGCAGGAGGCCGACGAGGCGGTGCGCCTGGAGGGCACCGCTGCCGCGGACACCTACCTGGTCGCCGAGCTGATCCTGGAGGCGGCAGCCAAAGTCGGCGCCGACGCGGTCCACCCCGGCTACGGCTTCCTGTCCGAGAACGCGGACTTCGCCGAGGCCTGCGTCGCGGCCGGGCTGATTTTCATCGGGCCCTCGGCTGCGGCGATCCGCAGTATGGGCGACAAGGTCACCTCGAAGGAGATCATGGCCGCCAACGGCGTGCCCATTCTGCGGGGTGTGACGGTCACTGATGTCTCGGCCGGCGGGGAATCCCAGGACCTGCAGGCCGCGCTGGCCGACATCGGGCTGCCCGCGATCATCAAGGCCTCGGCCGGGGGCGGCGGGCGCGGCATGCGGATCGTCAATTCCGCTGAGGAACTGCTCGCCCAGGTCGAGAGCGCGCAGCGCGAAGCGAAGGCGGCATTCGGTAACGGCACCGTCTTCATCGAGCGCTATCTCGCGCCGTCCCGGCACATCGAGGTACAGATCGTCGCCGACAACCACGGCCAGGTCGCCACGCTCTTCGAGCGCGAGTGCTCGATCCAGCGCCGGCACCAGAAGGTCGTCGAAGAGGCGCCCTCGCCGGCCGTGGACCATCAGTGGCGCGAGCGTCTGATGGCAGCCGCGGTTTCAGCCGCGCGCGCGGTGGACTACCGCGGGGCCGGAACAGTGGAGTTCATCGCCGCCGCCGACGGCACGTTCGCGTTCCTCGAGATGAACACCCGCCTGCAGGTCGAGCACCCGGTGACCGAATGCATCACGGGTCTGGATCTGGTGCAACTTCAGATCGCGGTCGCCCGGGGTGAGGCGCTTCCGGCCGAGGCGATGAACCCCACGATCACCGGGCACGCCATCGAGGTCCGGCTCTGCGCCGAGGACCCGGCCGCCGGGTATCTCCCGGTGTCCGGCACATTCGACCTGTTCGAGATCGACTCCGACAGCATCGCCGACAAGACCGCCGACAACAGCGCCCACAAGAGCGCCCACAAGAGCTCCGTCAACAACACAGTCGGTATCCGGGTGGACACCGGCGTGACGTCCGGCTCCGAGGTGTCCCCCTACTACGACTCCATGGTCGCCAAGGTCATCGCGCACGGACCCACCCGCAGCGCCGCCGCCGGCCGCTTGGCCGACGCGCTCTCCCGCGCCCGGCTCCACGGCATCACCACGAACCGCGACCTGCTCGTGCGCATCCTGCGCAGCGCGGAGTTCCTGGCCGGCGACACCACCACCGACTTCCTGGACCGGATCGACGGGCTGACCGCGCCACTGACCGCCGACGCGACGCACCGTCAGCACGCCGTCATCGCCGCAATCGCGCTGGCCGCCCGCCGGTCCCGGGATCGCCCGGTCCAGCTTGGCCTGCCGATCGGGTGGCGCAACAACCGCGCAACCTTGGAGACCGTCGAGTTCAAGGGCGAGGGTGACCCGATCACGGTCGCCTACAACCTGCAGCGCCGCGCAGCGGTCGTCGAGGTCGACGGCGACCCGGTGACCGTGGACATCCATACCGCCGACCCTGACGTGGTCGACGCCACGATCGGCGGCGTCCGGCGGCGGTACCGCGTGCATCTCACCGGACCCGCCGGGTTGGACGGCGCTCTGATCGACGGCGTGGACGGATCCTCGGCCTTCAGCGTCGTCGACCCCCTGCCGGCGCCCGGATCGGCTTTGCCGGCCGGTGGTCTCATCGCGCCGATGCCCGGCTCGGTGGTCCGGATTCTGGTCGCCGAGGGAGACACCGTGACGGCCGGGACTCCCCTGTTGGTGCTGGAGGCCATGAAGATGGAGCACACCATCACCAGCCCCGGCGACGGCGTGATCTCGGCGCTCAATGTCGCCGCGGGAACCCAGGTGGAGCGAGGCGCCGTTCTGGTGGAGATGAGCGATCCCGCCTAGGAAGGGCACGCCATGAAGGTTCCGTCTGAAGGCCCGTCATGAAGGCTCTGTCATGAAGGCTGTCATGAAGGCTGTCAT
>JAWWPF010000367.1:0-15179 GCA_033850795.1 Nocardioidaceae bacterium | reverse complement strand
GCTGCATGGCCGTCGGCGGGACGGAGAGGTACACCAACCGTCGTACGTCGTCCCCGAGCTGCTCCTCGGCCGCGCGCCCGGAGGCGGAGCTGGGGCCGCAGCGGGCGGGGGCGCCGCGCGCCGACGCGGGCCGGGCCTCGCGGCCGCCCCCCCGGGCCGGGTCGACCGCGACGACCTGGTGGGTCGGATCCGCTCGGTGGAGGCGAGTCGACCGCGGCCGCCTGGGTAGCACCTGCCATGTCCTCGACAGAGCCCCTCCTGCCGCACGTCCTCGTCCTCTTCGGCGCGACCGGTGACCTCGCCGGGCGCAAGCTGTTCCCCGGTCTGTACGGGCTGGCCGCGGCCGGTCGGCTGCCCGAGGACTACGTCGTGATCGGCTCCGGCAGGCACTCGCCCGGGGACGACGAGGAGTTCCGCCGGCAGGTCCGTGAGGGCCTCGAGGGCACCGTCGGCGACCTCGACGACAAGGTCGCTGACGCGTTCCTGGGGCGGCTGAGCTTCCGGACGTCCGACGCCGACGACGGCTCGGCGCTGGCCGAGAAGGTGCGCGCGGCCGAGGAGCAGCTCGGGGACGACGTACGACGGTTGGTGTACCTCTCCGTCCCGCCGACGGCCATGCAGCCGATGGTCGGCATGCTGAGCCGCGAAGGGCTCACCGAGCGGGCCCGGCTGGTCGTCGAGAAGCCCTTCGGGACGGACCTCGAGTCGTCCCGGGAGCTCGACCGCGCCCTGAAGCAGGTGGTCGAGGAGGACCAGGTCTTCCGCATCGACCACTTCCTGGGGAAGGAGTCCGCGCAGAACATCCTGGCGCTGCGGTTCGCCAACGGGCTCTTCGAGCCGGCCTGGGACAGCACGCACCTCGAGTCGGTGCAAATCGACGTCCCCGAGGAGCTCACCGTGGAGGGTCGCGGCAGCTTCTACGAGGGCACCGGATGCTTCCGGGACATGATCTCCACGCACCTGTGCCAGATCCTCGGACTGGTCGCACTCGAGGACCCGGGCGCCTTCGAGGCCGGTCCGGTCCGGGACGCCGAGGCGGCGGTGTTCGACTCGTTGCGGCCCTTGGACCCGACCGCGTCGTCTTCGGCCAGTACGAGGGGTACCGCGACGAGGACGGCGTCGCGTCCGACTCGGAGGTCGAGACGTTCGTCGCGCTGGAGGCCTGGGTCGACAACGAGCGCTGGCAAGGCGTCCCCTTCTACCTGCGCACCGGGAAGGCCCTGGCGGCCACCCGCCGCTGCGTCACCCTGCGGTTCAGGGCCCCGCCGACCAAGCTGTTCGCGGACATCGAGCGCGAGCCCAACGAGCTGGTCCTCGAGCTGACCGATGCCGCGCGGATCAGCGTCGACCTGCGTGCGAAGCGTCCCGGGCCCGACATGGAGCTCGCCGAGGCCACCATGCGCCTCGACTTCGCCGAGGAGCTCCACGACGACGAGCCGCTCGAGGCCTACGAGCGGCTGCTCCTCGATGTGCTGCGCGGGGACCAGACGCTGTTCACCCGCTCCGACGAGGTCGACCGGCTCTGGCAGGTGTGCGAGCCGGTCCTGCAGTCACCGCCCGCCGTACGCCCCTATCCGCAAGGTCCTGGGGTCCGGAGGAGGCCATCGACCTACCGGCCGGCGGTTGGCGGCTGCCCACGGAGGAACAGCAGCGCTGAGCGGGTTTGGCATGATGCGGACGTGTCCGGCCCCTCGCTCGTCGTCGGAGCAGCGGTGGTCCGCCACGGCCGCGTGCTCGCCGCCCGGCGCGCCTACCCGCCGCAGGCACGCGGACGGTGGGAGCTCCCCGGCGGCAAGGTCGAGCCCGGCGAGGATCCCGACGGCGCGCTGGCCCGCGAGGTCGAGGAGGAGCTCGGCTGCCGCATCCGGGTGACGGGGCGGCTGTCCGGCGGGCAGCCGGTCGGCAACGGCCTGGTGCTGCAGGTCCTGCTCGCGGAGATCGCCGAGGGCGAGCCGTACCCGCACGAGCACGACGCGCTGCGCTGGCTCGGTCCCGAGGAGCTCGAGGACGTGGACTGGCTCGGGCCCGACCGCCCGTTCCTGGCGGAGCTCGGCGAGATCCTCCTCGACGGCACCCTCCTGCCCGGGGGCAACGTGGGCGGCGCCGTCCGGATCGGCCGCACGGTGCGTCGACCCAGGGGGCCGTGGACCCCCGCGGTCCACCGGCTGCTCCGCCACCTGGCGGGTCAGCGGCTGCCCGGCGTGCCAGAGGTCCTCGGCGTCGACGCGCGCGGACGCGAGGTGCTCAGCTACCTGCCGGGGCGGATCGTCGACGTGGACACCGACCTGCTCACCGAGGCGCAGCTGGCCGAGCTGGCCCGGTGGGCCGCCGGCCTGCACCGCGCCGTCGCCGCCTTCGAGGACGCGGGACCCTGGCGGTTCTTCCGCGTGGAGCGACCGACCCTGGTCGGGCACAACGACCTCGCGCCGTACAACGTCTGCTTCGAGGGGGACCGGCTGACCGGGGTCTTCGACTGGGACCTGAGCGGTCCCACGACGCCGCTCCTCGAGCTCGCGCACCTGGCCTGGAACGGGATCCCGCTCTTCCGTCCGCGGCCGGCGGCGGAGTCGGCGAGACGCCTGGAGGTGCTCGCCGCGGCCTATGGCGGCCCGACCGCGCGGGAGGTGCTGGCCGCCGTCCCCGGTCGGACCCGGATGGCGATCGACGGGATCCGGGACGCGGTGGCCCGCGGAGACGACTCGATGCGGAACCTCACCCTCGTCGGCGAGCCGGAGAGCACCGAGAGGGCCCTGGCCGGGCTGCTGGAGCGGCTCCCGGCGATCGAGGCGGCGCTGCGATGAGCAGGGGTCCGTTGGGGCGCCCCCTAGCATGACGCCATGGACCAACGGATGCTGCTCGTGCACGCCCATCCCGACGACGAGTCGATCGGCCAGGGCGCCACGATGGCGAGCTACGTCGCGCGCGGCACCCAGGTCACGCTGGGGACCTGCACGCTCGGCGAGGAGGGCGAGGTGCTGGTGCCCGACCTGGCCTACCTCGCCTCGGACCGGGACGACCTGCTCGGTCAGCACCGGATCACCGAGCTCGCCAACGCGATGAAGGAGCTCGGGGTCACCGATCACCGGTTCCTCGGCGGTGCGGGGCGGTACCGGGACTCCGGGATGGTCTGGAGCGAGGAGGGCCACGCTGCGGTCGGTGAGGACGTCAAGGAGGGCACCTTCTGGCGCGCCGACCTGCTCGAGGCCTCCAGCCTGCTGGTGGAGATCATCCGCGAGGTGCGCCCGCAGGTGCTGGTGACCTACGACGAGTTCGGCAACTACGGCCATCCCGACCACATCCAGGCGCACCGGGTGGCCACCTATGCCACATCGCTCGCCGCGGTCCCGTCCTTCCGGCCCCAGCTCGGCGAGCCGTGGGACATCGCGAAGGTCTACTGGGGGGCGATGTCGCTCAACCGGATGCGGGAGGGCCTGCGTCGGCTGCGCGCCGCGGGGGACACCACGTCGTTCGAGGGCATGGACCCGGACGGTCCGATGCCTCCCTTCATGGTCCCCGACGACCAGCTCTCGGCGGTCGTCGACGCCAACGACTTCGCGGACGCGAAGATGCATGCCATGAAGGCGCACGCCACCCAGATCACCCTGGACGGCCCGTTCTTCGCGCTCTCGAACAACCTCGGCAACCACGTCTGGGGCACCGAGTACTACCGGATCGCCAAGGGCGAGCGGGGCCCGTTGAACGAGGACGGGCTGGAGACGGACCTGTTCGCCGGGCTCGAGTGAGGCTGCTGCTCCACCTCGGTTGCCTGCTCCTCGGCGCTGCCGTCGCGCTGGCGGCCGTCGCGGTGCACCGCTCCGCCTTCCCGGCGGGCCTGGTGCTGGCGCTGGTCACCACCTTCGCGGTCTCGTGGTGGCTCCTCGGGTCGCGACGGCCGCGGACCGCCGCGTCGTACGTCCTCGGCTGGCTCGCGGTCCTGGTCCTGGCCGCTCTCGGCCGCCCGGAGGGCGACTACGCCCTCGCCAGCGACTTCGAGGGCTACGCGCTGCTGGTCGCCGGTCTGCCGCTGATGCTGGTGGGCATCCTGTCACTGGCCGGCGTCCGCGGTTCCCGCGACGAAGGCGCGGCCAGGTAGCGGTAGGTGTGGTGGGTGCGGAAACCCAGCGACCGGTAGAGCCCGAGCGCGGGCGCGTTGTCGCCGCGCACCTGCAGGTACGCCGTCGTCGCCCCCCGCTCGGCGGCCCACCCCAACAGGGCGGCCAGCACCACCAGGCTCAGCCCCCGGCGCCGATGGTCAGGCGAGACCCAGACGTCCGTGATCCCTGCCCAGTCACCGTCGCACGCCACGCGCCCCTTGGCCCGCAGCGCACCATCCCCGCCGGGCACCCCGACGAACGCCACGTCCTGGGGGCCCTCGAGTACGGCGACCGCCTCGGCGTGGTGCGACCGGGCCCGGTCGTCGTTGGCCAGCCACGCCGGGCTCAGCGTCGTACCGACGTCGACGGGGGGCGCGGGGTCGGGCAGCAGCCGGTGTACGGCGCGGACCGCCTGTGCGACTGCGGCCACCTGGAACTCCGAGTCGGCCTCACCTGGACGGGCGGTGACCCAGCCCGCGTCCGTGAACCGGTCAGCCGTCGGCGAGCCGACGACCACCTGCGCCCAGGGCGGCAGGCCGTGGTCTGTGTAGAAGGTGAGCACCCGCTCCAGCGCCGCCTCGAACGGCACACCCGGGTCGCCGACCGCCATCACCGAGTTCGCTCGCGCACTGAACCCGCCCGAGGCCCGCAGCAGCCAGTCGCCGAGCGGCTCCACGTGGACCGCGGGCCAGGAGGCGTTGGAGAGCAGGCAGGCCTGCTCGGCGGAGACCCGCATCCGCGGTGCGGCCCTGGGCGGGACGGGCTTGCCCGAGACGATGTCGCGCAGCGCGATCTCGGTGACCGTGCCGTCCTCCGCGCGAACCCTGGTCGAGGTCGCCCCCCAGGACTCCACCACTCCCAGCAGGTCGGTCATCGCCGGGCCGCCGGAGGGCCCACGGCGGCCGGGCAGCACCCGGCGGACCACGACGCGTCGCCCCACGCAGTGGGGGCCGAGACCGGGCGGATGCGGCATGGCAGGAGGCCTTCGGGGGACGGGGGAACGACCACGGGGCGGGCGGGGTTCGGTTCGTTGCGGATCGGACGAGATACTAGGCTGTGGCGCACCACGACCGAGCAAGCACCACCATGGAGCGGGAGGAACAAGGTGACCTACGTCATCGCGCAGCCCTGCGTCGACCTCAAGGACCGGGCCTGCGTCGACGAGTGCCCCGTCGACTGCATCTACGAGGGGAAGCGGATGCTGTACATCCACCCCGACGAGTGCGTTGACTGCGGGGCCTGCGAGCCGGTGTGCCCGGTGGAGGCCATCTTCTACGAGGACGACACCCCGGAGCAGTGGAAGGACTACTACACCGCGAACGTCGACTTCTTCGAGGACCTCGGTTCGCCCGGGGGCGCCGCGAAGATGGGCGTCATCGACAAGGACCACCCCCTGGTCGAGGCCCTGCCGTTCCCGCAGAACCAGGAATGACCGACAGCCCCTACAGCGCGCCGGCCACCCTCCCGAGGTGGGCGGCGCGTTCTGTTTCCTCGGCACTGCCGGAGTTCCCCTGGGACCGGCTCGCCGAGCACGCGGCGCGTGCCCGGGCGCACGAGGACGGGGTCGTCGACCTGTCCGTGGGCACCCCCGTCGACCCCACCCCGGACCTCGTGCAGAAGGCACTCGCCGACGCCGCGGACTCGCCCGGCTACCCGATGACGATCGGCAGGGCGAGCACCCGTCAGGCCTGCGTCGACTGGCTCTCGCGTCGGTTCGGGGTGACCGGGCTCGACATCGACGGGGTGCTGCCGGTAGTGGGCTCCAAGGAGCTGATCGCCAGCCTCCCGAGCCAGCTCGGCATCGGCCCCGGCGACCTGGTCGTCCACCCCGAGCTGGCCTACCCGACCTACGAGGTCGGCGCGGTGCTCGCCGGCGCCCGGACCGCGGCCACCGACTCGCTGACCGCCCTGGGCCCGCAGCGTGCCTCGATCGTCTGGGTGAACTCGCCGTCCAACCCGACCGGTCGGGTGCTGCCCGCGGAGCACCTGCGCAAGGTCGTGGAGTGGTGCCGGGAGCGCGGGGCTCTGCTGGTCTCCGACGAGTGCTACCTGGAGTGCGCCTGGGAGGCCGAGCCGGTGTCGGTGCTGCATCCCGACGTCTGCGGCGGTGATCACACCGGCCTCCTCACCGTCCACTCGCTGTCCAAGCGCTCCAACCTCGCCGGCTACCGGTGCGCGTTCGTGGCCGGCGACCCCGAGGTGGTCCGCGAGCTGCTCGCGGTCCGCAAGAACCTGGGCCTGATGATGCCGGGACCCCAGCAGGTCGTCATGCAGGTGGCCCTCGACGACGACGAGCACGTGGCGGAGCAGCAGGCCCGCTACGCGCGCCGGCGTGCGGTGCTGAAGGAGGCGCTGCACTCGGCCGGCTTCCGGATCGACGCGTCCGAGGCGTCCTTGTATCTCTGGGCCACCCGCGGCGAACCCTGCTGGGACAGCGTGGCCCGGCTCGCGGACCGGGGGATCCTGGTGGCACCTGGTGAGTTCTACGGCCCGGCCGGGCGCGAGCACATCCGGGTGGCCTTCACCGCCACCGACGAGCGGGTCGCGGCCGCCGTACGACGCCTGGCCTGACGGTCAGCCTCCGGCGACCACGTCGACGTGCACGTGGTCGCGGTGCTCGAGGACCGCGCGGTCACCGGGCGCGTTGCCGGGGTCGTAGGTCCGCCAGCCGCTCTCCGAGCGCGGACCGGCGCTCCAGATCCGCTTGTCGAAGATGACGTGGTCGATGTGCAGCCGCGCGGCGTGCGCCAGCAGGTAGGACGCGACCGCCCATCCTGTGCGCCGGTGCGGCGCCGAGATCGGGCGGACGAAGACGTCGACGGCCCGTCCCTCGTAGTGCGCCGACCCCTTGATGTGGCCGGTGGAGACCCCTCCGGGCGCGAAGCCGCCGAGGGAGAGCGGCCCGAAGGCGCGGACCAGGGCGCGCCGCACCGTCTCGGCGCGGGCGGTGAGCCCGTCGCGTCCGGGACGCTGGACCGGCAGGTCGGTAGCGGTGTGCACGACGCAGCTGAAGGCTGCGCCGCTGTATCCGGTCAGCGCCGAGGCCAGCGCTCGGGCGTCCGTCTCGTGAGCGGCGTAGGCCTCGGGGAAGCCCGACCGCTGCACCCTCTGCGCCGCCTCGGTGATCCGCATCTGCTGGTAGCCGGCGACCTTCTGGAGCGCGTCGTAGAACTTGTTGGTCGCGTAGTACGGGTCCCGGATCTGCGCCGCCGTGCCCCAGCCCTGCGAGGGCCGCTGCTGGAACAGGCCCACGGAGTCCCGGTCCCCGTGGGCGAGGTTGCGCAGCTTGCTCTCCTGGAACGCGGTGGCCAGCGCGATTGAGGCGGCCCGCGCCGGCAGCCCGCGGCGTACGGCGACAGAGCTGATCGTGGTCGCGTTCTCGGCCTGCTCCGTGGACAGGTCCACCACGGCGCCGCCGACCCGGGCCTGGCAGCCCTCAGGGTCGGGCAATGGACCGACGCCGCGGTTGAACAGCACGACGAGCCCCGCCACCAGCGCGACGCACGTCAACAGCAGCAGCGCGGCACAGCCGAGCGGCGCGCGACGCCGTCGGTCAGTTGGCATGGAGGGCGGCGTTCAGCTCGATGCCACCGCCCCGCCACGGAAGAGCCTCGATGGTCCCGGTGGTGGAGTTCCGGCGGAACAGCACGTTGTCCACGCCGGACAGCTCGACGGCCTTCACGACGTCACGGGCTCCCTCGGAGCCGAGCACGGTGACCTTGGTGCCGGCCGTCACGTAGCAGCCGGCCTCCACGACGCAGTCGTCGCCCAGGGAGATCCCGATGCCTGCGTTGGCGCCGATCAGGCACCGTCTGCCGACGGAGATCACCGTCTTGCCGCCGCCGGACAGGGTGCCCATGATCGACGCGCCGCCCCCGACGTCCGAGCCGTCGCCGACGACGACACCGGCGCTGATCCGGCCCTCCACCATGGAGGCGCCCAGCGTGCCCGCGTTGTAGTTCACGAAGCCCTCGTGCATCACCGTGGTGCCCTCCGCCAGGTGCGCGCCGAGCCTGACCCGGTCCGCATCGGCGATCCGCACCCCGGCCGGAAGCACGTAGTCGGTCATCCGGGGGAACTTGTCCACACCCAGCACGGTCACGTGGCCGCGCGCCTCCGTGAGCCGCAGCCGGGTGCTCTCGAAGTCGCTCACCGCGCACGGGCCGGCGTCGGTCCACACCACGTTCGTGAGCTTTCCGAACACGCCGTCGAGGTTCATCGAGTGCGGGGTCACCAGCCGGTGGCTGAGCAGGTGCAGGCGCAGCCACACGTCGAGGGTGTCCTCGGGTGGGGCCTGCAGGTCCCCGGTCTCGACTCGCACCACCAGCCGTCGTACCGCCCGGACCTCGTCGACCCCTTCGAGCCGGGCCAGCTCCGGAGGCGCCTCCAGGTCGTCGTCGGGCATGCCGAGCCGAGGGGAGGGGTACCACGCGTCGAGCACGCCGGCCTCACCCTCGGTGCCGGCGTACGTCGCGAGGCCGTACGCCCAGGCCCGCTCCGGGGCGGAGGCGCGGGCGGACTCGGGGCCTGATCGAGGAGCGGATGCGTCTTGAGCTGTCCCGGTCACCCGGACACGCTACCCAAGGCCACCACAGCGATCGTGGAAGGACCGCCGGCTGGTTGGATGACGACATGGCGAACTCACCGACCCTTGACCTGACGGTCGACGGCGTGCAGCTCACCGAGGACCTGGTCAACATCGAGTCGGTCAGCGGTGACGAGCAGGCCATCGCCGACGCCGTCGAGACCGCCCTGCGGACGCTGTCCCATCTCGACGTGCAGCGCGTCGGAAACACCGTCGTGGCACGCACCGACCGGGGCCGGCCCGAGCGCGTGGTGATCGCCGGGCACCTTGACACCGTCCCCCTGAATGCCAACCTGCCGGCCCGGAGGGACGAGGCCCGGCTGCACGGGCTGGGCGCCTGCGACATGAAGGGCGGCGTCGCGGTGGCCCTTCGGATCGCGGCCGGCCTGCCCGACGCCAACCGCGACCTCACCTTCTTGTTCTACGACTGCGAGGAGGTCGAGGCCGAGCGCAACGGGCTGTACCAGCTCGCGAAGTGCGACCCGGCGCTGCTCGAGGCCGACTTCGCGATCCTCATGGAGCCCTCCGACGGGCTCGTCGAGGCCGGCTGCCAGGGCAGCCTCCGGGTGGACGTCACCAGCCGAGGAGAGCGTGCCCACTCGGCGCGGTCCTGGATGGGCCACAACGCGATCCATGCCGCCGCCGAGGTGCTCGCCCGGCTCAACGCCTACGAGCCGCGACGGCCGGTCATCGACGGCCTGGAGTACCACGAGGGCCTCAACGCGGTGTTCGTCTCCGGTGGGGTGGCCGGCAACGTGCTGCCCGATCGGTGCACGGTCTCGGTCAACTACCGCTTCGCCCCGGACCGTTCCGTCGAGGAAGCGCGTGCGCACGTGCAGGAGGTCTTCGAGGGCTTCGAGGTCGAGGTGCGCGACGCGGCGCCGGCCGCCATGCCGGGGCTGTCCGTGCCGGCGGCGGCGGCGTTCGTCGAGGCGGTCGGAGGCGTCGTCAAGCCGAAGTTCGGCTGGACGGACGTGGCCAGGTTCAGCGCGCTCGGGATCCCGGCGGTCAACTTCGGGCCCGGCGACCCACACCTGGCGCACAAGCAGGACGAGTTCGTCCCCGTCGACCAGATCGTCTCGGTCGAGCGGGCGGTGCGGACCTGGCTCGGGGAGGACGGAGCGAGATGACCGAGATGGAAGCGGCGGCCTCCCGGGATCCGGAGGACGTCGAGACGCCTGCGGACGCGGTCCCGGAGAAGTTCCGGGGACGCACGGTGATGCGCCGCCGACAGGTGCAGCCCGGCACCACAGACCAGCACCTGCTGGACACGCGCGGGACCAGCGACTGGTTGCACACCGATCCGTGGCGTGTGCTGCGGATCCAGAGCGAGTTCGTCGAGGGCTTCGGCGCGCTCGCCGAGCTGGGGCCGGCGATCTCGGTGTTCGGCTCGGCGCGCACCCTGCCCGAGGATCCCGACTACGCGCTGGCCGAGGAGATCGGCAAACGGCTGGTCGCGGCGGGTTTCGGGGTCATCACCGGCGGCGGCCCGGGCGTCATGGAGGCGGCGAACAAGGGCGCCTGCCAGGCGAGCGGCGTCTCCGTCGGCCTCGGCATCGAGCTGCCCTTCGAGTCGGGACTCAACGAGTACGTCGACATCGGGCTGCACTTCCGCTACTTCTTCGCCCGCAAGACGATGTTCGTGAAGTACGCGCAGGGCTTCATCGTGCTCCCCGGCGGGTTCGGGACCTTCGACGAGCTCTTCGAGGCGCTCACCCTGGTGCAGACCCAGAAGGTCACCTCCTTCCCGATCGTGCTGGTCGGGACGTCGTACTGGTCCGGCCTGATGTCCTGGGTCAAGGACACCGTGCTGGCCGAGGGCAAGATCTCCACCGGGGACCTCGACATGTTCCGGGTGACCGACGACCCCGCGGAGGCGGTCGCGGTGATGGTCGAGGCGCAGCAGCACCGCCGGAGCTCAGCCCCGGGCGGTGGGGAGACGCGCGGCGACGGAGAGCGTCCGGACTGACGCCCCGCTCGTACGATCGCCTCATGACCTGGTTCTTCGCCATCCTCGTGGTGGCCCTGATGGGTGGCGCGGCCGTCGTGGCCATCGGCCGCGGTGGCGCGATGGCCGAGGCGTACGACGACCGGCCGGACTCCCGGGTGCCTGCCGACGGACCTCTCGGACCTGCCGACCTGCGGGCCGTCCGGTTCAGCTCGGCCTTCCGGGGCTACCGCATGTCGGAGGTGGATGCCCTGCTGGATCGGCTCGCCGCGGAGCTGGAGCCGGCGCGGGCGCCGCTGGACGGCGGGGACCGGTTCGGCGGCCCGGAGGTCGCCGAGGGCCCGGGCGCTAGCGGCGGTGCCGGGGAGCCGGAGGGCCCGGTGGGCGAGCGCTCGGTGACCGACGGCCCGGTCTCGGACGGCCCGGTTGCGGAAGGCCCGTTCGGGGACGGCCCGGTCGGGGACGGTCCGGTCGCGGAAGGCCGGGTCGGGGACGGCCCGGCGCGGCCCCAGCAGGACGCGTAGCCGTGCGCACCCGACTGGAACGCCAGGTCGAGGTCGACGTACCCGCCGCCGACCTGTGGGACTACGTCACCGACTGGCCCCGGCAGGGGGAGTGGGTGCCGTTGACCCGCGTCGAGAAGGTCGATGCGGCGGACGGGCTCGGCGGCCGGTTCCGGGCCTGGACCGGGATGGGGCCGGTGGGCTTCTGGGACCCGATGACGATCACCTCCTGGGAACGTACCGCGGACGGAGGTGGGCGCTGCGAGGTCCTGCACCTCGGCCGGGTGGTCAAGGGGGAGGCCGAGCTCACGATCGTGGCGCTCGACCCCGGCTCGAGCCGTCTGGTGTGGGCCGAGATGATCCGCGTGCCCGGCGGTGCCCTCGGGGCCGTGGCCTGGCGGGCCGGCCGTCCCCTTGCCGAGCGGATCCTGGACCGGGCCCTGGGCACCATGCGGGACCGCCTCGAGCACGGGGCCGCCCGACCGCGCCGCGACTCCTGACCCCGGCCCACGGCTTGCCGCGCGACCGGGCAGCCGCTCGGACGTGCACTCGACCCGGTTCGGCGGGGCAGGCAGGCGTGGACCGGGTGCCGGGACCGCGAAAGTGCACGTCGGAGCGGTCGCGACCGAGGCGCGCCGAGCCGTCAGCGGCCCTCGAAGACCGGCTTCTCCTTCGCGAGGAAGGCCTCGACGGCGTTGCGGTGGTCGCGGGTCGCGCCGGTCAGCGCCATCATCTCGGCCTCGAACTGCAGGGACGACTCCAGGTCGTGGCCCGCGCTGTGGTTCACCGAGCGCCGGATCGCCCCGTACGCCGCCGTCGGTCCGGCGGCGAGCAGACGGGCCATCTGGTGCACCTCGTCCATCAGGGCGTCGGCCGGCACGACCTTCGTGGCCAGCCCCAGGTCGAGGGCCTCCTCCGACGACACGGTGCGCGGGAAGTACAGGAGCTCGAGAGCCTTCGCGCGGCCGACCAGGCGGGGCAGGGTCCACGAGGAGCCGCTGTCGCAGGACAGCCCGATCCCGCTGAACGCGAGGTTGAACCCGCCGCCGTGACCCAGCACCCGCAGGTCGCATGCGAACGCGAGGCTCGCCCCGGCCCCCGCGGCGACCCCGTTCACCGCGGCGATGACCGGCTTGGGCATCGTCGCGATCGCGGTCACGATCGGGTTGTAGTGCTCGGGGACGGTCCGGAACAGCGCCTCCGGGGGACCGTCCTGCAGGATCTGCACGTGCTCCTTGAGGTCCTGGCCCACGGAGAACGCGCGGCCTGCTCCGGTCAGCACCACGCACCGCACGGACGCGTCCTCGGCTGCCGTGGTCACCGCGTCCAGCAGAGCCGTCTTGGTCGCCAGGTCGAGGCTGTTCATGGCCTGGGGACGGTTCAGGGTCAGGGTCGCGACCCCGTCCGCGATGTCGTACAGCACGGTCTGGTCACTCACGGGTCGCTCCAGTTCGGTCGAGACGCTCGGACGTGGGGTCGGGGGGCCGCTCGGGGTCGGCGAGGCAGCTGTCGACGAAGCGGGACGCCGCGGGCAGCAGGCGGGCCGCCTCCTGCGCGAAGAAGGCGGCGGCCTCGTGCCCGACCCAGTCCGCGGGCAGCAGCTCGGCCGGCAGACCGGGGTCGGTGAACAGGAACTTGCGCCACTCGTGCAGGAGGACGGAACGCACAGCGAAGGCCCGCTCGTCCTCGCCGGCCCGCTGGATCGCGGACAGGTGGGCGTCGGGATCGGCCAGCAGCCGGTCGGCGAACCGGCGCCAGGCGACGTACGACGCGCCCAGCGACTCGAGGTCCCAGGCCCGGCGCGCCCGCTCGACCGGCCGCTCGTCGTGGGCCCGCAGCCTCGCGCAGCCGGCCTGCTCGCCCTCGAGCATCCCCTCGACCTCGGCGGAGCGGAAGGGGCTGATCCAGGTGCTCTCCGACAGCGGCGCGTAGCCGAGGAAGAACAGGGCCGAGCGGATCCGGTCCCGGGCCGCGCGGTGCGCCGGGGTCTCGAGCACCAGGAGGTCCCAGCTCCCGTCCCAGGCCTGGTCGCGGGTGCGGTAGATCCTCGAGGCCGCGTCGTCGAGGCGGTGCCGCGCCCGCTCGGTCGGCGCGTAGCCGGGCCCCGACGCCAGCCGCACCGGTTCCAGCCAGCCCTGCCGGACCATCCGCGAGATGGCCGTTCGTACGGCGGGCGCGGCGATGTCGAGCGGCGCCAGCAGCCTGACCACGGCGGCGACCGGGGCCACGTCACCACGGGCGCGCAGGTGGTCGCCGTACAGGTCGAAGAGGGCGGACCGTGCGTGCACAGGAGGAGTCTGCCTCACCGGGTTGGCTGGGTTGGTCGTAGGCGATGATCCGAATAGGGGATAATGAGGGCGCAACTCAGCAGCGCCACGCACCAGGAGGCGCCACAGAGACAGGAAGAGGTGTGCGCATGGCGGCGATGAAGCCGCGGACGGGCGACGGCCCGCTCGAGGTCACTAAGGAGGGGCGCGGCATCGTGATGCGCGTGCCGCTCGAAGGTGGTGGCCGACTGGTGGTCGAGCTGAACGCAGAGGAAGCCAAAGCTCTCGGCGAGGCACTTCACCAGGTCGTCGGCTGACACAACGACCAGCGCAGACATCGACGGGGACCCCGCTCACGGCTCGACGTGGGCGGGGTCTTCCGCGCTCCGGACCGGCGGTAGGGTTTCGGCCACACGGGGCCCGGCCACCGCCTGGCCGCGACGACCGCATGACGCTCGCCGCCGGTGGTTGAGCTCGTCGAAACCACGCGTGAACCGTGCGCGAAGGAGGCCAAGTGGGTCTGCCCACCCAGGTGTCACCGCCGGAGATCACCCTGAGCGACGCGGCCCCGTCCGCCGTGCCAGGCGTCGACGTGGTCGCCGTGCCGGTCCTCTGCGACCCGGACGGACCGATCCTCGGACCGGGAGCGGCCGAGCTCCTCGACGAGCTGGATGAGGACCTGTTCGCGGTCCTGGAGACGTCGTCGGCGACCGGCAGGGCCGGGGAGGTCGTCGACCGGGTCGTGCTCGACACCACCGGGCTCACCAACGGCGACCTGCGGCTGGTCCTGCTGGTCGGGGTGGGTGCCGGGACACCGGACGACCTTCGTAGGGCCGGGGCTGCGGTGGCCCGGCGCGCCAAGGGGCTCGGGACGGTGGCCACCTCGCTGGCGGCGCTCGCCGACGACGCCGGCCTCCGTGCCGTCGTCGAGGGTCTGGTGCTCGGGTCCTTCGAGTTCCACTGGCGCTCCGAGGGGCCGCAGCGGCGGCCGGTCGAGCACGTGGTGCTCGCCGGACTCGCCGACCCGGGATCCCGCTCCGCCGCTCTCGACCGGGCGCTCGCCATCGCCCGGGCGGGATGGCTCTCCCGGACGCTCGCGCTGGTCCCCTCCAACGTCAAGGATCCGGCCTGGATGGTCGAGCAGGCCACCGACGTGGCCGGCCGCGCCGGGCTCGACATCCGGGTGTGGGACGAGAAGCAGCTCGCCACGCAGGGCTTCGGCGGGATCATCGGCGTCGGCCAGGGGTCCGCCAGCCCGCCCCGGCTCATCCGGCTGGACTACTCGCCGCGCCGGGCCGCGAGGAAGGCGCCGCACGTCGTGCTGGTCGGCAAGGGCATCACCTTCGACACGGGCGGCCTGTCGATCAAGCCTCGCGACAACATGATGCTGATGAAGCGCGACATGACCGGCGCTGGCGTGGTGCTCGCGGTCATGGGAGCGCTCGCCGCCGTCGACTGCCCGGTCCGGGTCACCGGCCTGCTGCCGTGCGCCGAGAACTCGGTCGGGGCCACCTCGATCCGGCCCGGTGACGTGCTCGAGCAGTACGGCGGCCGCACGACCGAGGTCACCAACACCGACGCCGAGGGACGGCTGGTGCTCGCGGACGCGCTCGCCTACGCCGTGGCCGAGCTCGACCCCGACGCGCTCGTCGACGTCGCCACGCTGACCGGGGCCATGAAGATCGCCCTCGGGCAGAGGACCGGCGGGTTCTTCGCCAACCACGAGGCCCTGGCCGGCGCGATACGAACCGCCTCGCTGGCGTCCGGTGAACCGCTGTGGCG
>JAWWPF010000366.1:0-3544 GCA_033850795.1 Nocardioidaceae bacterium | reverse complement strand
GTGATCCAGCACCACGGCGGGATCTCGCCGGCCTGGCCGATCAGCTACACGGACCTCGAGCCCTACTACACCGAGGCCGAGCACCTGTATCGGGTGCACGGCAAACACGGTGAGGACCCGACCGAAGGCGAGGCCAACGCCGACTACAAGTACCCCGTCGTGCAGCACGAGCCGCGCATCCAGCAGTTGAACGACGACCTCGAGAAGCTGGACCTGCATCCCTTCCACCTGCCGATCGGCGTCGACCTCGAACAAGACGCAGCCGGCCGGCCGACCCGGCACAGCGCCTGCATCCGGTGCGATCGGGTGGACGGGTTCCCCTGCCTGCTCGGGGCGAAGTCGGACGCGCAGGTCATCTGCGTCGATCCGGCGCTCGAGTACCCCAACGTCACGCTCGTGACCGGCGCGAACGTCCAGCGCCTGGAGACCGACGCGTCGGGCCGGACCGTGAACGCGGTGGTGGCCGAACTGTCGGACGGGTCGACGGTCACCTACCGGGGGAGCCTGGTGGCGGTCGCGGCCGGCGCCGTCAACTCGGCCGCGCTGCTGCTGCGATCGGCCAACGACCGGCACCCGAACGGCTTGGCCAACGGCTCGGACGTCGTCGGCCGGCACTACATGCGGCACAACAACCTGGCGCTCATGGCCGTGTCCCACGAGCCCAACCCCACCTCGTTCCAGAAGACGCTGGCGCTGAACGACTGGTACCACGGCGCCGACGACTGGGACTACCCGCTCGGCGGCATCCAGATGCTCGGCAAGTCGGATGCCGAGCAGGTCAGGAGCGGGGCTCCCCGATGGGCGGCGAAGGCGGCGCCGGAGATGCCCTTCGAGGTCATCGCGCATCACGCCGTCGACTTCTGGTTGTGCGGCGAGGACCTCCCGCTTCCCGAGAGCCGAGCGACCCTGGGCAAGGACGGGCAGATCCAGCTGACACTGGACGAGAAGAACAACGTCGAGGGAGTGAAGCGGCTCAAGCGCAAGCTCGAGGGCATGCTCGGCCACCTCGGCATGAAGCCGCACCTGCTCGACCACAGCCTGTACCTGCACAAGACGATGCCGATCGGCGCGACGGCCCACCAGGCCGGGACGATCCGGTTCGGCCACGACCCGGACACGTCGGCTCTCGACGCGACCTGCAAGGCCCACGAGCTCGACAACCTCTACGTCGTGGACACGAGCTTCTTCCCGAGCATCGGTGCGGTGAACCCGTCGCTGACGGCGATCGCCAACGCGATGCGGGTGGGCGACCACCTCCTCGAGCGGTTGGGTGCGGCCGTGCCCACTCCCCGTCAGCAGGAGCACGACGGAGCAGGTGTCCTGCGGCCGTGACGCGGCTGTCTGAACCAAGCCGTTCCCGCACCGGGCGCGGTCCGCGGACATGCGAGGAGTTCGAATGACCCAGCAGCAGGCGACCAGCGCGACGGCGACATCGGCGACAACGACGGCACCGAAGACGCCGAAGCCCCGTGCCCCGGAGCTCACCGTCATCCCCGAACGGAGCGCGGCCGCCCCGTCGCCGTTCCCGCCGATCGCGGACTACGCGTTCCTGTCCAACTGTCACACCGGGGCACTCGTGGCCCCCGACGGGGCGATCGGCTGGATGTGCATCCCCCGATTCGACGCGCCCAGCATCTTCGGCACGCTCCTCGACCGGGAGTCCGGCTACTTCCGGCTGGCGCCGTTCGGCATCAACCATCCGAGCGACCGCTCCTACGAGCCCGGCACCAATGTGCTGGTCACCACCTGGAAGACGCCGACCGGCTGGGCCGTGACGCGGGAGGCCCTGACCATGGGTCCTCGGATCCGGGAGGACACCGTGACCCCGCACAGCCGGCCGCCGGCGGACGACGACGCCGACCACATGCTCGTGACCACCGTCGAGTGCATCGAAGGCCGGGTGGATCTCCAGTTGGTGTGCGAGCCGGGCTTCGACTACGGCCGGACGTCGGCCGAGTGGAACCTGCTGGACGACCGGCACGTCGCCGACGCCACCGGCGCGGGCACGACCTTCCGGCTGAGCACCGACATGGCGCTGGGGATCGAGGGCGACCGGGTGCGGGCCCGCCGCACGCTGGCGCAGGGGGAGAAGGTCTACTGCTCCCTATCCTGGGCGGAGGACCTGCTCAGTCCGCAGGACGCCGAGGAGGCGACCGGCCGCCTCGACGCGACCTCGCGCTTCTGGCGGGCCTGGCTCGGCGGCGCGCACCTGGCGGACCACCGCTGGCGCGACCCGATCCAGCGATCCGCTCTGGCGGTCAAGGGGCTGACCTATATGCCGACCGGCGCCACCGTCGCGGCGCTCACCACCTCGCTGCCCGAGACGCCCGGAGGCGAACGCAACTGGGATTACCGCTTCACGTGGATGCGGGACTCGACCTTCACGCTCCAGGCGCTGCACTACCTCGATCTGGACTGGGAGGCCGACGAGTTCATGCAGTTCGTGGCCGACCTGGAGCCGAACGCGGACGGGTCGTTGCAGATCATGTACGGGATCGACGGCCGGCGGGACCTCACCGAATCGACGCGCGACGAGCTCAGCGGCTACGACGGAGCCTGGCCGGTGCGCATCGGCAACGGCGCCTTCGACCAGCGTCAGAACGACGTGTTCGGCGCCGTGCTCGACTCGGTCCTGTTGCACACCCATCGCAGCCAGCGGCTTCCGCGTCGGCTGTGGCCGATCGTCCAGGCCCAGGCCGAGTGTGCCACCAAGGTCTGGCGCAACCCCGACCAGGGGATCTGGGAAGCCCGGGGCAAGCCGCAGCACTACGTCTCCTCGAAGTTGCTCTGCTGGGTCGCGATGGACCGGGCGGCGAAGCTGGCGCACACGCGCGGCGACCACGAACTCGAGAAGACCTGGGGGGCGACCGCCGGGGAGATCAAGGCCGACATCCTGGCCCACGGCGTCGACGCGCGGGGGGTGCTGCGTCAGCACTACGATTCGGATGCGCTGGACGCGTCGACCTTGCTGGCCGCGATGTTCGGGTTCCTGCCACCCGACGACCCGCAGTTGCACGCCAGCGTGCTGGCGATCGCCGACGAGCTGTCCGAGAACGGGTTCGTCCTGCGCTACCGCACCGGGGAGACCGACGACGGGCTCTCCGGGAAGGAGGGCACGTTCCTCATCTGCTCGTTCTGGCTGGTGTCGGCGCTGTCCATCGTGGGTGAGGCGCAGCGCGCGCACGACCTCATGGAGAAGCTGCTGCGGGTCGCATCACCGCTCGGTCTCTACGCCGAGGAGTTCGACGTCGACACCGGCCGCCACCTCGGCAACTTCCCGCAGGCGTTCTCCCACCTCGCCTTGATCGAGGCGGCCGGTCGCATCATCCTCGCCGAGCGTCTGGAGGAGCTGGCCTGAGCCGCGGCTGCCTCTGACCGACGCGTCAGTTGGGTGCCATCGCCACACGTTGCCCGGGTGGAACAACTGACGGGGGGTCTGCCATGACCAGGACTAGGAGCCCGGTTGCGTTCGCCTTCTCCGGAGGAGGCACGCTCGCGGCCGCCCAGATCGGCATGGTGAGGGCTCTGATCGAGGCCGGGATCG
>JAWWPF010000363.1:0-14365 GCA_033850795.1 Nocardioidaceae bacterium | reverse complement strand
GCCACCACCGGTTCGCAGTTCGGGCCCAACGAGCGACGGATGGCTGTGCGCCATCTGCCGCGGCGGGACCTGCGGCTGGCTTGGGTAGCGAGGTCCACACCTGCGGATGCGCCGGGTCGACGGGGTTGACACCTGCGGATGCGCCGGGTCGACGGGGTTGAGACGTGCGGATGCGCCGGCTCGGCCCCCTTGAGACGTGCGGACGCGCCGGGTCGACGGGGTTGAGACGTGCGGATGCGCCGGCTGGGCCCCCTTGAGACGTGCGGACGCGCCGGGTCGGCGGGTGAATCAGGCGGCCGGGGCCGCCGGGGCCGCCGGGGCCTCCGGGCCTTCCGCCGCCTCCGGGCCCTCCGGGGCCTCCGGACCCGCCGGAGCCCGCACCGCGCCCAGCAGGCACAGCACCGCGGCGAGCAGGATCGGCAACCCCACGGACAGGATCGCCAGCAGACCCAGCACCGCCAGGGCGACCGCACAGGTCCCCAGGACGGCGCGCCGCCCCGGCGTCCCACGCAGCGACCCGTAGCCCGCGCCGATCCCGGCACCGACGAGCACAGCGACCACCCACGCGGCCGGTTCGTTGCCCTGCCCGTGGACCACGCTCGCGTAGACCCAGGCCATCACGAGGGCGACCACCGCGGCCCCGAGAGACAGCGCGTCGAGTCGGCGGAGCATGACCCCAGTATGGACCTCCGGGGTGCAGACCTCAGGCCGAGCGGCGCCTGCGGATCTCCTCGTTGACGGCCGGCACGACCTCGTGCAGGTCCCCGATCACGGCGTAGTGCGCCTTGGTCACCATCGGGGCGTCCGCGTCGGTGTTGATCGCCAGGATCGTCTTCGAGCTCGACATGCCGGCCCAGTGCTGGATGGCGCCACTGATCCCGCAGGCGACATAGAGGTCCGGGGACACCCGGCTGCCGGTCTGCCCGACCTGCTCGTGGTGCGGGCGCCAGCCCAGGCTGGTGACGACCCGGGAGACACCGAGCGAGGCGTCGAGGAGGTCGGTCAGCTCCAGCAGGTCCTTGAAACCGTCGGCGCTGCCGGCGCCACGACCGGCCCCGACGACGACCTTCGCGGACTTGAGGCTGCCGGACTCGTCCGGCTCCCCGGGCTCGGTGCGGACCACCCGGGCCCGCAGGTCGGCCTCGTCGACGACCACGTCGAGCGGGGTCACCGCCGGAGCGGACGGCTGGTCGGCCGGGCGTGGGTCGCAGGCGTGGCCTGCCACCGTGAGCACGGCCACCGGGTCCTCGAGGCGCATCTCCTCCAGCGCCGCGCCGCCGAGCACCTGGCGGGACACGACGAGCGGCGCGGACCCTTCGACCTCGACGACGTTGGCGGCCATCGCGACGCCGAGCCGGCAGGCGACGTGCGCCAGCACCTCGTTGCCGCGTGGTGTCCCGGCGGCCATCACGACCGCCGCGTCACCGGCGGCGGCCACGACCGCTGCGGCCCAGGCGGCCGCCGCGTAGGACGCGAACGCGTCGCCGTCGGCGTGGTGCACGGCGCTGACGCCGTACGCGCCCAGCTGGTCGACGAGGCCGGCCGGGCCATCGCCCACGACCAGCGCCTGAACCTCGTTGCCGATCCCCCGGGCGAAGGTGAGCGTCTCCCGCGAGACCTCGCTGGCGCCGCTCCCGTCGGTCTCGACCAGGACCAGGGTGTGCCCGCTCATCGGAGGACCCCCAGCTTCTCGAGGAGGTCGACGACCGCGGGGGCCGCCTCCGCCCCCTCGCCCAGCACGGACACCTGGCTCGGCTGCGCGGGAGGCAGCTTGAGCCGCAGCCGACCGGGCCCCGTCGGGGCGCCGCTGGGAGTAACCTGCTCGATCTTCACCTTCTTGGCCTTCATCCGTCCTGGAATCGTCGGGTAGCGCGGCTCGATGCCGCCCTCCATCACGGTCAGCACCGCCGGCAGCGGGACCTCGAAGATCTCGGTGCCACCGTCGGGGCTGCCGCCTCGCGCGGTCACGGTGCCGTCGCCGACGCTGAGCGTCGAGACCCCCGCCACCACCGGTCGGTCGAGCAGGTAGGACAGCCGGACGCCGACCTGGAAGTCGCCGGTGTCGGACGCGTCGTTGCCCAGCAGCACCAGGTCGTACGTCGTCCCGGCCGCCTCGTGCGCGCGGACCAGCTCGGCGATGGCCGCGGCCACGTCGGCCGGCCCGTTGGCGCCAGGGTCCGCCTCGAGGAGCACCGCGCCGGTGCAGCCCACGGCCAGCGCGTTCCGCAGCTGCTCGATGGCCTCCGCGGACCCGAGCGTGAGGACCGTCGCCTCACCGCCGGTGTCCTTGGCGACCGAGATCGCCAGCTCGACGGCGCACTCCTCGTGCGGGCTCACCGTGTGTCCCAGAGAGGTGTCGTCGACCGACATGCCGTCGGCGGTCAGCGTGATCTCGCCGCCGAGGTCGGGAACCCGCTTGATGCAGACGAGAACGTTCGTCATGACTTGATCCGCTCGTTGGTGGGGTCGAAGAGGGCGGTGCTGTCGGCCGAGCCGACGGTGACCGGGTAGAGCTCCTCCATGTAGGACACGGTGAGCTCGTTGCCCACCCGCGCCTCGGACGGCGGCAGGTAGGCGAGCAGGACGTGCTTGCCCAGCGAAGGCGCCGAGCCGGCCGAGGTCACGTAGGGCCGGTGGCCGTGGTCGTCGAGGAGCTCACCGCCGGTGCGGCTCAGGATCGGCTCCCCGCCGAGCATGTACCGCTTGATCCCCGACCGGGACGTGTGGTCCTCGACGCTCAGCGTGCACAGCACGGCCTTGGGGTCCTCGACACGCTGCTTGAGGTACGCCTCACGGCCGACGAAGTCCGCGGCCTTCACCTTCGGTCGCGCCATACCGGCCTCGATGATGGTCCGCTCGGAGTCCAGCTCGTAGCCGAACGCGCGGTAGCCCTTCTCGATGCGGCCCGTGGTCGCGTACACCCCGATGCCCACCGGCACCGCGCCGTACGGCGTGCCCGCCTCGTGCAGCATCGACCAGAGCCGGGCGCCCTGCTCGATGGGCACGTGCAGCTCCCAGCCGAGCTCGCCGACGTAGGAGATCCGCGACGCGAGCACCGGGACGGAGTCGGCGTCGATGCGGCGGCAGGTGCCGAACCCGAAGCCCTCGTTGCTGATGTCGTCGCGGGTCAGCTCGCCGAGGATGGTCCGCGCC
The DNA here is from genome assembly GCA_033850795.1 of Nocardioidaceae bacterium. Lineage (GTDB taxonomy): Bacteria > Actinomycetota > Actinomycetes > Propionibacteriales > Nocardioidaceae > Nocardioides_B. Next base: position 11,212 of record JAWWPF010000363.1, on the reverse strand, counting down.
TGCGGACCCCACAGGCCGATCGTGGTCCAGGCCGACGTCAGGTCCACGACCTGCGCACTGCCGTCCTTGGGCAGTCGGTCCGCGAACCACTTGCGGTCCACCATGCCGTGGGCGCCGCCGGTGACGACCCGGAAGCGGTCGTGCGCCAGGCGCATCACGGTCAGGTCGGAGCGGAAGCCGCCCCGCTCGTCGAGCACCGGCGTGTAGACGACGCGGCCGACCGGGACGTTGCACTGGGACACGCACACGCTCTGCACCGCCTCGAGGGCGCCGTGGCCGACGACGTCGAAGATCGCGAAGGCGGAGAGGTCGACGATGCCCGCCCGCTCGCGCATCGCCAGGTGCTCGGCGTTGATGATCGGCGACCACCAGCGGGCGTCCCACTCGTGCTCGCGCGGCATCACCCGCTCGCCGTACTCCTCGAGCAGGCCCGCGTTGGACTCGTACCAGAAGGGGCGCTCCCAGCCGGCCGCCTCGAAGAACCGGGCGCCGAGCTGCTGCTGCGAGGCGTGCATCGGGGCGAGGCGCTGGCCGCGGTCGGACTCGTACTGCTCGCCGGGGTGCACGATGCCGTAGGTCTTGTTGAACGCCTCGCTGGTGCGGGCGCGGATGTGGGACCGGGTCTGCTGGTGCGGGTAGAACCGGGCGATGTCGCTGTGCGAGAGGTCGATCTCGGGCAGCCCGTCGGTCATCCACTCGGCGACCGCGCGGCCGACCCCGGGGCCCTCCTTGATCCACACCGCGGCCGCGGACCACAGGCCCTTGACCTCCGGCGTCTCGCCCAGCACCGGGGCACCGTCCGGGGTCAGCGAGAGCAGGCCGTTGATGGCGTACCGGATCTCGGCCCCTTCGGCGCCGAGCAGGTCGGGCATCAGCTCGAAGGCCTGCTCGAGCTGCTCGTCGAAGTCCTCCGACGTGAAGGGCATCTCCGTCGGGGAGAGCTTGGCCTGCTCCACCGAGGGGATCTCCTCGGCGTCGTGCAGGATCGGCCGGTGCGCGTAGGAGCCGACCTCCATGTCTGCGCCGTGCTGCCGCTCGTAGCAGAAGGTGTCCATGTCCCGGATGATCGGGAAGCTGATCTCGCCCTCCTTCTCGGCGAGCTCCTTGACCGGACCCACGCTGATCATCTGGTGCACGGCCGGGGTGAGCGGGATGTGCGCGCCGGCCATCCTCGCCAGCTTCGGGCTCCACACGCCGCAGGCGATGACCACGGTCTCCGCCTCGATGTCCCCGCCCGTGGTGCGGACCCGCTTGATCGCGCCGTCCTCGACGTCCAGGCCCACCACCTCGACGGTGGGTACGACGGTCAGGGCACCCGTCGCCAGGGCCCGCTCACGCATGATCGTGCCGGCCCGCAAGGAGTCCACCACGCCGACCGACGGCGTCCAGAAGGCGCCGATGATCTGCGAGGGGTCCAGGAACGGGACCTTCTCGACGACCTGCTCAGGGGTCACCAGCTCCGACTCGATACCCCAGATCCGCGCGGAGGACATCCGCCGGCGGAGCTCCTCCATGCGGTCCTCGGTGCGAGCCACCTCGAAGCCGCCCGACTCGGTGAAGACGCCCATCTCCTTGTACTGGCGCATGCTGTCCAGCGTCAGGTCGGTGATCTCCCGGGAGTGGTCGACCGGGAAGATGAAGTTCGAGGCGTGGCCCGTGGAGCCACCCGGGTTGGGCAGGGCCCCCTTGTCGATCTGGACGATGTCGCGCCAGCCGAGCCTGGCCAGGTGGTGCACGAGGCTGTTGCCGACGATGCCGGCGCCGATGACCACGACGCGTGCGGTGGGGGGAACCGAGGCCATGGAGGCCTCCCTTCGTGAAGCGGATGAACGTTGCGCCATACGCAACTCTGTGCGCGATGCGAGACAACCCTCAGCATGCGGCTCCCCCGCCGTGCCTGTCAACCAGGCCCGACGGGGGAGCTCGCCCAGCGGGATCAGTCGGGCAGGATCAGCCCGGCTGGATCACTGCAGCCAGGCCTTCACCTTGTCCGGGTTGGCGTCGATCCACTTCTTCGCCGCGACGTCCGGGTCCATCTTCTTCTGCGCGATGTCGGTCGCGACCAGGTTCTGGTCGCTGTTGGAGATCTTGAAGCCCTTGATCAGCTTGACCGCCGGTGAGCCGGAGTCGGCGAACTTCTTGGAGATCACCTTGTTGAGCTTGTACGGCGGGTAGTCGCAGGCCACCTTCGCCGCATTCGCGTCACAGCCCGGGGTGTAGGGCGGGAGGTCGACCTTCACCAGCTTCATCTCCGAGAAGAACCACTGGGGCTGGTAGAAGTACGCCAGCAACGCCTTGTGGTTCTTCTCCGCGGTCCGGAAGCTCTGGATCAGCGCGGCCTCGCTGCCGCCGACGACCACCTTGTAGTTGAGGTGCAGGTTCTTCACGAGCGCCTCGTCGTTGGTGACGTAGGACGGGTCACCGTCGAGGAGCTGTCCCTTGCCGCCCGACTCCGAGGTCTTGAACAGCGAGGCGTACTTGTTCAGGCTCTTCCAGTTCGTGATGTCGGGGTACTTCTTGGCCATCCACGGCGGGACGTACCAGCCGATGATCCCATCGCTGCCGGTCAGCCCGACGTCCTGCACGACATGCTGCTGGGTGATGTACTTCTTCACCAGCTCGGGGTGGCCCCAGTTCTCCAGGACGGTGTCGATGGTGCCGTTGGCCATGCCCTGCCAGCCGACCTCCTCCTTGACGTCCTGGTAGCTGACGGTGCAGCCGAGCTTGGTCTGCGCCACCTGACCGACGAGATGAGCGTTGACGACGTAGCCCACCCACGGGTTGACCGCGATGTTCAGGTTCCCGCAGCTCTTCCCCCCCGCTGCCGACGTGTTGGAGTTGTGAATGTTGCCGCCGCCGCAAGCGGCCAGCACCAGCGCGGCGGTGGCCGCGACGGTGGCGAGCCCGAGCCGACGTGTTCTTGCGCCAAGTGCCTTCAATGTGCGTCCCTTCATCTCCCCCGGCTCCCACGAGCCGGGAAGTCGTGTCTGGTCAGCCACGTCCGTAGCGGGCTGCGGAGTAGCGCATGATCCGGTCGATCATCACCCCGAGAGCGGTGATCGCGATGCCGGCCGCGAGTCCCTTGCCGAACAGCTGGGACTGCGAGAATCCGGACACCACGATGTAGCCGAGGCTGCCGGCCCCGACCAGGCCGCCGATGACCACCATCGACAGCACGTACAGGAGTCCCTGGTTCGTGGCCAGCACGAGTGCCTCGCGCGACATCGGGATCTGCACCTTCGAGATCATCTGACGCGTCGTGACGCCGGCGGACTCGGCCGCCTCCACAGTCGTCGGGGAGACACCGCGGATGCCGTCGGCGACGAGCTTGGTCGCGATGGGCGTGGCGTAGGCCATCGCGGCGATGATCGCGGTGAAGCGGCTGCTCGCGAACAGCGCCAGGGCCGGCACCAGGTAGACGAACGGCGGGATGGTCTGGAAGGCGTCGAGCACCGGGCGTATGACGGAGTCCACCCGCCGTCGCCGCCCCATCCAGACGCCCAGGGCCACTGCCACGACCATCACCAGCACGGTCGCGACGATCGTCATGGTGAGCGTGATCATCGTGTCGTGCCAGAGCCCGGTCGCGAGGATGACCGCCTCGCACACCACGGTGGACGCCGCCGGGCGCCAGCCGCCGAGCACGTAGGCGAGGGCGATGAGCACCGCAGCCATCAGCCACCAGGGCGTCTCGGCCAGCAGGGACTGCAACGGGTTGAGGAACGCGTAGCTGACCAGGTTCTTGAACGCGTTGGTGGCGGTGTCGACGACGTTCACGAACGAGTCGGTGAACGAGCTGATCCCCGAGGACAGGCGCGGACCGACGTTGACACTCGTAGGGAACGTGGCCAGCCCGAGGTAGAGGCGGGAGAGGTAGATCGCCGCGGCGACCGGGACGAGCGCACCGAGGATGACCCAGCGGCGGTTCCGCGTGGAGAGCCGCCCCGGGTGGGCCTGCCGTCCGGACCGCTCGCTGGCGGCCGTCGTGGTCCGGTCGAGCATGATCGCGGTGAGCACCAGCGCCAGGCCGGCGACGGCCGCGGTGCCGACGTCGAGGCTCTGCAGCGCCGCCTGAACCGGCTTGCCGAGGCCGGGGCCGTTGATCAGCACGGCGATGGTGGCCATCGACACGGCGGCCATCGTGCACTGGTTGACGCCGACGACGATCGTGCTCCGCGCCATCGGGAGCTGCACCCGGCGCAGCAGCTGGCCGCGGGTCACGCCGAGCGACTCGGCGGCCTCGACGGCGCCGGTGGGCACCGAGCGGATTCCGTGCTCGGTGATCCGCACGAGCGGCGGCACCGAGTAGATCACGGTGACCACCACGGCCGCGGCCGGTCCGATGCCGAAGATCAGCGCGAGGGGGGTCAGGTAGGCGAACGACGGCATGGTCTGCAGGACGTCGAGGACCGGCGTGGTGGCCGCCGAGACGCTCCGGCGGCGGGCCATCGCGATCCCGACGGGCAGCCCGATCACGACGCAGATCAGGACGGCCACGGACGTGATGATCAGCGTGTCGATCCCGTCCTGCCAGTAGCCGAAGAACCCGAAGGCCAGCAGGGTGAGCGCCACCATCACCGAGGACTTCCAGCCGGCGACGGCGAGACCGACCCAGGCGAGGAGGGCGACCACGCCGAGCCACCCGACCTGCGGCACCGGTCGCGGCGGCGCCGGCAGGCTCAGGAGGTGCTGCAGGGCGGTGATGGCGCTGTTCAGGGCGTCGGTGACGGTCCCGATGACGCCGTTGAAGAACCAGTTGCCGCGGCTGGCCGCCAGCTGCACCGAGTCACGGATGCCGTTGAGCCAGGTGTGGAAGCCGGTGGTGTCCTGGAACGCCAGGGCGAGGGTGTTGTGCCCGCGCAGCAGCAGCCAGCCCAGCACCCACACGGCCGCGATCACCCCGAGCCAGAGGCCGGTACGACGACGAGGAGCGGTGTCGACGTACGGCTGCTCCTCCTTGCTGACCGGCGTGGCGGGACGCTCCTGGAGGGCGGTCATGACGCCGGGGTCTCCTCGGCCACGACGACGCGCAGGATGTCCTCGTCGTCGACGATGCCGACGAACCGGTCCCCCTCGAAGACCCGCACCGGACCCTGGGCAGCGAGCACCTCACGGGCCGCCTCGCGCACCACCCGGTCGGCCTGCATGACGGGGCCCGTCTCGGCCTCCCCGGGCTGCGGCGGGCGCATCACCCAGCGCAGGGTCAGCACGTGGGACTTGGGGACCTCGCTGACGAAGTCCTTGACGTAGGCGTCGGCGGGCGCGCCGACCACCTCGTCCGGTCGGCCGATCTGGATGATCTCTCCGTCGCGCATGATCAGGATGCGGTCGCCCAGCTTGAGGGCCTCGGCCAGGTCGTGGGTGACGAAGACCATCGTCTTGCCGACCTCCTCGTGGAGCCGGATCACCTCGTTCTGCATGTCACGTCGGATCAGCGGGTCGAGCGCCGAGAACGGCTCGTCGAACATCAGCAGCCCGGGGTCGGCCGCGAGGGCCCGCGCCAGGCCGACGCGCTGCTGCATGCCGCCGGAGAGCTGGTCGGGATAGCTGTTCTCGTAGCCGGAGAGCCCGACGAGGTCGACCATCTCCTGTGCTCGGTTGCGGCGTTCGGTCTTGCCCTCGCCGCGGACCTCGAGCCCGAAGGCGATGTTGTCGACCACCTTGCGGTGCGGCAGGAGGCCGAAGTGCTGGAACACCATGGCGACGTGCTTGCGGCGCAGCTCGCGGAGCTCGTGCTCGCTGGCCGAGGTGATGTCGGAGTCACCCATCCGGACCGAGCCGTGCGTCGGTTCGATGAGCCGGGTCAGGAGCCGCACCAGCGTGGACTTCCCGGAGCCCGACAGCCCCATCACCACGAACACCTCGCCGGGTTGCACCTCGAACGAGACGTTCCTGACGGCGGCCACGCAGCCGGTCCTCGCCTGCAGCTCCTTGCGGGAGAGGTCCGCATCCGGTGAGCCGATGATCTTGTCGGCCTTGTCGCCGAAGATCTTCCACAGGTCCTTCACGGTCAGCGCGGCCGCTCCCTGACTACCCTCGAACACTGAGCGCTGCTGGGTCTGCGTCATCTGGGGTCTCCTGTGCTGCTGCTCGACAGGGTCGAGGGTGGGTAGAGCGGATCGTTCTCCCGGTAGCGGTAGAAGGGCGCGGTGGAGGGCGGCAACGGCGTGTTCCCGGCGATCAGGTCGGCGGCCTTCTCCGCCAGCATCATCACCGGCGCGTAGATGTTGCCGTTGGTGATGTAGGGCATGGCCGAGGCGTCGACGACCCGCAGCCCCTCCACGCCGTGGACGCGCATGGTCTCGGGGTCGAGCACGGACATGTCGTCGACACCCATCCGGGCCGTGCAGGACGGGTGCAGCGCGGTCTCGGCGTCCTTGGCGACCCAGTCCAGAATCTCCTGGTCGGTCTCCACCGACGGGCCCGGCGAGAGCTCGCCGGCGTTGAAGGCGGCGAAGGCCGGCTGGTTCAGGATGTGCCGGGCGGCGCGGACCATCTCGATCCACTCACGGCGGTCGTTCTCGGTCGACAGGTAGTTGAACCGCAGCGCGGGATGCTCGCGCGGGTCACGCGACTTCAGGGTCACCGAGCCGCGCACGTCGGAGTACATCGGGCCGATGTGCACCTGGTAGCCGTGCTCCCCCGCCGGACGGGACCCGTCGTAGCGGATCGCGATGGGCAGGAAGTGGAACATCAGGTTGGGGTAGTCGACGAGGTCGTTGCTGCGGATGAACCCGCCGGCCTCGAAGTGGTTGGACGCCCCGACCCCGCGGCGCAGGAACAGCCACTCCGCGCCGATCCGGGGCTTGTGCCGGTGCTTGAGCCACGGACCGATCGAGACGGGCTGCTTGCTGGCGTACTGGATGTAGACCTCGAGGTGGTCCTGCAGGTTGCTGCCGACCCCGGGGAGGTCGGCGACCACCGGGATGCCGAGCCTCTCGAGGTCCTCGCGGGGCCCGATCCCGGAGAGCAGCAGCAGCTGCGGGGAGTTGATCGCGCCGCCGCACAGCACGACCTCGCCGGCCTGGACCCGATGGGACCCACGCCCCGCCCGGTGGTAGTCCACACCTGTGACGCGATCACCCGCGAGCACCAGACCGGTGACCATGGCGAGGGTCTCGACGCGCAGGTTGGGGCGCTTCATCACCGGGTGCAGGTAGGCACGTGCCGCGCTCAGCCTCCGGCCCCGGTGGACGTTGCGGTCGAAGGCCGCGAACCCCTCCTGGCGGTAGCCGTTGACGTCGTCGGTCAGCGGGTGGCCGGCCTGCTGGACCGCCTCGAAGAAGGCGCCGAACAGCGGGCTCGTCGCCGGTCCGCGCTCCAGGATCAGCGGGCCGCTGCCGCCGCGCCACTCGTTCGCGCCCGCCAGGCAGGTCTCCATGCGCTTGAAGTAGGGCAGGCAGTGCGCGTAGTCCCAGGACTCCATGCCCTTGTCGCCGGCCCAGCGCTCGTAGTCCATCGGGTTCCCGCGCTGGAAGATCATCCCGTTGATGCTGCTCGAGCCTCCGAGCACTTTCCCGCGCGCGTGGTAGACCCGCCGGCCGTCCATGTAGGGCTCCGGCTCCGACTCGTACTTCCAGTCGTAGAGCCGGTTGCCGATCGGGTACGGCAGCGCGGCGGGCATGTGGATGAACGGGTCCAGCCTGATGTCGGAGCGTCCGGCCTCGAGCACCAGCACGCTGGTCGAGGGGTCGGCGCTGAGCCGGTTCGCGAGGGCGCAGCCCGCCGAGCCACCCCCCACGATCACGTAGTCGTACCTGGAGTCGCTCATCGCCTCGCCTTCTCTCCCTCCCGCGCCGTCTTGGTCAGGCGCCGTCGAACCAGCGCTGCGGCTCGGGCCGCACGTTGTGCCAGATGTGCTTGGTCTCGCGGTACTCCTCCAGCCCCGCAGCGCCGAGCTCGCGCCCGATGCCGGACTGCTTGTAGCCGCCCCACTCCGCCTGCGGGACATAGGGGTGGTAGTCGTTGATCCACACCGTCCCCATGCGCATCCGGCCGGCGACCCGCTCGGCCTTGCCCGCGTTCTGCGTCCACACCGCCCCGGCCAGCCCGTAGTCGCTGTCGTTGGCCGTCTCCACGGCCTCGTCCTCGTCGCGGAACGTCTCGACGGTGAGGACCGGACCGAAGGACTCGTCGCGTACGACGGACATCGAGCTGTCACACCCGTCGAGCAGGGTCGGCGGGTAGAAGAAGCCGTCGGCCAGCTCAGGAGCGGTGCAGCGCGCGCCGCCGCAGCGCAGCTTGGCGCCCTCGGTCAGTCCCCGCTCGACGTACGCCTCGACCTTGGCGAGGTGCTGGGCGGAGATCAGCGGACCGGTCTCGGCCTTGTCGTCGAAGGGGCCCCCGAGCCGGATCCGCTCGGCGCGGCGTACCACCTCGTCGACGAAGTCGTCGTGGATCGACTCCTCGATCACCAGACGGGCACCCGCGGAGCAGACCTGCCCGGAGTGCAGGAAGACCGCGGTGAGCGCGAAGTCGAGCGCGGCGTCGAGGTCGGCGTCGGCGAAGACCACGTTCGGGTTCTTGCCGCCGAGCTCCAGCGCCACCTTCTTCACCGTGGCGGCAGCCGAGGCCATGATCCGCTTGCCGGTCGGGACCCCGCCGGTGAACGACACCATGTCGACGCGGGGGTCCTCGCTGAGCAGCGCGCCCGCCCGGGGACCGGCGCCGATCACCAGGTTCCCGACCCCGGCCGGCAGCCCGGCCTCCTCCAGCAGGCCCATCAGGAGGATCGCCGTGTGCGGCGTCAGCTCGCTGGGCTTGAGGACGAACGTGTTGCCCGCGGCCAGTGCGGGCGCCACCTTCCACGAGGTCTGCAGCAACGGGTAGTTCCACGGCGTGATCAGGCCGCAGACCCCGATCGGCTCGTGGACGATCCGGCTGACCACGTCGGGACGACCGGTGTCGACGACCCGGCCGGCGTCCTGGGCCGCGACGTTGCCGTAGTGCCGGAAGACGCCCACCACGTCGTCGACGTCGTAGCAGCTCTCCACGAGCCGCTTGCCGGTGTCGAGCGACTCGGCCCGGGCGATCGCGTCCTTGTCCCGCAGCAGCAGGTCGGCCACGCGGTGCAGCAGCGCGCCCCGCTCGAGCGTCGAGCTGCTCGACCAGGTCCCCGCATCGAAGCTCTCCCGCGCCGCGGCGATCGCGGCCCGGGTGTCCTCGGGACCGGCCTCGTCGACCTCGGCCACGAGGGACCCGTCCGCGGGACAGCGGATCTCGCGCCGCTCCCCCTCAGTGGCGGCTACCCATCGACCCCCGATGTAGAGCTCTGGCACTTTGTCCGTTTCCCTTCCGATGTGTTGCGTATGTCGCAACACATCGTGCTACACGCAACACAATTGCGGCTCGCCGTACCCCCGTCAAGCGCTCAGGACGAACCGTGACCAAGTCTTCTCGACACCTCGTCGGCAGCGTCGAGCACCACAGGTACCAGCTCCTTGACCCTCAGGTCGTTCAGCCGGAACGTCGGTCCCGACACGCTGAGCGAGGCGATCACGTCCCCGTGCGCGTTCCGAATCGGCGCCGCGAGCGCGGTCAGCCCCACCTCGAGCTCGTCGACCGCGACGGCGTACCCCTGCTCGCGCACCACGGCCAGGTCGCGGCGCAGCTTGGCCTTGGTGGTCACCGTGCCCGGCGTGTACGACGGCAGCCGCGGCAGCCGGCTGTCCACCTCGTCGACGGACAGACCGCTGAGGAGCACCTTGCCGTTGGAGGTGGCGTGCAGCGGGATGTGCTGGCCCACCCAGTTGTGCGCCTGCAGGGCGGACTGCCCGGAGACCTGGTCGACGTACAGCACGGACCGGTCGGAGAGTACGGCGATGTTGACCGTCTCACCCGAGTCGGCCGCCAGCTTGCGACAGATCGGCCGTGCCTCCTGCACCACGTCGAGCCGTGCGGTGGTGGCCCCGGCGAGCCGCAGCACGCCCACTCCGAGGCGGTACTTGCCGCGGTCCTCGTTCTGCTCGACGATGCCGTGGGACTCCAGGGTCGCGACGAGCCTGAAGGCGGTGCTCTTGTGGACGCCGAGCTCTCCGGCGATCTCCGTGACACCGGCCTCGCCCAGCCTGGCGAGGATGTCCAGGATCGTCAGCGCCCGGTCCACCGACTGCACACCCGTCGCCACCCCGGGAGACACGCCGTGGGCCGGCCCGCTGGCAAGCCCGGTCGAGAGCTCCGTGGCGTTCTGCATGGGCTGACCGTAGCGCACCCGTGTTGCGTATCACAGTACCTGTTTCGGTGACCGCAACTGCTCAGCCATCGTTGACGCGTGCCGGCCCGGCGGGTGATTACGGACGGCATGACCGGCCGTCCGCAGCCCGCTGCTTCGTCGCCGTCGTTCGTGCCGACCCTGGACTGTCCGGACCGGCCGGGCATCGTGCACGCCGTCACCGGGATGCTGGTCGACAGCGCGGGAACATCCTCGAGAGCCAGCAGTTCGACGACCTCGCCGAGGACCGCTTCTTCATGCGCGTGAGGTTCGCCGTGGACAGCGGGACGCCGTACCGGACCCTCATCCTGGCCTCGACGTTCAGCCACTGCCTCAACGACCTGCTGTTCCGGCGGAGCAACCACCCCCTGCAGATCGACGTCGTGGGGATCGTCTCCAACCACCTGGACTGCGAGGCGCTGGCCACGTCATGCGGGGTGCCGTACCACCACGTCCCGGTCACCGCCGAGCCCGGAAGCATGGCCCGCGCGGAGGCCGAGATGCTCCGGCTGGTCGACGACCTCGGCGTGCACCTCGTGGTGCTCGCCCGCTCCATGCAGGTCCTGTCCGACGACACCTGCCGGGCGCTGTGCGGGCGGGCGATCAACATCCACCACTCGTTCCGGCCCAGCTTCAAGGGTGCGCGGCCCTGCCACCAGGGGTTCGACCGCGGCGTGAAGCTGATCGGCGCGACGGCCCACTACGTGACGGCCGACCTCGACGAGGGGCCGATCATCGAGCAAGAGGTCGCGCGGGTCGGGCACTCACACTCCCCCGCCGCACTCGCGGCGGTCGGCCGCGACCTCGAGTGCGTAGCGCTCGCCCGCGCCGTCCGCTGGCATCTCGAGCACCGCGTCTTCGTCGACGGCCAGCGCACCGTTGTCTTCCCGTAGCGGCGGTAGCGCCGGCCGACTTCGCGCAGACGTGTTCGCGTCGACCGTGTTCGTACACCTGGGCAGGCGGGGAAGAGGTTTGACGTGGACACGACCAGCGAGCTGACCC
>JAWWPF010000357.1:0-3616 GCA_033850795.1 Nocardioidaceae bacterium | reverse complement strand
GGTCTCCCAGTCGTAGTAGTCCTCGGCGAGGAGCTTGCCGTCGGTGCGGACAGGCTTGAGGTTGCGCCCATCGGCCGAGGGATCAACACCCGACATGTCGTGCCCCGCGGAGAAGTGCTTGCCGGTGGTCATGAAGACGATGACCCTGACCTCGGGGTCCCCGTCGGCGCGCCGCCAGGCGTCGTCGAGGTCCTTGAGGACACCGGGAGTCTGGGCGTTGGCGGCTTCGGGGCGGTCCAACGTGATGACCGCGACCTTGTCGTCGACGTCGTAGCGGACGAAGTGTTGGGCTGTCATGGGTGCATTCCTTTCGGGGGGGTCCTGATGACGTTTTCCTGCGCGAAGGACGCCACGTGTGATCCGGCCTGGGTGTAGACCTCGCCAGTGCCGAAGCCGCGTCCACCGACGATGCGTACGCCACGGATCTGCACGCGCAGCCAGTGGGCGACGTCGAACGGCTGGTGAAACCACACCGAGTGGGTCACCACACCGGTTTGGACGGTGACGTGGGCGTCGCGGTGGCTCACCCCGGGCACCGCTTTGAGCAGCGTTCCGATCAGCGGCCAGTCCGAGATGTAGGCAATGACCGGTCGGGCTAGCGAGGTGTCGGTGAAGTCGGGGCAGCGCATCCAGAACGCCAGCTCGGCGGCCGCAGCGTCGTCACCGTCCAGACCGACGTCGCCGATCAGGCGGGCCTCTCCCGGCACGACGGCGAAGTCGACGGGTGTGGCCGCCATGGGGTCGCCGGCATCGACGGGACCGTACTGATGGTCGTAGCCGTCGTCGGCCTGGTCGACGAGGATCGAGGCGGTGGCGACAACTCGCCGTGCGGACTCCTGGCCCTGCCATGCCACCGCGCGCCGATGCCCCACCGAGCGCCCGTCGTGGGTGGTCTCCAGATCTAGGTACAGCGGATCGCTGGCCCGTCCGGCGCGGGGGAACGCGATCTGCAGTGACTTCACCGCCTTGCTCGATCCGGGCGGCGCGGCGGCGGCGATGAGCTGCGCCATGATCTGGCCGCCGAAGATCCGCTCGACGCCTGCGTCGGGCACAGGCAGCACCGTGCGACCCTCGATGTCCTCGGCAAGGGTCATCATGGCACGAAACTGGTTGATGTTCATCGTTGCCTCTCTGCGGTGGCGACGGTCGCGACCAGCTCGAACTTCTTCACCTTGCCCGACGGCGTCATCGGCAACGCGTCTACGAAATGCCATGCAACGGGGGTCTTTTGGCGTGCCAGTCCGGTTACGTGCAGGTGGCGGACCAAGTCGTCGGCCACCGCTTGACCGGGATGGTCGAGCACGACGAACGCGACGGGAACCTCACCGAATCTCGCGTCGGGTCCGGCTACCACGGCGGCGTGGCGCACCTCGGGGTGGGTGATGAGCAGGTCTTCGATGTCGCGGGCGGAGAACTTCTCGCCGCCGCGGTTGATGACGTCCTTCAGGCGCCCGGTGATGGTGACGAAGCCGGCGCCGTCGACGATGCCGACATCTCCGGTGGCGAACCAGCCGGCGTCGTCGAGGGCGGCCCGGTTGGCTGCCGCGTCGAGGTAGCCCAGCATCTGCTCGGGTCCGCGCACCATCAGTTCACCTGCGGAACCCGGCAACAGCGCCTTGCCGTCTGCCCCGACGACCCTGACCTGCACTCCGGGGGCGATCGCGCCGTCGGTTTGGGCGCGTAGGTCGAACGGATAAGCGCGGTTCATCACCGTCACGGTGGGAAGCTCGGTCATGCCGTACACCCGCGCGGCGGGAATTCCCTGCTCCTCGCTGCGCTCCATGACCTCGCGCGGTACCGTCGCTCCGCCGCAGGCGAACATCCGCAACGGTAGGTGCACACGGGCGGCGCGGGCGGCGTCGGTCAGTTCCTGGAGGAACACCGTGGCGCCCGCTGAATACGTCACTCGGTGACGCATGATGTCGGCCACCGCGATGTCGGGTTCCCATCGTTCGGCCAGCACCGCAGATGCGCCGACCAACAGCGGGATGGTCATCGCGTTGAGCACGCCGGTGATGTGCTGCAGCGGAGCGGCCATGTAGGCGACGTCCTCCCAGGACAGTCCCCACGCGTCGGCGAGCTGGCGGGTCTCGGCCAGCAGCGAGCGCGAGGAGTGCACTGCGGCCTTGGCCCCCGAGGTGGTCCCGGAGGTGAACAGGATCAGGCAGGGTTCGTCGGCGCCAAGGGGGGCGAACTGCTGGCGCCGGCCGTGGGAGACGACGACGTCGAAGGGCGACCAACCCGGCCGGGTTCCGCGCAGCACGACGCGCGCGATGCCGTCCAGACCCGCGGCGGCGAGCAGGTCGTCGAACGCCTCGGCGTGGGCGAAGCCGCGGAACGTCTCGGCGGTCACCACGGCCGCTGGCCTGACCTGCTCGATCACGTGACGCAGTTCGTGTTCTCGGTAGAACGGGGCGATCGGGCAACTGACCGCGCCTGCATGCCAGACCGCCAATCCGAGGACGTGGGCTTCCCACCAGTTGGGCGTCTGCCAGCACACCACGTCACCGGGCCCGATGCCTGCTGCGGCCAGCCAACCCACGGCGCGCTCGACGAGCTCGAGCAGTTCCTGATAGGTGAACTCGTGGTCACCTTCGATGAGGGCCGGTCGAGAGCCCCACTGCCGAGCGGCCCGCACGACCGATGCGGACATCGTCAGGTCGCTGACGTAGCCGAAGCGTCGGTATTCGGCCATGCGATCTGGCGCCACCGGGGGCGCGACGATGTCGGCTGCAGTGAGTCGCGTTCGGTTCACGTCATCCGCCCATGCTCATGCCGCCGTCGACGGTCAGGACGGCTCCCGTGACGTAGGAGGCGAGGTCGTCGAGCAGGAACGCCACCGCGTGCGCCAGTTCCTCGGGCCGGCCCCAGCGCCCGACCGGGATCATCGACGTCACTGCGTCCCGGTCGGTGAGGGTCAGCTCGGCCGACAGGTCGGTGTCGAAGCTGCCCGGGATCACGCAGTTCACCGTGATGCCCTTGCGGGCGACGGCGCGGGCGGTAGATCGGGTCAGGCCGACGATGCCGCCCTTGGCTGCACCGTAGGCGACCTGCACGGGGCTTCCCATTAGGGCCGTCACCGAGCCGATGTTGACCACCCGGCCGAAACGCCGTTGCGTCATGTGTGCCAGCGCGGCCTGGCTGAGGAAGAACGCCGAGGACAGGTTCACCGCGAGCTGCCGATGCCAGTCCTCGGCGCTGATCTCGGTCAGGCGTTGCTCGATAACCATGCCGGCGTTGTTGACCAGATAGTCCACTCGACCGTGCTGCTCGAGGACCTCGGTGACCAACCTCAGGCACGAGGGCGGCTGTCCCACGTCGGACTGGTGCAGGGTCACCGTGGCACCGCACCGTTCGGCGTCGTCGCGGAGCACCTCTGCGGCGGAAGCGTCGTGCGCGTAGACCGCTGCCACCGCGACACCGGAACGGGTCAACCGGTTGGTGATGGCGCGACCGATCCCCCGGGTTCCGCCCGTGACGAGGGCCACCCGGGTGCCGTCGCTCGTCACGTGTTTCCTGTCGACTTCGCTGTGACCCGCGCGCTCAGGCGCTCAAGCTGCACGCGATGCTCGTTGGTGTCGAAGCACTTGCTCTCGGCGCGGGCACAGTCCGCCAG
>JAWWPF010000016.1:0-2559 GCA_033850795.1 Nocardioidaceae bacterium | reverse complement strand
GCTGGCGGGTGCGCGAGGTCGTGGCGCACATGACCATGCCGTTCCGCTACCCGGCGCCGAAGTTCCTCGGCGAGCTGCTGCGTTCGCGCGGCAACTTCGCCCGCATGGCCGACCGGGTCGCCCGGCGGGACGGCGCCGCCGCGCCGAACCGGCTCCTCGACGGCTGGCGCACGAACGAGAACAACCCGTGGAAGCCCCCGGGCGGCGGTCGGCCCGGCGCGCTCACCCACGACGTCGTCCACGGGCTGGACATCACCATCCCGCTCGGCGTCGAGCACCCGGTGAGCGAGCCGGCGCTGCGCGTCGTCCTCGACGCGGCGTCGGCACCCCGGAGCCGGAAGCACTTCGGCGTCGACCTCAGCGGTGTCCGGCTGCAGGCCGACGACCTCGACTGGAGCTTCGGCGAAGGCGAGCCGCTGCACGGCTCGGCCCGCTCCCTCCTGCTGGTGCTCTGCGGTCGCACCGTTCCCGCCGGGCTCCTCAGTGGCCCGGGCGCCCCCCGGTTCGCGCCGTCATCGGATGCGTAGCGGAAGCAACCGGGGACCGCGGATCTGCCCGGTCGACCAGGCCACCGCAGCCGGGTCGGCGAGGGAGAACTCCGGCACGCGCTCGAGCCACACCTCGAGCGCCACGCGCAGTTCCATCCGGGCCAGGTGCGATCCGACGCAGCGGTGGATGCCGAGGCCGAAGGCCGCGTGCCGGTTCACCTGCCGGTCGATCACCACCTCGTCGGCGCGGTCGAACTGCTCGGGATCGCGGTTGGCCGCCGGGAACGGGAGCAGCACCCAGTCGTCGGCCTTCATCGGCGCGCCGTTCCAGTCCATGTCGTCCTTGACCAGCCGAGCCATGGTCACCGGGGCGTAGGCGCGCAGGAACTCCTCGAGCGCCATCGGTAGCAGTGCGCGGTCGGCGACGAGTCGCCGCCGGTCCTCCGGGGCACCGGCCAGGTGCCACAGCGACGCCCCGATCGCGCTCCACGTGGTGTCGATGCCGGCGATCAGCAGCAGGGCCATGGTGCCGGCGACGTGGATGGGCTCCAGCTTCTGGCCGTACAGCTCGGCGTCGATCAGGTAGCTGGTGAGGTCGTCCCGTGGGTTCGCCGCATGGTCGCGGATCTGGGCGAACAGGTAGTCGAACAGCTGGGCCCCGCGCTCGAGCCGCTCCTCGGGCGGGAGGTTGATGCCCTCCAGCGCGTTCTCGACGAACACGGCGAACCGCGGCCCGTCCTCGGGCGGGAACCCGAGCATGTCGGCGATGACCCGCATCGGGATGTGCTGGGCGTACTCCGCGGCCGCGTCGACGACGTCCCGGCCCTCGAACCCGTCGATCAGCACATGGCAGAAGGCGCGCGTGGCCTCCTCCTGCCGGCCGACGGCGCTCTTCGTGAATGCCGGGAGCAGGAGCTTGCGGGCGTCGTGGTGGAACGGCGGGTCGGAGGAGATCGGCGGAACCTCACCGACCGGCGCGAGATCCAGCGGGGGCCGGAAGTTGCTCACGATGATCGCCCGCGAGGAGAAGCGCTCGGTGTCGTAGGCGATCGCTGCGACGTCCTCGAACCGTGTGGGCAGCCAGGCGCCCCCGAAGCGGTCGGTGTGCGCGATCGGGCATCGCTGGCGCAGGTCGTCCCAGACCGCGGGGGCGCCCTCGGCCCACTCCGGCTCGAGGTGGGAGAAGTCGGTGGCCCAGTCGGCCACCGGCCCGGTGATCACCTCGTTGTAGCGGTTGAGCGAGGGGTCGCGGCGCAACTCCGTGTAGTCCTGGGCGAATCTGTCGTCGGTCATCTCAGGCCCCCTCGGTGACCCTGATGGCCGATTCCGGGCAGTTGGCCGCCGCCAGCCGGGCGTCGTCCTCGCGGTCGGGCGGCACCTGCCCGTCGGCGGTCAGGTCGGTCAAGGTCGCGTAGCCGTCCTCGTCCTCCCCGAACAGGTCAGGCGCGAGGTCGTAGCAGCGCCCGTGACCCTGGCACCGTCCCGGATCGATCTGCACCCTCATGCGTGTCCCATGACGATCATCGAATAGTGGGGCGGATCACTAGTCAAGGACGGCGCACCGCCCACCCCGGCCGCGTCAGCGGTCCGCGGCCACCGAGCCGAAGTAGAGCGCCAACGTGGCGGTGATCAGGTGCAGGAAGTTGTCCGGGTCGGCCAGGCCGGCCATGCCGAGCATGCCCATGCCCCCGAAGAACCCGAGCACGGTGACCAGACCCAGCACGACACCGATGACGAGATTCGCTACGCGGGCGGCACGGTGCCGGGGCGCGCAGGCGAGCCACAGGATGGCCAGCGCCAGGTGGATGACGTTGTGCAGGGGGTTCACGGCGAAGATCAGCAGCGTGTGCGAGTGGTGGCCGGCGAAGTCGGAGAAGCCGGTCACCGCGAATCCCGCGACGGCGACCAGGAGGTAGACGACTCCGAAGACGCCGGCGAACTTCTGGGCCGGAGTCCAGCCGCTCGAGGCGGTGCGGGCGGGAAGGGTCTGCGAGGCGCTCATGGTCGATCTCCTGGGGCGTGGTCCGAAGCCGGGTGGCTCTCAGGTATCGGCACGCAGCTGTCCGCCCTT
>JAWWPF010000222.1:0-3195 GCA_033850795.1 Nocardioidaceae bacterium | reverse complement strand
GACAGCGTGTCGTAGAACCCCTCGTGGCCCTCCACGAACTCCTCGACCGCGATCGACGTGACGCCCTTGCCGCCGAACATGGCCAGGGCCGCCTCCAGCTGCTCACGGTCGTCGACGCGGGTGGTGTCCAGCGCACCCGCGCCGGTGCGCGGCTTGAGGATGATCGGGTAGCCGACCGCGTCGGCGAACCCCCGCGCCTGGTCGGCGTTGTCGGCCGCGGTCGACGCTGCGGTGGGTACGCCGGCGGCGCGCAGCGCCTCCTTCATCGCCGGCTTGTCGCGGCACAGCCAGGCGGTCCGCAGCGAGGTCCCCGGGATGGTGCAGGTCTCCCGGACCTCGGCGGCGGCGAGCGTGTGCGCCTCGATCGTCGCCTCCAGGCGGTCCACCCACAGCTTGTCCTGCACCCACCGCACCGCGTCGGTCATCGCGCCGACGTCGACCACGCTGGGCACCTGGTGGTAGTGCACCATCCAGCTCTTCAGCTCCTCATCGAGGTGCTCCTGCGCGGACTCCCCGATGCCGATCACCTCGGCGCCGACCTCGGCCAGGGCTCGCACGAACTGGCGCTGGTTCTTCGGGAAGCTGGGCTCGACGAAGATCACTCGCATCCCGGCATGCTAGTCCCGGGCCTGGGCCGGGCTGCCCGAGGACCCGCGGTGCCGGTAACGTCGCGTGCATGGTCGCCGCCGCGTTCGTCGCGCCGTACCTCCTCGAAGCCACCGCGCGGTTCGTCAGGTCAGCCGCCTCCCTGCCGGACGTGCGGATCGGCCTGGTCACCAGCGACCCGCTCGAGCGGGTCCCTCCTGACCTCCGCCACCGGCTGGCCGGGCACTGGCGGGTCGACAACGCGCTCGACCCGGCACAGATCTCGCAGGGCGTGGCCGGGCTGGCCTCTCAGATGGGACGGGTGGACCGGCTGGTCGGCGCGCTCGAGCAGCTCCAGGTGCCGCTCGCCCAGGTGCGTGAGGCGATGGGGATCGAGGGGATGGACGTCCAGACCGCTGTCAACGTGCGCGACAAGCCGCGGATGAAGGAGGTGCTGCGCGCCGCGGGCGTGCCGTGCGCCAGGCACGCGCTCGTGCATGACGGCGCCCAGGCGAAGCGCTTCGCGTCCGAGGTCGGCTTCCCGCTGGTGGCGAAGCCGCCGGCAGGCGCGGGCTCCCAGGCCACGTACCGGCTCGATGACGACAACGCGCTCGACGGCTGGCTGGGTGCCGTGCCGCCGAGCGGGGACTCCCCGGCGCTGCTCGAGGAGTTCCTCGTCGGCGAGGAGCACACCTTCGACAGCGTGACCCTGGGCGGTCGGACGGTCTGGTCCTCGATCGCCGACTACCACCCGCCGCCGCTGGAGGTCCTGCGGAACCCCTGGATCCAGTGGACCGTGGTGCTCCCGCGAGACACCTCCGGCCCGGAGTACGCGGGCATCCACGAGGTCGGGCCGGCGGCGCTGCGGGCGCTCGGGGTGAGCGACGCGCTCACCCACATGGAGTGGTTCCGGCGTCCCGACGGGTCCGTCGCGGTGTCCGAGGTAGCGGCCCGGCCGCCGGGCGCGCAGCTGACCTCGATGCACGGCTACGCGCACGACTTCGACTTGTACGAGAGCTGGGCCCGGCTCGTCGTGCTCGGCTCGTTCGACCCGCCCGAGCGGCGCTCCGCCGCCGGTACGGCGTACCTGCGCGGCATGGGCCGGGGACGGGTCCGCGCGGTGCACGGGATCGACGACCTCAACCGGCAGATCGGCCACCTGGTCGTCGAGTCGAGGCTTCCGAAGCAGGGCGAGGAGGCCGGCACCGACTACACCGGGCAGGGGTACGTCATGGTGCGCGACCCGGACACGGGCGTCGTGCTGGATGCCCTGCACCGGGTCATCAACGGGATCCGCATCGAGCTCGTGGAGGCGCTGTGACCAACGTGGTGATGATCTCACCGGGCTACCCGCAGGAGATGTCCTACTTCACCCGGGCACTCGCCACGGTCGGGGCCACCGTGATCGGGGTCGGCGACCAGCCCCGCGACGCGCTCCCGGGCCCTGCACGTGAGGGCCTGACGCACTACGAGCACGTCTCGCTGGCCGACGAGGGGGCCGTGCTGGCCGCGCTGCAGGGGCTGTCGCGGCACGTCCGGATCGACCAGGTCGAGTGCCTGTGGGAGCCCTACATGGTCCTGGCGGCACGGATGCGGGAGGCGTTCGGGCTGCCCGGCATGACCGTGGAGCAGACGCTGCCGTTCCGCGACAAGGAGCTGATGAAGCGGAGGCTGGACGCCGCCGGGATCCGCACGCCGTGGCACGCGAGCGCGACGACCGTGGCCGAGATCTGGGAGACCGCGGAGCGCATCGGCTACCCGCTCATCGTCAAGCCCATCGCCGGCGCCGGGTCGGCCGACACCTACCGCGTCGACTCGGCCACCGAGCTCGCGGAGGTCCTGCCGCTGCTGCGGCACGTGCCCGAGGTGAGCGTGGAGGAGTTCGTGGAGGCCGAGGAGCTCACCTACGACACCGTCTGCGCCGGCGGCCGGATCCTGTTCGAGCACGTGCTGCTCTACCGTCCGCGCCCGCTGGAGATGAGCATGCACGAGTGGGTCAGCCCCGTGGGGCTCTCGCTGCGCGACCTCGAAGTTCCCTACCTCCAGGACGGTCGGCGGATGGGGGAGCAGGTGCTCGAGGCGCTCGGGTTCGAGACCGGGTTCACCCACATGGAGTGGTACCGCAAGTCCGACGGGGAGGTCGTCTTCGGGGAGATCGCGGCCCGGCCACCCGGGGTGCGGGTCGTGGACATGATGAACTTCAACACCGACGGGGACGTGTACGTCGGCTGGGCCGAGGCCGTGGTCCACGGCCGGATGCAGCAGCTCGAGCACCGGCACAACGTCGGCAGCATCTGCAAGAGGGCGCACGGGTCCGGGCGGATCACCTCGAGGGACGGGCTCGACGAGCTGCTCGCCGCCTACGGCGACGCCGTGGTCCTGGTGGACCTGCTCCCCGTCGGGGCGCCACGGCGCGACTGGCGGGCCACCACCGTCGGGGACGGGATCGTCATCGTCCGCCACCACGAGCTGCAACGGGTGATCGAGATGACCGAGCGGTTCGCCTCGGACCTGCGGCTCTACGCGGCGTGATGTGCCCTTGACCAAGACCGACGCCGACGTCCGGTCGGCGGTGCAGGCGGCCCTGCCGGCGGCTCGTAGCGGCCTCGA
>JAWWPF010000216.1:0-6319 GCA_033850795.1 Nocardioidaceae bacterium | reverse complement strand
AGCCCGACCCACCAACGTGGGTCCGGCTGTCGCCGATGTCTTGAGACATCACAGAGCGCGCTCGGAGGGATTCGAACCCCCAACCTTCTGATCCGTAGTCAGATGCTCTATCCGTTGAGCTACGAGCGCTGGGCCTCGGGAAGTCTAACGTGCCCTCCGCGGAGCGGCGAAATCGGTCTGGGAGGCTCTGGAGCCGAGGCTGGGCGCCCCTGCTGTCGGTGGCCCGAGGGAGGATGTTCTGAGGTGTCGCGGATAATCATCCGGTCTCGGCGGAGCAGCAGTGGATGGAGTCAGGAGTGCAGATGGCCAGCAAGTGGTGGACCCTCGTCGCGGTCTGCACCGGTGTGTTCATGCTGTTGCTCGACATCACGATCGTCAACGTCGCGCTCCCGGACATCCAGCGTGACCTGACCGCCTCGCTGTCCGACCTGCAGTGGGTCATCGACGCCTACGCGCTGACCCTGGCCGCGCTGCAGCTGACCGCCGGGTCGCTGGCCGACAGGTACGGCCGCAAGCGGCTGTTCGCCATCGGCACGGTGATCTTCACGGTCGGCTCGCTCTTCTGCGGTCTGGCGCCCAATGTGCTGTTCCTGTCGATCTCCCGCGCTGCCCAGGGGGTCGGCGGTGCGGTCATGTTCGCGACCGCGCTGGCGCTCCTCTCCGGGGCGTTCAGCGGCAAGGAGCGCGGCACCGCCTTCGCGTTCTTCGGCGCCACGACCGGCGTCGCGGTCGCGGTGGGTCCGGTCCTGGGTGGGGTCCTGACCAGCGGCCTGTCCTGGCACTGGATCTTCTGGGTGAACATCCCCATCTGCGTCCTGGCCCTGGCGGTCACGCTCGGCAAGGTCGAGGAGACCCGCAACCCGTACGCAGGGCGACCCGACTGGCTGGGCTTCGTCACCTTCAGCTCGGGGCTCGCTCTGCTGGTCCTCGGCCTGATCCGCGGCGGCGTCGACGGCTGGACCAACAGCCTCGTGGTCACCAGCTTCGTCGCGTCGGCCGTCCTGCTGGTCGCCTTCGTGGTCAGCCAGCTGTTGCAGGAGTCCCCGATGTTCGACCTCGGCCTGCTCCGCAACCCCACCTTCGTCGGTGGTCTCATCGCCGCGGTGGGGGTCTCCGCCTCGATCTTCTCCCTGCTGACCTACCTCATCATCTACGTCCAGAACGTCCTCGGCTTCTCCGCGATCGGGTCCGGCGTCCGGTTCCTGTTCCTCTCCGGCATGTCGTTCGTCGCGGCGATCATCGCCGGCCGGCTGACCAGCCACGTGCCGACCAAGTGGCTCATCTCTCCCGGTTTCTTCATCACCGCGATCGGCCTCTTCCTGCTCCGCGGCATCGCCTCGAGCCCCGACCCCTCCCAGTGGAGGCACCTCATCCCGGGCCTCATCGTCTGTGGCCTCGGAGTGGGGCTGATCAACGTTCCTCTGGCGTCGACCGCGGTGGGCGTCGTACGGCCTGAGCGGTCTGGTATGGCGTCCGGCGTCAACTCCACCTTCCGGCAGGTCGGGATCGCCACGGGCATCGCCGCGCTCGGCTCGATCTTCGCCACCCACGTCGCCAACGGGATCCACAGCTCGCTCGCTGGCACACCCGGTGCGGCCCGCGCCGGGCAGGTGGCTGACGCGGTGACCAACGGCCAGATCGGTGCCGTGCTCGCCCGCACGCCTGATTCGGCCCGTGCCGTGATCTCCCAGGCCGCCACGAAGAGCTTCGTGGATGCCCTCAACCACATCACCACCATCGCGGCGCTGATCGCGCTCATAGCCGGGGTCTGCTGCCTGTTCCTGATCCGGGCCCGCGACTTCGAAGGTCACCACGGGGCAGGGTCGGCACGGCCCAAGGGAGGGCGGCACCGGGCAGAGCGCCGTCGACCCGACCGGAACCGGGCCGAGCCCGCACCCGTCGGGTGACGGGGACGCCGATGGACGCCGCCGAAGCTCGACCGGGCCCGCTCGACGGCGTTGTCGTGGTGGACCTCTCCCGCGCGCTCGCCGGCCCGCACGCCACGATGATGCTCGGCGACCTCGGGGCCCGCGTGATCAAGGTCGAGGCGCCCGGCACGGGCGACGACACCCGCGGTTGGGGCCCGCCGTTCATCGACCCTCCGGACGGCGGCAGCCGCGAGTCGACGTACTTCCTGTCCACGAACCGCAACAAGGAGTCCATCACGCTGGACCTCAAGGCGGAGGCCGACCTCGACGTGCTGCTGGGCCTCGTCCGTCGTGCGGACGTCCTGGTGGAGAACTTCCGCACGGGCGTGCTGGACCGTCTGGGCCTCGGCTTCGAGCACCTGCAGGAGGTCAACCCGCGGTTGGTGATCCTCTCGATCACCGGGTTCGGTCACGACGGCCCCGAGGGCGGGCGCGCCGGCTACGACCAGATCGCGCAGGGCGAGGCCGGTCTGATGTCCCTGACCGGTTCGGGACCGGAGGATCCCCAGAAGGTCGGCGTCCCGATCTCCGACATGTTGGCCGGGATGTACGGCGCGTACGGCGTCCTCGCCGCGCTCGTCGAACGCGAGCGCACCGGCGAGGGCACCGTGGTACGGACCTCACTGCTCGCGGCGACGGTCGGCGTGCATGCCTTCCAGGGGACCAGGTGGACGGTGGCCGGGGAGGTGGGCCGCGCGCAGGGCAACCATCACGCCTCGATCGCGCCGTACGGCCTCTTCCACTGCGCCGACGGCAGCGTGCAGATCGCGCTCGGCAGCGAGGGGCTCTGGCGCCGCTTCTGCGCGGCCTTCGACGTGGACCCGGCGATGCCCGGGCTCGCCACGAACGGTGAGCGGGTCGCCAACCGGGAGCGCACGATCGAGGTCGTCGAGCGGACGTTCGCGTCCTGGGGCGCCGCGGACCTGCTGGCGCACCTGAACGACGTCGGCATCCCCGCCGGCAAGGTACGCAGCCTGGACGAGGTCTACGCCTGGGACCAGGTCGACAGCCAGTGCCTGAAGATCTCGGTGGACCACGAGACCCTGGGCCCGCTGACCCTGCCGGGACCGCCGCTGCGCTTCTTCGACCGCTCCGGCCGGGAGGTCACCCGGGACTCGCACACCCCGCCGCCGACGCTCGACGCGGACGGTGCAGAGCTCAGGCGGTGGGCTCGCGGGACCTCGTGACCCGTCGCCGCCCGGGACGACGGTCAGCGGTGTGACGTCCCGCCGGTACGCCGTACACACGCAACAAAACCGGTACACCCCCGCCGTTGCAACGGCAGTGGTGTGCCGGTTTACCCGGGGCCCTTGGTAATCCGGCCCCGCTCCGCGGAAGACGACGGCTCGCACCCCTGGTCGAGACGAGTCCACCGCCGTACACCCCCGACAAAACCGGTACACCCCCGCCGTTGCAACGGCAGTGGTGTACCGGTTTACCCGGGGCCCCTGGTAAACGGGCGCCGCTCAGCCGACGAGCCGGTACGGCTCGAGCGATAGCAGGTGCACCTTCGCGGACTTGCAGCCGGTGGTGGCCTGCGCCACGAACGCCGAGCGGGTCTCGTTCGGCGGGTACACGCGGAATCCCTTGACCGGCGTGGGGCTGCACTTTGCGGCCGAGTAGTTGTCCGCGTTCGTCACGCGCAGGGTCGCCTCGGCGCGAGCGCCGGGCCGCAGGGTCAGCGGCTTCGCGGCACTCTTCTTGACCCGATCGGCGGGGGCTCCGACCGGCGCGCCGTGGGGGGCGCGGACGAGAGAGACACCGCCGAAGCCTCCGGTGCGACAGGGATGCGTCGACGTGTTGCGTAGCCGCACCGAGTAGTAGGTGCTGCCCGCCGCGCCGTCGCCGGCTGACACGGTGACCCGCAGGTCGCTCGTCTGACAGGCCGCCGGCTCGGCCATGCCCGAGGGCGATCCCGAGCTCGCCGTGCTGGACGACATGGCGGAGGACGGGCTCGAGCCCGCTGGGCCGGACGAGGCGGACCCCGAGGAGGCCGGTCCGGTCGGGCTCGCCGTGGCGTCGGCCGAGGTGTTCGTCTTACCGCTGTCCGTCGAGGCGCAGCCGGTCGACGCGACGGCCACCAGCGCCAACCCGGCCAGCAGCCTGCTCCCAGATGACAAGTTCACGAGGCGAGTGTGCAACAGGCAGGGCCCAAAAACCGCGTCGTATGGCGCGTGTTGGGTAAGGGATGGTGTACCAGACGAGAACGGACGAGAAGGAGCCACATGACCGGCGTACCGAACATCACCCTCAACAACGGTGTCGAGATCCCGCAGCTCGGGTTCGGCGTGTTCCAGATCGAGCCGGAGAAGACCAGGGACGCGACCCTCGCGGCCCTCGAGGTCGGCTACCGGCACATCGACACCGCGGAGATGTACGGCAACGAGAAGGAGGTCGGCGAGGCGGTCCGCGCCTCCGGCATCGACCGCGACGAGATCTTCGTGACGAGCAAGCTGAACAACACCTTCCACGAGTACGACGCGGCGCTCTCGGCCTTCGACCAGTCGCTCAAGGACCTCGACATCGGGTACGTCGACCTGTTCCTGGTGCACTGGCCGCTGCCGGACGTGCTCGACTACGTCGAGACCTGGAAGGCGATGGAGAAGATGTACGAGAGCGGCCGGGTCCGGGCCATCGGCGTCTCCAACTTCCAGCCGCACCACCTGAACCGGCTGCGCGACGAGACCACCGTGACGCCGGCCGTGAACCAGGTGGAGATCCACCCGTACCTCGCCAACGACGAGGTCCGCGCGTACGACGCCGAGCACGGTATCGCCACGGAGGCCTGGTCGCCGATCGCCCAGGGGAAGGTCCTCGGAGACCCGGTCATCGTCAGGATCGCCGAGAACCTCGGCCGGACACCGGCGCAGGTGACGCTCCGCTGGCACATCCAGCGCGGTGACATCGTCTTCCCCAAGTCGGTCACCCGGAGCCGGGTCGAGGAGAACTTCGCGCTCTTCGACTTCGAGCTCTCCGCCACCGACATGGACGACATCACCGGGCTCGACCGCGGCGAGCGCACCGGCCCGGACCCGGACAGCTTCAACTACGTCCCGGAGTAGGCCGACTGCCCGCTAGGTCCACCCAGCAGGTTCGTGCAGCAGGTCCGTGCAGAAGCCAGTCAGCGGACCACGACCTTCGTCCCGGGTACGACGAAGCGCCAGATCTTCGCGGACATGGAGCCGCTGACCCGGATGCAGCCGTGCGAGGCCCGGTAGTCGGTCCCGAGCAGGTAGTCCGGGTGGATCTGCGCGCCGGTGCTCCGGTACTGCGGGATCTGGTGGAAGCCGATCCCGCACGGGGCGAACCGCACGAAGTTGTGCAGCCGCAGCCGTCCGCTCGCGTCGCTGTTGTTGCGGATCCGGGCGGCTCGGCCGCACACGGACCCGGACCGGTAGGTGCCGGGCCGCAGCACCGCCGGGTTGTCGACCATGCCGCCCTGGGCGAGGACCCGTCCGGTCGCGGAGACCAGCCACAGGTAGTTCTCCCGCTGGCTGATCACGGCCCGGCGTCCCGTCCCGGACCTCACGACCGGCCGCCGGTCGCAGCGCACCGGGGCGGGGCCGTTGAGCCGGTGACGGGTCGCGGCGGTGAGCGAGCCGCTCCGGCGGAGGTGGTTGGCCGACTGGAACCGGACGAGCGCCGTACGCGTCCGAAGCCCGACCCTGCCGTCGACCGGCCCGGCCCCACAGCCGAGACCGTTCAGTCGACGCTGCGCTGCCGTGATGGCGGTGGACCTCGCTGCCGTGGTCGTGGTCGCGGTCGACGTCGCGATCGACGTATCTGGCGACGTGGCTGGGGACGTCGCCACCGTCGCGGCCTGGCCCGGACCGGCCGACAGCACGATCAGCCCGGAGATGAGAAGGGCGAGCAGGGCGGTCGGCAGGGCGGTCGGCGGCACGGTCAGCGGGTACCGCCCGCGAGTGGCACGGCTCGACCAGCGCGGGCTTCGACGGAGAAGTCTCGGGTGCATCGCCACACCGTAGAGCCGTCCGCCCCTGGTCCGCCACGGATCCACGAGAAGCTGGGGATCGAAAACCGGCGCGGCCCTCAGGGGAAGGTGATCACGACCTTGCCGGCCGTGCCGGAGTCGGCCAGCCGGTAGGCCTCGGAGGCCTGGTCGAGGCTGAAGGTGTCCGTCACGATCCGTTCGGGATGCACCTGCCAGCGGTCCAGGTGCGCGATCAGGTCCGACATGTGCCGCAGCGAGGTGACCCACGACCCGTACAGCGTCACCTGCTTGTGGATCATCAGCTGGGATACGTCGAACCCGACGTCCCCTCCTTCGCCGACGAAGGCGCAGCGTCCCCAGGTCGCGGTGCTCGACAGGGCGAGGTGTCGTGCGGTCGCGTTGCCGGAGCAGTCCATGGTCGCGGAGAACCCCCGGCCCC
>JAWWPF010000214.1:0-20325 GCA_033850795.1 Nocardioidaceae bacterium | reverse complement strand
AGATCCGCCGGAAGCCGAGCAGGCCCGCGTCCGGGTTGGGGCCGTCGGCGAACCAGCCCAGCATCGCGGGCAGCAGGGCGCGCTGGATGCTGGCGGTGCGGGTGACCCCGGAGGTCAGCGCCTCGAGGTGGTGCAGCGCGGCGACCGGGTCCTGGTAGCCGAGCGCGGACAGCCGCTGCCGCGCGGACTCCGGGGAGAGCCGGGCCTCGGCGGTGGGGAGCTTGGCCACCGCCGCGAGGAGCGGCCGGTAGAACAGCTTCTCGTGGAGCCGTCGCACCTCGCGGCCGTGCCGGCGCCACGCCTCGTCCAGCGCCTCGACGGGATCGCGCGTCATACCCATCGATCGGCCGAGCCGGCGGAGGGACCGGTGGTCCTCGGGGAGGACGTGCGTGCGTCTGAGCGCCCACAGCTGCATGCGGTGCTCCAGGGTCCGCAGGAAGCGGTACGCGGCGTCGAGGGCGGCCCCGTCCTCCCGGCCGACGTACCCCCCGCTGGTCAGGTGGGCGAGCGCGGACAGGGTGGCCGCCGTGCGCAGGGACTCGTCCGCACGGCCGTGTACCAGCTGGAGGAGCTGCACCGCGAACTCGACGTCGCGCAGCCCACCGGCACCCAGCTTGATCTGCCGGGCGGCCTCGGCGGGCGGGATGTGCGACAGGACGCGTCGGCGCATCGTCTGGACGTCGGTGACGAAGCCGTCACGCTGGGAGGCCGACCAGACCAGCGGGGCGATGCGCTCGATGTACTCGGCGCCGAGAGCCAGGTCCCCGGCCACCGGCCGGGCCTTCAGCAGCGCCTGGAACTCCCAGGTCTTGGCCCAGGTCCGGTAGTAGCTCTCGTGGCTGCCCAGAGTCCGGACGAGCGGCCCGGACCGGCCCTCCGGCCGCAGGGCGGCGTCGACGGGCCAGATGGTGCCCTCGGAGGTGTGGTCGCCGCACACCTTCATCAGGTTCGAGGCCAGCGCGGTGGCGGTCCGGAGCGCCGCGGGCTCGTCCTGCCCGTCGGCGGCCTCAGCCACGAACACCACGTCGACGTCGCTGACGTAGTTCAGCTCGTGGCCCCCGCACTTGCCCATCGCGATCACGGCCAGCCGGGTCCCGTCCGCCGCAGCCCCGGTGCGGGCCCGGGCGACGGCCAGCGCCGCCTCCAGCGTCCCTGCCGCGAGGTCGGAGAGCTCCGCTGCCACGTCGTCCACGCCGACGTCGTGGGACAGGTCCCGGGCGGCGAGCCGCAGCAGCCACCGGCGGTACGCCACCCTCAGGGCGTCGACGCACGCGGCGTCCTCCCCCGACGCGACCGGGTCCGCGGCGGCGGGGTCCGCCCCGACCACACCCAGCAGCCCGGAGCGCATCGCCTGGTACGTCGGCCGGGTGGATCCGAGCAACGGGTCGGTCAGGTCCCGCCAATGGTCCGGGTGGCGCGCGAGATGGGCCCCGAGCGCCTTGCTCGCACCGAGGACGGACAGCAGCCGCATGGCCGTCCCCTCGTCCTCGACGAGGGCCTCGAGCAGGGCGGCCCGGTCCTCCGCACGGTCCGCTAGGTCGGCGAGCGCGTCCGCCGCCTGGTCAGGGTCCGCGGTGGCGGCGAGCAGGTGGACCAGCTCGCGGGCCACCGGGCCGAGGCGGTCCAGGCTGGCGCCGGACCGGGCGGGATCCTCGAACCCGAGCCGGGCGAGGTGCCCGGCGGTGGTCGAGACCCGTCCACTGGTCACTACGGGGCCACCTGCGCGGGGACGGTCTCTCCGCGCGCGTGCGCTCGGCAAAGGGCCGCGAACGTCTGCGCGAGGACGCGCCAGGTGGCGCGGAGCTCCCCTCGCGCCGCGACCACCTGCTCGACGTAGGCGTCGACGTCGACCCCGCGCTCCACGGCGTCGTCGCGGTCGAGGTCGGCCCAGGGCCGGATGATCTCCTCGCCCACCTCGGGATGCCACTGCACCCCCCACACCCGGTCCGCGAGGCGTGCCGCCTGCAGCTCACCGCGACCGGTGCGAGCGAGGTCCACCGCGCCCACGGGCAGCCGGGTCACCACGTCGTTGTTCCACTGCACCGCGGGCGAGGGCGCCTCGCGGCGGGCCAGCGGTCCCAGCAGCGGGTCCTTGTGGGCGGCCGGGGTCCAGGCGACGTCCAGCACGCCGATCTGCTGCCCGTGGGGGTTCGCGCCCACCTCGCCGCCGAGGGCAACGGCGGCCAGCTGGTGCCCGAGGCAGACGCCGAGCACGGGCGTGCCGTCGTCCACCGCAGCCACGACGAGGGCCCTGACCTCGGCGAGCCACGGGTGGTCGCGGTCGTCGTACGCCCCCATCTCACCGCCGAGCACCACCATCCCGCTGTGCTCGCGCAGGTCGCCCGGCAGCGGGTCCGCTTCGTACGGACGACGTACGTCGAGCCGTTCGCCCTCCTCGAGCAGCCACTCCCCCAACCAGCCGGGAGGGCACTGCGCCTCGTGCTCGACCACCAACAACGGATACGTGCTCACGTCCGGAAACCTATCTCCACCGACCCCTCCTCGGCGTCAGAGCAGAGGAAGCATCCGGTCGCGCTCGAAGGTCGAGACCTGCACCCTGTACTCGTCCCACTCGGCCCGCTTGTTGCGCAGGAAGAAGTCGAAGACGTGCTCGCCGAGCGTCTCGGCGAGCAGCTCGGAGCTCTCCGCCACCGCGATGGCCTCGTGCAGGTTCCGGGGCAGGGGGTCGATCCCCAACGACTTCCGCTCGCGCTCGGTGAGCGACCACACGTCGTCCTCCGCCTCACGGGGGAGCGCATAGCCGTCCTCGATGCCCTTCATGCCGGCGGCCAGCATCACCGCGAAGGCCAGGTAGGGGTTGCACGCCGAGTCGATCGTGCGCAGCTCCATCCGTGTCGACTGGCCCTTGTTGGGCTTGTACATCGGCACCCGGATCATCGCCGAGCGGTTGTTGTGGCCCCAGCAGATGTATGACGGCGCCTCGCCGCCCCACATCAGCCGCTTGTAGGAGTTCACCCACTGGTTGGTGATCACCGCGATCTCGGCGGCATGACGCAGGATCCCGGCGATGAACTGCCGGCCGGTCTTGGAGAGCTGGTACTCCTCCCCGGCGGCGAAGAAGGCGTTGCGGTCGCCCTCGAACAGCGACACGTGCGTGTGCATGCCGCTGCCGGGATGGGTGGTGAACGGCTTCGGCATGAACGTCGCCCAGATGCCCTGGCTGAGAGCCACCTCCCGGACCACCGTGCGGAAGGTCATGATGTTGTCGGCGGTGGACAGCGCGTCGGCGTACCGCAGGTCGATCTCCTGCTGCCCCGGCCCTCCCTCGTGGTGGGAGAACTCGACCGAGATCCCCATCGCCTCCAGCATCGTGATGGCCTCGCGGCGGAAGTCCGAGCCCATGCTCTGCGCCGTGTGGTCGAAGTAGCCGCTGCGGTCCACCGGGACCGGGTCGGCACCGGGGACGGGATGGTCCTTGAAGAGGTAGAACTCGATCTCGGGGTGGGTGTAGAAGGTGAAGCCGTTCTCCGCGGCGCGGGACAGGGTCCGCTTCAGCACGAACCGGGGGTCGGCGTAGGACGGCGAGCCGTCCGGCATCACGATGTCGCAGAACATCCTTGCAGTGCTGGGCTCCTCGCCGCGCCACGGGAGGATCTGGAAGGTGGACGGGTCGGGCTTGGCGAGCATGTCCGCCTCGTACACCCGGGCGAAGCCCTCGATCGCCGACCCGTCGAACCCGATGCCCTCGGCGAAGGCACCCTCGAGCTCCGCGGGTGCGATCGCCACGGACTTCAGGTAGCCGAGCACGTCGGTGAACCACAGCCGCACGAACCGGACGTCGCGCTCCTCGAGTGCACGGAGCACGAAGTCTTCCTGCTTGCCCATCTGTCGGGGCCTTCCTGTCGTTGTCTGGTGTCTCAGGCGGGCACGTTGCGCCGCAGCTCCTCGAGCCACACCGTCGCGTTGCCGTCGGAGGGCGCCCGCCAGTCGCCACGGGGCGACAGCGACCCGCCCGCGGTGACCTTGGGGCCGTTCGGCAGGGCCGAGCGCTTGAACTGGCTGAAGGCGAAGAACCTCTGCAGGAACACCTCGAGCCAGTGCCGGATCGTCGGCAGGTCGTACGACGTCCGCTGATCCTCGTCCATGCCGGCGGGCCACTCCCCGGAGTCCTCGTCACACCAGGCGTGCTGGGCCAGGAACGCGATCCGGCTGGGAGGGAAACCGTAGCGCAGCACCTGGAACAGCGCGAAGTCCTGGAGGTTGTAGGGCCCGATCTTCTCCTCGGTGCTCTGCGGACGCTCGCCCTCGGCGACCGGGACGAGCTCGGGCGAGATCTCCTGCTCCAGGATCTGCTCGAGGACGGTGCTGGTCTCCGCGTCGAACTTGCCGGTGCCCGCGACCCAGCGGATGAGGTGCTGCATCAGCGTCTTGGGGACCCCGGCGTTGACCCCGTAGTGCGACATCTGGTCGCCGACGCCGTACGTCGACCAGCCCAGCGCCAGCTCCGAGAGGTCACCGGTCCCCAGAACGATTCCGCCGCGGTGGTTCGCGAGCCGGAAGAGGTAGTCGGTCCGCAGCCCCGCCTGGACGTTCTCGAACGTCACGTCGTACACCGGCTCGCCGGAGGCGAACGGGTGCCCGAGGTCCGACAGCAGCTGCCGCGCGGCCGGCCGGATGTCGATCTCCTCGAACGTGACGCCGAGCGAGCGGGACAGCCGGGTGGCGTTGTCCTTGGTCTCGGCGCTCGTCGCGAACCCGGGCAGGGTGAAGGCGTGGACGTCGCTGCGCGGGCGACCGAGCCGGTCCATGGCGTTGGCGGCGACGATCAGCGCGTGCGTCGAGTCCAGGCCGCCGGAGACGCCGATCACGACCTTGGGCTGGCCGATGGCGTGCAGCCGCTGCTCGAGGCCGGACACCTGGATGTTGTAGGCCTCGAAGCAGTCGAGCGCCAGCCGCGCCGGGTCGTGCGGGACGAACGGGAACCGGGCCACCGTGCGGCGCAGGCCGATGTCCCCCGGCGGCGGGGACAGCTCGAAACCGATGGTCCGGAACGAGCCGCGCTCGGTCCCGGCGCGCCGGTTGTCGTCGAAGGTGCCCTGCCGCAGCCGCTCCTGCCTGATCCGCATCAGGTCGACGTCGGCGACCGAGCGGCGCGGCCCGTCGGGGAAACGCTCGGTCTCCGCCATCAGCTCGCCCAGCTCGTAGACCATGGTCTGGCCGTCCCAGGACAGGTCCGTGGTGGACTCCCCGGCCCCGGCGGCGGCGTAGGCATAGGCCGCGAGGCACCGCATCGACGCGGACCGGACGAGGAGCCTGCGGTCCTCGGCGCGGCCGACGGTGATGGGGCTCCCGGACAGGTTCAGGAGCACGGTCGCCCCGGCGAGTGCCGCCTCGGCGCTCGGCGGCACCGGGACCCACATGTCCTCGCAGACCTCCACGTGCAGGACGAGGTCAGGCACGTCGTGTGCGGCGAAGAGCAGGTCGGGTCCCAGGGGCACCGGAACTCCGCCGAGGACGAGGCTCTCCCCGGAACGGTCGCGACCGGGCGCGAACCAGCGGCTCTCGTAGAACTCCCGGTAGGTGGGGAGGTACGACTTCGGGGCCACCCCGAGCACCCGCCCGCCCGCGATCACCACCGCGGCGTTCAGGACCCGGTTGCCGTGCCGCAGCGGCGCGCCCACCACCAGCACCGGGCGCAGGTCCGCCGACGCGGCGGCCAGATCGGCGAGGGCCTCCTCGACCGCGTCGAGGACCGCCTCCTGCAGCACCAGGTCCTCCACCGAGTAGCCGACCAGGGTCAGCTCCGGGAACAGCGCGACCGCGACGCCCTCGTCGTGGCAGGCGCGGGCCTCCGCGAGCACCGACGCAGCGTTGGTCCGCGGGTCCGCGACGGCGATCGGGACCGTGCAGGCGGCGACGCGCACGAAGCCCTGGTCGTACACCGAGTCGAAGTCCACGGTGGGAGTCTGCCAAACCCTCCCCCCGGACGGGCCGGGGCTAGCCTGAGGAACGGTCCGGGGACTCCACCAGGGAGCCTCGAGAACACCTGGCGGAGGGCAGCATGAGCGAGACGACCGCGCCGTACGGCAGCGGAGCCGGCGACGGGGAGGGACGGCGCCCCAGGCGGGTCCGCACGCCACATCTGCGCGAGCTCAAGGAGCGCGGCGAGAAGTGGGCGATGCTGACGGCGTACGACATGTACACCGCGGCCATCTTCGACGAGGCCGGGATCCCGGTCCTGCTGGTCGGCGACTCCGCGTCGAACAACGTCTTCGCCAACGAGACGTCGCTGCCCGTCACCGTCGACGAGCTGATCCCGCTGGTGCGGGCGGTCAGCCGGTCCGCGCAGCGGGCGCTCGTCGTCGCGGACCTCCCGTTCGGCTCCTACCAGGGGTCCCCGGAGCAGTGCTTCCACACCTCGGTCCGGTTCATGAAGGAGGCCGGCGCGCACGCCGTCAAGCTGGAGGGTGGCACCGAGATGGCTCCCCAGGTGCAGCTGCTGACCCACTCCGGGATCCCGGTGATGGCACACATCGGCTTCACCCCGCAGTCCGAGCACACGCTCGGCGGCTACCGGGTCCAGGGGCGTGGCGAGACCCGCCGGCGACTGCTGGCCGATGCCGAGGCGCTCGAGGCCGCCGGGGCCTTCGCCTGTGTGCTGGAGATGGTCCCCGGCGACGTGGCCGCCGAGATCACCAAGACGCTGAGCATCCCCACGGTCGGCATCGGCGCCGGCGCGGACTGCGACGCACAGGTGCTGGTCTGGCAGGACATGGCCGGGCTGCGCACCGGCCGCCTCCCCCGGTTCGTCAAGCAGTACGCCGACGTGCGGGGCGTGCTCCTCGAGGCGGCACGCGACTACGCGGCCGATGTGGCGGCCGGCACGTTCCCCGGCCCCGAGCACACGTTCTGACCTGATCGTTGCTGGAGGTCAGACCAGGTCGTCGTACGACCCGTCGGACTCGGCGAGCCGTCGCTCGACCCGGAGCACCCCGGCCTCGTGCTCGGCGTCGCCGGACATCACGGCCGCGAGGCGCAGGTGCGGGAGCGCGTCGGCGTACCTGGACTGCCGCTCCAGCACCCGGCCGAGCGCGAAGCGGGCCCACACGTCGGTGGGGCACTGGTTCACCAGTGCGGTGAGGTCGGACTCGGCTCGCTGCAGCTGGGCGCTCTGGAAGTACGCCCAGGCGCGCAAGGTCCGCAGGCTGGTCGACTGCGGCTGCGCGTCCAGAGCAGGGTCGAGCAGCGCGATCGCACGACGCGGCTCACGCTCCTTCAGGAGCAGCCAGGCCTGGCGGTAGGCGTCGACGGGGTTGGGGTCGAGGTCGGGTGTCAGGAAGGTGGGCAGGTCCACGGTCATCTCCAATCCTCGGGCTCAACGCCGGTCGGGGCCGCGCGATTCCCGCGCCCCGGCCGGCCCCCTCCACGGTGCCACGGTCGGCTAGCCGAACGTGACCGCCAGCTTGGGCGGCGTGGCGCCCTGCCGGCTGGAGAACGTCTGTGTCCTGGCGGTGGCCGAGCTCTCCGTCTGGTCCTTCACCAGGAAGCCGAAGTTCGAGCCGGCGTACATCCCCTGCACCTGGCTCGTCACGGCGAACGACAGCGACCCGGTTGCGACGGACCCCGCGGTGATCGCCGTGCCGCTCACGGTGGGCTGGTTCGTCCAGGTGGCCCCGGTCTCCGTCCAGCTGGTGGGGACAGGGGTCACGCCCAAGGTCCGTCCCGCCACGCCCGAGCTGACCGCGAAGGTGAGCACCGCGGCGGTCACCGTGCAGTGCGCCGGGGTCGTGGGCAGGGCGAAGGTGACCAGCGTCCGCTGGTTCGCGGAGCTGGACGAGGACACAGACAGGGTCGTCGACGTGCCGGAGTTCGTGGTCGCCGTCGCCTGCGCGACCGTGCTGTCCGCGGTCGCGTTCAGCGTCGTGGTGCCGGGGGTCGCGCAGAAGCTGGCGGCGGCGGCGAAGGTCGAGGACGGGTTCGCCGACACGGTGCTGTAGGCGGCCAGCGCCACACCTCCCCCCAGCGGCCCGATGAGGAGGCCGGGGACGGCCATCGCGACGGCCGCGGACCGGCGCCGCCAGGGGCGGACCGGACCCCCGGTCGGCTCCACGTGACTATCACTGCTCCGGCGGCCGGTGCCGCCGCCACGGGGTCGCTCGGGGAGGTCGGGGCGGCCAGGGCGGCCCGGCGAGGCCGCGAGCACCACGGCGGCTCCGGTGAGCAGCAGCCACAGGGCCGCGTAGCCGAGGTGACCGGTGCGCACCCACAGGGCCGGCAGCGCCACGTAGGGCACGCGCAGGCGCGCAAGCCCGCGGACCGCGCCGGGCCGCACCGGGGTCGAGTCCGGACGCGCGTTGGCATCGCCGCGCAGGACCAGCGAGCCGTCCGGGCGGGTCTCGACGAGCCGGTGCATGCGCAGCCGGCCTGCGCGGTCGGGGTCATCGACGGCGACGATCTGACCGGGCTTCAGGTGGGCCGGATCGGTGGACGTCCGCACGATGGCGTCCCCGGGCCGCAGGTTCGGCATCATCGAGCCGCTCATCACCACCGACGTGTGGCCACCCACGACGAGCGGGAGCAGGGTCCACAGCAGGAAGCCCAGCAGGACTCCGAGGTAGGTCCGGGCGGCCACGTGGGCGAGCAGCGACACCCAGGTCCGCACCTTCTTCCACGGCGGGGAGCCGTGGCTGCGCGCGGTGCGCCAGTTCTGGTTCATGCGGGTGGTCCCACCTCAGACCCAGTCCTCAGGAGTTCTGTGCCTCCCACGTGAAGCCGATGGCGGCCGTGCCGCCCTGGGCGCTGTTGGGGATGGCGCTGTTGACCGTGTAGGTGAACCGGTAGGTGTGGGTCTGGGTCCCGGCGGCCGGCCCCCAGCTGCCCACGCCGGTGGCGAAGCTCGTCTTGCCGGTGCCGAACGCCGCCAGCGTGCCGGTGTAGGCGTTCGCGGTCGAGGTGAAACCGGTGCAGGAGGTCGGACCGGAGCCGGCGAACGAGCCGCCCGTGCCCTCGTCCACCACGAGGTCCAGGTAGCTGCTCAGCCCGAGCGTGGTCGCCGGGCTGGTGCCGTACAGCTTGACCGTGGAGGGCAGGCTGCCGGTGGAGGTCACCACGATGCACTTCGTGCCGGTGGAGCTGGGCTTGAGGTTGGTCGCGGAGAACAGCGCGGTGCTGTTGTCGTCGTCACTGAGCGCCACGGTGCCGGCGGCCCAGTTGCTGGCCGGGTTGTCGGCGGTCGCGCTGAACGCCGAGTACGACGCGTGCCAGACCAGCGCGGAGCTGAGGACGAGTGCGGCGGGAACGGACGACCACTTGGCGACAGCCGCGAACCGAGACGAGGGGAGCATGAGGATTCCTTGCGTGGAGGTGGGCGCGGATTCCGATACGCCGCGTCTCCACGAACCTAGGGCCCGATCTGCCCTACCAGGACGCAACTGGTCGGTACCTGGCCCCCACCCCCAGGAGATTGAGCCGTTCGGCCGGCCCGGGCACCCGAACGGTGGACGAGGAGCCTCCGCCAGTCGGGGCTGCCTACCTAGCCAGCCTAGGCGTCCAGCCCGTCGATCTCGGCCCAGACAGCGCAGTCACCGGCGTGCCACTCCCGGATCCACAGGGCGTCGTCGGGCCCGTCGAACACCAGCTCGGCGCGCCATACCAGGCAGTGGTGGCAGGGCCAGATGGTCTCGTGCACGTCCCAGGGCCAGTCGAACGGCCGGACCGGGAGCTTGAGCTGTTCCTCTGGGGCGCCGAGATCGTCCTGCACCATGGTGCACGCCCCCAGGCGAGTTCGAGGAGACCCGAGGCCCGACTGCGTGAGCGTCCCCCGCGACGGGTCGAGCGTGTCGCGAAGCCGCCGATCAGTCAACCGTTCCCACTGTCAACGGCTGCGGATGGACGCCGCTCCGGCTCTCCAGATCCGCGATGATGGTCCGCGCCAGCTGCGCGGCATCGAGGTCCACCGCTGTCGCGCTCGAGCTGAGCAGCGCGCACGCGTCCTCGGAGCACAGGTCGAGCCGGTGCATCAGGATCCCGACAGCCTCCTGCACGGTGGTGTCCCGGCGAACCTGCCCGTCGCACGCCCCGAAGGGGCTCGACGTGCTCGCCGTCGGCCGGACCCGTCGGTCGGACACCGCTGCCGCACTCATGCGCACGGGTACCCGCGTGCCCCTGGTCCATTCTCGCGACGACCCGGGTGGAGGATGAGCCGGCCTGTAGGCCGGGTTCTGTCCCCGCGCACCTTGCGGTGCCACGGTCGGCGACCATCCATCTAGGACTGCCGTCGCCGGCAGCCTCGTGCGGTCTACCCGCGAGCTCGGGCGGGCCGCCCTCGAACGCTCGCGCGAGGGACCGGGTCGCCCCGGTTCCTCTTCTTGACCTTGCTCCAGGCGGGGTTTACCGAGCCGCTCCGGTCACCCGGAGCGCTGGTGGTCTCTTACACCACCGTTTCACCCTTACCGCTCTGCTGAGCAGGGCGGCGGTCTGCTTTCTGTGGCACTGTCCCGCGGGTCACCCCGGGTGGGTGTTACCCACCGCCTCGCCCTGTGGAGCCCGGACCTTCCTCGACGAGGCTGCCCTCGCCGCGGTCGCCCGGCCGGCTCATCCTGCAGCGAGTGTACGGCGGGGAGGGCTCAGAGCTCGAAGCGGACGGTGCGCGTGCGCATGTCCGCCTCGGCCAGCCGGGCACGCACATCGGTCCCGAGGGGGAGGTCCGTCGCCGAGGTGACCCGGCCCTCGATGGCCGGCTCCTGCACCACGATGTCCCCGCGCTTCGGGTCGTCCTCGTCGACCTGCACGACCACGCCGGGGAACTCCTGTCCTATGTGGGGCTGCAGCACTGCGGCCTCCACGAGGTCGAGTACGGCGTTCTCGTACTGGTGCGCCTTCTGGTCCGCGGCCTGCATCGTGCGCGGCAAGGTGTCGAGCTTCTCCAGGACCCAGGCCGGGACCTCCTCGCCGGCGCACAGCGCGACGCAGATCTCGCCGGCGTAGCGGTCGACGAGCCTCCTGAGCGGCGCGGTCACGTGGGCGTACTCGGATGCGAGGGCGGCGTGCTCCGGCTGCTCGGGCGTCGCACCGTTGAACCCCACGTAGCCGGCACCGCGCAGCAGCCGGGTGCAGGCCACCACCATGGCGGCGTGGTGCGGCTGCCCGGGGTCGAGCGAGCGGATGAAGTCCGGGTAGAGCTGCTCCGCGGGCCAGTCGATGTCCAGGGCCTTGGCCGTGCGGTGCAGGCGCAGGACGTCGTGGTGGTCCGGCGGCGGGAGCGTCCGCAGCAGGCCGACGCGGGCGTAGACCATGAGGGAGGCGGCCGCCATACCGGTCAGCAGCGAGATCTGTGCGTTCCACTCCTCGACCGGGAGCATCCTGCGGAAGCTCAGCGACCAGGCGTTCCCGTCGACGTCGATCTCCTGCTCCGGCAGCGGCAGGGACACCCCGCCGCGGTCGGCCTCCCGCTTCTTCCGCAGCTCCCCCAGCTCTCCGAGCAGGCCGATCATCTCGTCCGCGGTGCCGGCGTCGACCTGCTTCTGGACGCTCTCGTAGTCGAGCTTCGCGCGGCTGCGGACCAGCGCTCTCTCGACGTGCACGTCGGTGCCCTCCCCGTCGCCGTCGACCCCGATGGTCCAGAGCAGGGCGGGGCGAAGCGTGTCGGGAAGCAGGGAGGCGGCGCCCTCGGAGAGGACCGTCGGATGGAGCGGGACCTTGGAGTCGGCCGCGTAGAGCGTCTCGCCGCGACGGTTGGCCTCCACGTCCACCGGGTCGCCCGGAGCGACGAAGGCGGCCACGTCGGCGATCGCGTAGTGCAGGACGTACCCGCTGCCCGCGCGCGCGATGTGCAGGGCCTGGTCGAGGTCGAGGGACGACTCGGGGTCGATGGTCACGAACGGGATGTCGCTGCGGTCCAGCCGCGGGAGCCTGGGGTTCCCGGCCGCCTGCTTCGCCGCGCGCTCGACCTCCGCGGGGAACTCGGGGGTGATCTCGAGCTCCCGCTGGACGAGCGCGACGCCCTCCCGCAGCGGGTCCCCGTCGGCGTGGTGGACCTTGATGACTCGTCTCGGCACGAGACCTCACCCCTACCTGTGCTCGGCTGCGGCCAGCATAGGGTGGCCCGGTGCTCATCCTCCTGCCACCGTCGGAGGGAAAACGGGCCCCCCGGCGCGGCAGTCCGCTGCACCTGCCCTCGCTCAGCTTCCCCGACCTCCGCGACGACCGCGACGTCGTGCTCGACGCGCTCATCGACCTGTGCACGAGCCGGGAGCCGGACGTCGCGGCGCAGGTCCTCGGGCTGGGCACGACCCAGGTTGCCGAGGTGGCCGTCGACGCGCTCCTGCGCTCCGCGCCCACGGCACGGGCGGACCGGGTCTACAGCGGCGTCCTCTACGAAGCCCTGGACCTGGGTTCGCTGGATGCCCCGGCGCGTCGCCGTGCCACCACCTGGCTGGCGGTCACCTCGGCGCTGTTCGGGCTGCTGCGACCCTCGGACCGGATCCCGGCCTACCGGCTCTCCGGCGAGGTGACGCTGGCCGGTGTCGGCCCGGTGTCGACCTACTGGGGAGCCCGGCTCGACACGAGCGTGCGCACGGCCGCCGGGACGGGGCTGCTCGTGGACCTTCGCTCGACCACGTACACGCCCTTCTGGCGGCCTGCGCCGGACGTCGCGGCTCGAGTGGTGACGCTGCGGGTGCTGCACGAGGTGGACGGCGTCCGCCGTACCGTCTCCCACTTCAACAAGGCCACCAAGGGCCGCGTCGTGCGCGACCTGCTCCGCGAGGGTACGGCGCCGAGGAGCCCGGGCCGCTTCGCCGACCACCTCAGGTCCCTCGGCTGGAAGGTGGAGGAGGGCCCCGCGGACCGGCACGGGACCCGGCTCGACGTGGTCGTCAGCGCACTGTGAAGGCGGCCTCGGTGGGCCGCGCGTTGAACAATCGCAGCACCGAGGAGCCGTCCTCGAAGAACGAGAGGACCGTCACCGACGCGGGCGCCATCTCCATCCGGTGCACCGAGTCCAGCGGCGCCCGCAGCGCCCGGGCGACGAGGACCTTGATCGGCGTGACGTGGCTGACCACGAGGACGGTGCGGCCGGCGTACTCCTCGAGCAGCCGGTCCAGGCTGGCCAGGACGCGCTTCTCCACCACCCGGAACGACTCGCCGCCACCGGCCGCCTGGTCGAGCGACCCCAGCCACGCGTCCAGCTCGTCGGGGTAGCGCCGGCGGACCTCGTCGAAGTTCAGCCCGTCCCAGGACCCGAACTCCATCTCCGCGAGCCCCTCCTCGACCCGGACCTCCCGACCGATCCGGGCACCGATGATCTCCGCCGACTCGCGGGTCCGGCGGACCGGGGAGGAGACGACCACGTCGATGTCCCCGGCCAGCGGCGACAGCCAGTCCGCGGTGCTGCGGACCTGGTCGCGCCCCTCGTCGGCCAGACCCGGGTTGCTGCCGGCCAGGCCGCCGGAGAAGCGCTTGTCGACCGTGTGCGGGGTCGCGCCGTGCCGCACCAGGACCAGCGTCGTGGCGATGCTCGGGGGTGCCCAGCCGCGGTTCCCCGTCTGCCGACCGGGCTGCTTCGCGGGCGGCCGCTCTCGAGCGGGCTGGGCGTCCAGCGCCTCGTTGAGGATGCGGTCGGCGTGGGCGTTCTGCGCGCGCGGGATCCAGGTGTACGTCGTACCGGCGGGCGTGAGCTCCCGGGCACGGGCCCACAGCGGGACCATGTCCGGGTGCTTGACCTTCCAGCGACCCGACATCTGCTCGACGACGAGCTTGGAGTCCATGCGGACCTCGAGCCGCGCGTCCGGAGTGTGCTCGTGATAGAGCTCGAGGCCGGCGATCAGACCGTTGTACTCGGCGACGTTGTTCGTCGCCCGGCCCAGGCGCTCTGCGCGCTCCGCGATCACCTCGCGGGTGTCCGCATCGAGGAGCACGGCGCCGTACGCAGCCGGCCCCGGGTTGCCGCGCGAGCCGCCGTCCGCCTCGACCAGCACGGACCGAGGCGCACCCATCAGATCCCGGACTCCGACGTGCGGACCAGGATCCGGTTGCACTCCTCGCACCGCAGCACCTCGTCCAGCGGCGCCCGGGAGATGGCGTTCAGGTCGGCCGCGGTCAGCTCCAGGCTGCAGCCGGTGCAGCGCCGGCGGACCAGGGCGGCGGCGCCGACCCCGCCCTTCTGCGCGCGCAGCTTCTCGTAGAGGCTCAGCAGGTCGGCGGGGAGCCCCTGGACGGACCGGGCGCGCTCCTCGGTCGCGAGGGCCGCCTGCTCCTCGATCTCCTTGGCCTTGGCGTCGAGGGACGCAGTCAGCTCGCCGATGCGGTCGTCGATGGCCGCCAGCCGCTCGCGGTGCCCCGCCTGCTCGGCCTGGACCGCTTCGAGCTGCTCCATGACCTCGAGCTCGGTGTCCTCGAGCTCGGCGATCCGGCGGCTCAGCGAGACGAGCTCCTGCTGCATCCGCTCGAGGTCCTTCGGGTTCGTCACCAGGCCTCGGTCCATCCGGTCCTGGTCCCGGACGCGGCGGGTCTTGACCTGCTCCACGTCGGCGTCGGCCTTGCGCTGCTCACGGGTGAGGTCGTCGATGCGGATCTGGGCGTCACGGGCCCGGCCGTCGACCTGGGCACGCTCCGAGGTCAGCGCGGCGATCTCCTGGGTCTCCGGAAGGTGCCCCAGCCGGTGCCGCAGCTGGTCCAGCCGGGCGTCGAGCTCCTGGACGTCGAGCAGCTTCAGCTGCGAGAACGCGTCGGCTTTCAGCGGATGCTCCCTGCGGGGTCGTCGTACGGGATGGGCGGGGTCCGGTCAGTCGACCCGGAAGGTCCACGGGTCGGTCACGACCGCACTCACGCGGGTCTCCACCGTAGCGCCCCGCTCGCGAGCCGCGTGGCGCAACTTGGCCTCCACCACGGGCAGCCAGGTCCACTCGGCCGCCCAGTGCGCGACGTCGACGAGCGCGGGACCGCCCTGCTCGAGGAACTCCGCGGCCCGGTGGTGCCGCAGGTCGGAGGTGAGGTAGACGTCCGCACCCGAGCGCAGCACGTCGCCCAGCATGAAGTCACCGGAACCGCTGCCGACGACCACGGTCTCGACCCGGCGGTCCGGGTCCCCGGCCACCCGCACCCCGTGGGCGGTGGCCGGGAGCGAAGCGTGGACCGATCGCGCGAACTCGCGCAGCGTGGTCGGGGCCGCCAGCCGGCCGATGCGTCCGTGGCCCCGGGTCGATTGCCCATCGGGCGGCGGGGCCAGCTCCAGGACGTCGTACGCCACCTGCTCGTAGGGGTGAGCAGCGAGGAGCGCGTCGACCACCTGGCGACGCAGCCGGCGCGGGAACACCGCCTCCACCCTCGACTCGGCGACGACCTCGGCCTCACCGACCCGGCCGATCACGGGCTGGGCACCGGGCAGTGGTCTGAACCGGCCCTCTCCCGTCGAGGTGAAGGTGCACCCGGCGTAGGCGCCGATGTGCCCCGCACCGGCCTCGGTGATCGCACGCCGTACGGCCTCGGCCTGCTCGTCCGGCACGAAGGTGACGAGCTTGTCGACGCGCCGCTCGCTGCGGTCGTCGGTGTCGACGACGACCTGGGGGTCCTGGATCCCCACGGCGAGGGCGAGCGCCTCGTTGACGCCGTCGCGGGGCACGTCCGCGTTCGTGTGGGCGGTCAGCAGCGCGACCCCGGCGCGGACCAGGTCGTGCACAACCCGTCCCTTGGGCGTGGTGGCGGGGATCCCGTGGACCGGGGTGAGCAGCAGGGGGTGGTGGCAGACGAGCAGGTCGGCGCCCCACTCGACGGCCTCCGCGGCCACCTCGGGAGCGGGGTCGACCGCCAGGAGTACCTTGCGGACCGGCTGCGACGGGTCGCCGCAGACCAGCCCCACGGCGTCCCACTCGGCGGCCCAGGCCGGGTCGTACCACTCGTCGAGCAGTCCCGTGACGTCGGCGAGGCGCAGGTCCATGCCGGGCAGCGTAGTGGGGGGGCCGCCAGGTAAAGGTTTCCTGATTTCGCGAAAACCTCTGACACGAGGGCCGTCGTAGTAGTTGAATAGTTCTTGCAACGACCGCTGGTGACCCGAGACGCTGGCGGTCGTTGTCTTTTTTGCGCCCACCGCCGGTCGGTCCGATCGCCGGGCTCGCGTAGGCTGACCCGCGCTTCGAGGGCGTATAGCTCAGCGGCAGAGCACCTCCCTTACAAGGAGGTGGTCGCAGGTTCGATCCCTGCTGCGCCCACCCTGCGCCACCGATTTCC
This sequence comes from Nocardioidaceae bacterium, assembly GCA_033850795.1. Lineage (GTDB taxonomy): Bacteria > Actinomycetota > Actinomycetes > Propionibacteriales > Nocardioidaceae > Nocardioides_B. Next base: position 4,140 of record JAWWPF010000214.1, on the reverse strand, counting down.
GAGTGTTCATGCCGGCTTCAGGCGCGGTGGATACCGTGGCCTGCATGAGAGTCACGGGCGTAGCGTCGGTCCTCGCCGCACTGGCGCTGCTGGCCGGATGCAGCAGCTCGGGGGACCAGAAGGCCGCGCCTGCGGACCGCCATACCGGCGCATCGTCCTCGGCCTCTGCAAGAGCCAGCACATCGACGGTGCAGCCGACGAAGGTCCTCGTGGTGATCGAGGAGAACCACTCCTACGCGCAGATGCGGAAGGGGATGCCGTTCCTGGCAGGCGTGTCGGACAAGTACGGCTATGCCACGAACTGGAAGGCGATCGCCCACCCGAGCGAGCCCAACTACCTTGCCATCGCCGGCGGGTCGACCTTCGGGATCTCCGACGACAAGGCGCCGGCGGCGCACTTCGGCGACATCGGGTCCGCGAAGTCAGTGTTCGACGAGGCCCTCGCGGCCGGCAAGACGGCGGGGACCTACGCCGAGTCGATGCCGCAGAGCTGCCACGTCTATGACTACCCGGACCGGTCGGTGGGCACGCCGGTGTACGCGGTACGGCACAACCCGTGGGTGTACTTCAAGTCGGGACGCAAGGACTGCCAGCGCTTCGACCTGCCGCTGTCCGCGTTCACCGAGGACGCCGCGGACAACGTGCTGCCGAACGTCGGGTTCCTGGTCCCCAACCTCGATCACGACGCCCACAACGGCTCCCTGGCCGCCGCCGACGCGTGGCTGGACCGGCAGCTGACCCCGGTGCTGGGCAGCGACGACTTCACCAGCGGCAGGCTCGTCGTGGTGGTGACCGCCGACGAGGACGACAAGCATTCCGGCAACACGGTGCTGACCTCCGTGCTGACCCCGGCGCTCACCGGCAAGGTCGTCGACACGCCGCTCACGCACTACTCGCTGAACCGCTACATCGCCGAGGTCCTCGGGGTCACGCCGCTGGGCGAGGCCGCCGGCGCCCCCGACCTGAGAACCGCGTTCGGGCTGTAGGCGCGTCGCCTTGTCCGGGCGGGAGGGCGGGGAGAGACTTGAAGAGCCCCACGTCCCCCCCGGCGTGGGCACCCGGCCCCGTTCGCCTCGCCCCGATCCGCGGACGGGGTCCCGGCTGCCACCCGCCACCGCCGGGTCGGCGAGGTCAGGCGACCTCGGCCAGCACGCGGGCCTGCTCCTCGAGGTCGCGGGCCTCCGGCATCGGCTTGTGGACGCTCCATCGCACCACGCCGGAGCGGTCCACGATGAACGTCGACCGCTGGGCGCAGCCTCGCTCATCGTCGAAGACGCCGTACGCCTTCGCCACCTCGCCGTGCGGCCAGAAGTCGGACAGCAGCGGGAACGTCAGCGAGTCCCGCTCGGCAAAGGCCCGCAGCGTGAACATCGGGTCGCAGGACACCGCGAGCAGCTGCACGCCCGCCGAGCCGAACGCCGGAAGGTCGCGTACGGCGGTCAGCTCGCCGGTGCAGACCCGGCTGAACGCGTAGGGGTAGAACATGACGACGACCGCCTTCGAGTCCCGGAACGACGAGAGCCGGGTCGACCGGCCGTGCTGGTCGCGGAGCTCGAAGTCAGGGGCCTCGCGGCCGGTGCTCGGCATCGGGAAGCTGGTCAGCGCGCCGACTTGGGGGCGACGAGCCGGGTGGCGGCCCAGTCAGGGCTGACCGCGGCCGAGGTCGTCGTGCTGAGGCCGGCGACCGGAGCGGCCTCGGCGATGTCGGCCGGGTCCACCGCCGAGGGACGACCGACCTTCGGGGTGAGCAGCCAGATCGCGCCTCCGGCAGCCAGGTCGGTCAGCGAGTCCACGAGCGCGTCGACCAGGTCCCCGTCGCCGTCGCGCCACCACAGCAGCACCGAGTCCACGACGTTGCCGTACTCCCCGTCGACCATGTCGGCGTCGATGGTGTCCTCGATCTCGACCCGCAGGTCGTCATCGACGTCCTCGTCCCAGCCGAGCTCCTGGACGACCATCCCGGTCCTCATGCCCAGCCGCTCTCCGACCTTCTGGGTGGCGGTCCCGTCGGGGCCACCCGCCGTCGTGCTCACGTCGATCCTCCTTCTGCTCCCCGGTGGCGGCAGCTGTCCCGCCCTGCGCGCCGTTTCGGGTAGTCCACCGGAAGACGTCCCGGCGCGCAAGGCCGTCAGACGGGTGTCAGGCTAGCGCCATGCGACCCGACGACGAGGCGGATCCCGACAGCGCGACGACAGCCTCCGGGCACGTGGTCGCCGTGGCCCGCGCCGAGAGCCACGCGTTCAGCAAGCCCACCCGGCCGGTGATCCGGCTGCTGGAGGGGCTCGGCGTGGAGGGCGACGCGCATGCGGGTACGACGGTGCAGCACCTCTCACGCAAGCGCGACCACCCCACCGAGCCGAATCGTCGCCAGGTGCATCTCCTCGCCTCGGAGCTGTTCGACGACGTGCGCGGGGCCGGCCACGACGTGACCCCCGGGGCCCTCGGCGAGAACGTCACGACGGCCGGCGTCGACCTGCTCGGTCTCCCGCTCGGCACCGTGCTCGAGCTCGGGAGCGAGGCGGCGGTGGAGCTGACGGGGCTGCGCAACCCGTGCCGGCAGATCCAGGCCTTCCAGCCCGGGCTCCTGCAGCAGGTGCTGGAGCGCGGCGCCGACGGCTCGGTACGTCGCCGGGCCGGCGTCATGTCCGTCGTACGGCGAACAGGAGATGTGCGGCCCGGCGACCCGGTGCGCGTGCTTCTCCCACCCGAGCCGCACCGACCGCTCCGCGTGGTCTAGGACCCCTCCTCGGCCGGCACGTCGTACACGAGGTCGACCATCTGCCCGTTCTCGCGCACCGACCGGAGCCGGAGCCCCTCGATGCGGCGCGGCAGCAGCGGTGCGCCACCGCCCAGGGTCACCGGGGCAACGTTCAGCCGGATCTCGTCGAGCCGGCCCGCCTCGTGGAAGCTGGCCACCAGCGCACCGCCGCCCATGAGCCAGACGTTCCGCTCACCGGCAGCGGCACGCATCTCGTCGTGCACCGGGACGACATCACCGTGCACGAACCTCAGGTCGGCGCCCGGGATCGCGGGCAGGTCGCGGTGGGTGAACACCCAGCAGGGCCGGTCCGCGTAGTACTCCTGCCACTTCTCCGGATGCTCGAGCAGCTGCTCGTGCTCGAGCACCCACCGGTAGGTCGTGGCGCCCATCGCCATCGCGCCCACCTGGCCCATGAACGAGTTCCAGTCGTCGTCGGCGCCCTCGCCCTGCTCCACCGCGAAGAGCCATTCCAGGGAGTTCTCGGAGTCGGCGATGAAGCCGTCGAGGGAGGTCGCGGTCAGGTACTGGGTGATCGGCACAACAGCATCCTGCCAACAGCGCGCGGCGTGAGCCAGGGCCCGACGCCGAGCCGGTCGAGGGGTAGATTTCCTGCGCGCCACGAGCGTGACACGATGAACGGGGACGGCCGGTGACCCCGGGGTCCCCCGCAGCAGTGCCTTCCCCGGCACACCGATCACGAGAGCAGAGGAATCGTGGCCACAGGTTCTGAGCAGTCCCCCGCCAAGTCCTCGGGCCGGCCGCCGGTCATCCACGAGGGGCTCCCCACGCAGCTCCCCGACATCGACCCCGACGAGACCGGCGAGTGGCTGGACTCCTTCGACGCGATGGTCGACGAGCGGGGCCGAAGCCGCGCCCGCTACGTGATGCTGCGGCTGCTCGAGCGGGCCCGGGAGCAGAACGTCGGGGTCCCCGCGCTGCGCAGCACCGACTACATCAACACGATCCCGCCCGAGCGCGAGCCGTGGTTCCCCGGCGACGAGCACATCGAGCGCCGGATCCGCGCCTTCCTCCGCTGGAACGCCGCGGTGATGGTGTCGACCGCGAACCGCAAGGGCCTCGAGGTCGGCGGTCACATCGCGACGTACCAGTCCTCTGCCTCGCTGTACGAGGTCGGCTTCAACCACTTCTTCCGCGGGCACGACCACCCGGGCGGCGGCGACCAGGTCTTCATCCAGGGCCACGCCTCCCCCGGCATCTACGCCCGCGCCTTCCTGGAGGGCCGGCTCGACGAGACCCAGCTCTCCCGGTTCCGCCAGGAGGTCCAGCACGGCGTAGGCAAGGGCCTGTCGTCATACCCCCACCCTCGGCTGATGCCGGACTTCTGGGAGTTCCCGACCGTCTCGATGGGCCTGACCGCG
>JAWWPF010000201.1:0-2666 GCA_033850795.1 Nocardioidaceae bacterium | reverse complement strand
CCACCCCGCCGGGGTGGACGCCGCTTTCGCGTTCGCGAGGGAATGCCGCAGCGAGGCTGGGTAGTTGCGTCCAGCATGAGCCAACGCGGTAGTGACACGTCCACGCAGGCCGGCCGGGCCGGGACGGTACGGCTGGGGCCTCTCGAGGTCACCCGGATGGGGTTCGGCGCCATGCAGATCACCGGGGCCGGCATCTGGGGACCGCCGGCGGACCGGGACGGCGCGATCTCCGTGCTGCGCCGGGCGGTCGAACTCGGCGTGGACTTCGTCGACACGGCGGATTCCTACGGTCCGTACGTCAGCGAGGAGCTGATCCGGGAAGCGCTGCACCCCTACGAGGGGGTGTCGATCGCGACGAAGGCCGGCCTTCTGCGCACGGGACCGGGCGAGTGGCATCCGCTGGGCCGCCCGGAGTACCTCCGCCAGCAGGCCGAGATGTCCTTGCGCCGCCTGGGCCTGGAGCAGATCCCGCTGTACCAGTTGCACCGCGTCGACCCCCTCGTGCCGCTGGAGGAGTCCGTCGGTGAGCTCGCCGCGTTGCAGAAGGAGGGCAAGATCCGCTCCATCGGACTGTCCGAGGTCGACGTGCCGCAGATCCAGGCGGCGCGCGCTGTCGCCGAGATCGTCAGCGTGCAGAACCGCTACAACCTGGCCGACCGCGCGCACGAGGCCGTCGTGGATTACTGCGACGCCGAGGGCATCGCCTTCATCCCGTGGTTCCCGGTCGCGACCGGCGCCCTCGCGCGTCCGGGCGGGGTTCTCGACGGCTTCTCCACGGCGCACGGCGCCACCCCGGCACAGCTCGCCCTCGCGTGGCTGCTGCGGCGCTCGCCGCTGATGCTGCCGATCCCGGGCACCACGTCGGTCGCGCACCTGGAGGAGAACGTCGCCGCGGTCGACGTCACGCTCAGCGACGACGAGTACGCCCAACTCAGCGCCGCCGCCTAGCGATTGGCCCGATCGTCGCAAGACCCTGACCGAAACAGGAAGATCCATCGGATCCAACGGGACATCGCGGACGTCAAAGAGGCCATGTCGGTCCGGGAATTCACGCTCGTCCTCGCGGTGCGGGTTGCGCTGCTGATGGTGCTGCTCGGTGTGGTGGGCGGCGTGAGCTACGGCGCGACCCACTGGGAGCCGCGGACCGCCGAGACCGGCCAGACACACACCCCGGACCAGTAGGCCGATTCCGGCGTAGCCTCCCGGGCGCTGGCCGTGCGCTCATCCCGCGGCCACCGTCGCGTTCAGCTCGGGGGCGGAACCCTCGACGGCTACGTCAGGACGGCGGACGGCACCGCCGTCCGCCCGCTGACGGCCAGCCCGCAGGACACCTGGCCGCACCGCGATCACCCGCGCCACGGCCTCCGGGGGCCGAGCTCAGTCCAGGTAGTCGCGGAGAACCTGGGACCGCGAGGGGTGGCGGAGCTTCGACATGGTCTTGGACTCGATCTGACGGATTCGCTCGCGGGTGACGCCGTAGACCTTGCCGATCTCGTCGAGCGTCTTGGGCTGGCCGTCGGTCAGACCGAAGCGCATCGAGACCACGCCGGCCTCGCGCTCGGAGAGCGTGTCCAGGACCGAGTGCAGTTGCTCCTGCAGGAGCGTGAAGCTGACGGCGTCGGCCGGGACGATCGCCTCTGAGTCCTCGATCAGGTCGCCGAACTCGGAGTCGCCGTCCTCACCGAGCGGGGTGTGCAGCGAGATCGGCTCGCGACCGTACTTCTGGACCTCGATGACCTTCTCCGGGGTCATGTCGAGTTCCTTGGCCAGCTCCTCCGGGGTGGGCTCGCGGCCCAGGTCCTGGAGCATCTGGCGCTGCACGCGGGCGAGCTTGTTGATGACCTCGACCATGTGCACCGGGATCCGAATGGTGCGGGCCTGGTCGGCCATCGCGCGGGTGATCGCCTGCCGGATCCACCACGTCGCGTAGGTGGAGAACTTGTAGCCCTTGGTGTAGTCGAACTTCTCCACGGCGCGGATCAGGCCGAGGTTGCCCTCCTGGATCAGGTCCAGGAAGAGCATGCCGCGGCCGGTGTAGCGCTTGGCCAGGGAGACGACGAGGCGCAGGTTGGCCTCGAGGAGGTGGTTCTTCGCCCGGCGGCCGTCCTCGGCGATGATCTGCAGCTCACGCAGCAGCTTCGCGTTGAGCTTCTCCTCCCCGTTGACCCGGTCCTCGGCGAACAGGCCGGCCTCGATGCGCTTGGCGAGCTCGACCTCCTGCTCGGCGTTGAGCAGCGGGACCTTGCCGATCTGCTTCAGGTAGTCCTTGACCGGGTCGGCCGTGGCGCCGGCCTGGGCGACGACGGCCGCGGGCTCGTCGTCGTCGTCGTCGTTGAGGACGAACTCCTCGGCCTCGACGTCCTTGTCGTCCGGGCCCGTTTCGGCGTCGCCGTCGGCGGCCACAGCCGCGACGGCCACCTCACCTGCTGCGCCCGCCGCGACCGGTAGACCGTCGCCCGGGGTCGCGGTCCCGTCCGGCTCCGCGGTCGCGCCGGCAACCTTCTTGGCCGGGGCCTTCTTGGCCGCGGCAGCGCCGGCCGCAGGTGCCTTGGCTGGGGCCTTCTTCGCGGCGGCGGCGCCGGCGGCGGGCGCCTTGGCCGGGGCCTTCTTGACCGCGGCAACAGCGGCCGCAGGCGCCTTGGCCGGAGCCTTCTTCGCCGGGGCGG
>JAWWPF010000170.1:0-22808 GCA_033850795.1 Nocardioidaceae bacterium | reverse complement strand
GTAGGCCTGGCCGATCGCCTCGCGCAGCGCCTGGTCCAGCGCGTTCACCGGGCCGTTGCCCTCACCGGTGGTGATGATCCGGGCGCCGCCGGCGAGCAGCTTGATGGTCGCCTCCGACACCGCCTCCTCGCCCGGCCTCGAGTCGGTGATCACCCGCCAGGACTCGACCTCGAAGTACGACGGCCGGGCGCCCTCGACCTCCTCGACCAGGAGCAGCTCGAAGGACGCGTCGGCGGCCTCGAAGGTGTAGCCACGGGACTCCAGGTCCTTGACCCGTGCGGTGATCCGGCTGACCAGCTCGCGGCCCCCGGGCCCGCCGGCGAGGTCGAACCCGAGCTCGGCGCCCTTGAGCTCGATGCTGGCCCGGCCGGCCATGTCCGAGACGAGCAGCCGCATGTCGTTGCCGACGAGCAGTGGCTCCATGTGCTGGTAGAGCCCCGGGTCGACCTTGATCGCGCTGGCGTGCAGCCCGGCCTTGTGCGCGAACGCGCTCACCCCGACGTAGGGCTGCCGCGAGGCCGGCGGGAAGTTCGTCACTTCGGCCACCGCGTGCGCGATGCGGGTGGCCTCGCGCAACCGTCCCGGGGGAAGCACCTCACGGCCCAGCTTGAGCTCGAGGTTCGCGACCACGGAGACGAGGTCGGCGTTGCCGGTCCGCTCGCCGTAGCCGTTCAGGGTGCCCTGGACGTGCGTCGCGCCGGCGTCCACCGCGGCGAGCGTGTTCGCGACCGCGCAGCCGGTGTCGTTGTGGCAGTGGATCCCGGCGCGGACCCCGGTCGAGGCGAGCACGTCTGCGACGACGTCCCCGACCCAGCCGGGCAGCATTCCTCCGTTGGTGTCGCACAGCGCGACCACCTCGGCGCCTGCCTCGTAGGCCGTGCGCAGGACCTCCAGGGCGTAGTCGCGGTTGTCGCGGTAGCCGTCGAAGAAGTGCTCGGCGTCGAGGAAGACCCGCTGTCCCTCCCTGCGCAGGTGCGAGACCGTGTCGCGGACCATCTCGAGGTTCTCCTGCAGAGTGGTCCGCAGCGCCAGCTCGACGTGCCGGTCGTGCGACTTGGCCACCAGCGTGACGACCGGTGCGCCGCTCTCCCGCAGCGCCGCGACGAGGGGGTCGTCCGCGGCCCTGACCCCGGGGCGGCGGGTGGCACCGAATGCGGCCAGCGTGGCGTTGCGGAGCTCCAGCTCCTGGGTCGCGCGGCGGAAGAACTCGGTGTCCTTGGGGCTGGCGCCCGGCCACCCTCCCTCGATGTAGCCGACGCCGAGCCCGTCGAGCTGACGGGCGATCGTGAGCTTGTCGGCGACGGACAGGTTCAGGCCCTCCTGCTGGGCACCGTCGCGCAGGGTGGTGTCGTAGACATGGAAGGCCTCACCGGGTGCGGTGGGGCCGGCCGAAGGGATGTCGCTCATCCCGGACATCCTTCCATGCGTCCCAGCTCCGGTCCGGATCGTGGACCCGCGTCTCGGCTGCGAAACGCCGTCAGGCCAGGGTCAGGGCGACGCAGGTGACGTCGTCGCGGCGTACGTCGACGGCGAACTGCCGCACGGCCTGGCCGCACTCCGCCACGGCCTCGGCAGCGGACCAGACCCGAAGCCTCCGGACCACGCCGAGCAGGCGGTCGCTGCCGAACTCCTCGCCCTGGTCGTCGCGCGCCTCCAGCACCCCGTCGGTGCAGGCGATGAGCAGGTCGGTGCGCCGGAAGGGTGCCTGGGCCACGGTCCAGCCGGAGGTCAGCGAGCTGATCAGCGGACCGGTGGGGTCCAGCCGGGTCACCGTGCTGCGGTCCTCGCCGCTGACCACGAGACCCGCGGGGTGGCCGGCGTTGACCCAGGCCAGCTCCTGGCGGGCGGGGTCGACCACCACCAGCAGGCAGGACAGGAAGCGTTCGTCGTCGTGCGTGGAGCCCCGGGAGGCGACCGTGAGGACGTCCCCGAGGTCGAGGGCGGTCCCGAGGAGCGCGGTGATCCGCTGCTTGAACGCGAAGGCCACCAGGCCGGCCTCGGGGCCGTGCCCGGAGACGTCCGCGAGGACGAGTGCGGTCGTCCCGTCCGGGCGTGGGACGGCTTCCCACCAGTCGCCGGCCAGGACCCCTTCGGCCGACTGCACCATGCCGGAGATCTCCAGCGACCCACCGTCGGCGCTGGCCCGGGCGGCCAGCTCCCCGCGCAGCGCCGAGACCACGGGACTGTGCTGGGACAGGGCCTCGGTCGCGCCCCGGGTGGCATCGAGCTCGGAGACGATGCGGCGGCGCATGCTCTCCGCGTCCCGGGCGATCGCGGCGACCTCCGGCGGCCCGGAGACCAGCACCTCGTCCTCGAGGTTCCCCGACGCGACTCGGCGCATCCGGGCGCGTAGGTCGCTGACCGGCGCGAGCAGCCAGCGCCGGGTCAGCAGCGCACCGATGACGAGGAACAGGAGCACCGCCAGCCGCCCGGCGAGGAACGCCACCCGGAGCATGTGCAGCGCCCGGCGCTCCTCGCTCTCGGCCCGCGCGGTCCGCTCCTCGAGGATTCGCTGCATCCGGTCCACGCGCGACCGCACCTCGTCGAACGCCCGCTTCCCGCGGCGGGTGCGGACCAGTGCGGCCGCCGCCCCCTCGCCACCCCGCTGCCTCGCCCGGATCTCCGGTATCGCCCCCACCCTCCGCCAGGTCGCGGCGGAGGAGTCGACTGCGCTGAGCGCGGCGGTCATGTCGGGGTCCGCCCGGAACTGCGAGCGCAGCTCGGACATCCCGCGGCGGAACGACGTCCGGCCGCTGCGGTACGGCGCGAGGAACGCCCGGTCACCGGTGAGCACGTAGCCCCGCTCCCCGGTCTCCTGGTCCACCAGGCTGACCAGCAGGGACCGGCTCCGCTGACCCGCCGGCTCCAGGCGCTCGGTGACCAGCGCGCGGTTGGCCGTGACCCGGGAGAACGCGAGGTTCACGGAGACCGCTGTGGCGGCCACCACGAGGACCAGGACGCCGAAGAGCGCGAGGAGACGGGTCCGCAGCGGCACGCGCCAACCGTAGACGTCGCTCCCTCGCCCGGTGCAGCAACCTGCCTCTCCGCGGGTCGCGGACCGGACCGGCCCGGCGACTCAGATCCAGGCCAGCAACCGGCCGAGTGCGGTCCCCGACCGCCACGGGGCGCCGGTGGCAGGCTCCCAGAGCACGCCCCGGCTGAGCAGCGCGTAGGCGCACAGCGCGGCGGCCGTGCAAACCACGGCGACCGCGAGCCACCCCGTCCACGGCCGCCGGGTCGCGGCGAGGAGGAGCCGCCGGGTGGGCACCCGCAGCCGCCTCGACCCTGGCCCCCACCACAGGGACACCGCGAGGACGCCACCCATCACCACGAGGCCGGGCAGCAGCGGGCCCCGGAACAGCACGTACGCCGCTCCGACCGCGAAGGCCACGAACGCCGACCAGAGCAGCAGGACCAGGGTGCCGCCGGTCGCGACGACGAGGTACCACGGCGTCGAGAGCAGGGTCAGCGGACCGTCGTACCAGCGGCGCCGTCCGCGCCTGCGCTGCCGCTGGTCCGCGGACTCGGTCGTCCAGGAGGCCGTCCGCACGATGAGGGTCACCAGGGCGACGGCGACCAGGCTGAGGTAGGGCGCGCGGGCGAACCCGAGGGCCACCGTCGCGAAGAGCCCGCCGAGGACCCCACCCCGCTGGAGCCTGGGGACCCCGGAGGGTGGCGGTCGCCACTGCTGCGGGACGTGGAGCGGCGCCGGCCGGGCCACGGGTGTGGTCAACGGTGTGGTCTCGGGGGACTCGACCGGGGCGCGGTGCAGGGTCAGCGGGACCGTCGGCGGCTCCCCCTGCGACGGGGCCTCCGACGGGGCGGCCCGCGGGGCCGGCACCGAGCCCCGCAGCGCCGCCAGCACCGCGCCGGCGGCCGGACGGTCGGCGGCCTCGGGAGCCAGGCAGGACCGCACCAGCGGCAGCAGCGCGGGCGGTACGGCGGTCAGGTCGTGCTCGCCCCGCCGGACCCGGTCCATGATCGCCATCGCGGGGCCGGTGCCGAAGGGCGGCCGGCCGGTGGACGCGAAGACCAGGGTCGCCGCCCAGGAGTGCATGTCGGAAGCCGCGGTCGCGTCCTCGCCGTACAGGATCTCCGGAGCCAGGTAGCCCGGAGTGCCGAGCAGCCAGCCGGTCCGGGTCAGCCGGGGGTCCTCGGCGAGGCGGGCCAGGCCGAAGTCGATCAGCACCGGCGAGCGGCCCTCGAGGAGGACGTTGGAGGGCTTGATGTCACGGTGCAGGAGGCCGACGCGGTGGACCGCGATCACCGCCTCGACCAGCCCGAGGGCGAGCTCGGCGAGGGCGCTGCCGGTGATCGGCCCGTGCTCGCGGACGTGCTCGTGCAGGGACAGGCCAGGGACGTATCGGGTGGCCACGAAGGGCGTCTCGCCCCACGGGTCGGCGTCGAGGACCTCGGCGACCCGGGGGCTCCGCACCAGCCGCAGCGAGGCCACCTCACGGGAGAGCCGCTCCCGGGCCTCGTCGTCTCCGATGATGTGCGCCCGCAGCACCTTGAGGGCGACCCGGGAGCCGTCCGGGGCCTCGGCGAGGTGCACGACGCCCATGCCGCCCTCGCCGATCTTCCTCAGCAGCCGGTAGCCGCCGACGCGCCAGTGGTCCGGCTGTGCCGTCGGCAGGCGTCGGGGGTCGGCCACTGCTTCACGGTAGCCGAGGGGGCGAGGTTCTCAGACCACCCGGTGCATCCAGCCGAAGGTGTCCTCGGCGCGGCCGTACTGGATGTCGACCAGAGCGCTCCGCACCCGCTGCGTCACCGGACCCGTGGTGTCGGGGTCGCCGACCTGGCCGCCACGCCACTTCAGCCTTCCCACCGGCGTCACCACCGCGGCGGTTCCGCAAGCGAAGACCTCGGTGATCCGGCCGGACGAGACACCGTCGCGCCACTCGTCGACGGAGATACGGCGCTCCTCGACCGGGTGGCCGAGCTTGCCGCACACCTCGACGATGGAGTCCCGGGTGATGCCCTCCAGGATCGTGCCGGAGGTCTCGGGGGTCGCGATGCTGCCGTCCTCGTGCACGAAGTAGAGGTTCATCCCGCCGAGCTCCTCGACGTACCTGCCCTCCGTGGCGTCGAGGAACGCAACTTGGTCGCACCCCTCGTCGATGGCCTCCTGCTGCGCGACCAGGGAGCTGGCGTAGTTGCCTCCGGTCTTCGCGGCGCCCATTCCGCCTCGTCCGGCCCGGGTGTAGGTCTCGCTGAGCCAGATCGACACCGGGTGGACGCCCTTGGCGAAGTAGGCGCCGGCCGGCGAGCAGATCACCATGTAGGTCACGTGCTGGGAGGGCCGGACCCCGAGGAACGCCTCGGAGGCGAACATGAAGGGACGGATGTAGAGGCTCTTCTCCCCTGCGGGCTCGGGGACCCACCGCGCGTCGGCCCGGACGAGGGCGTCGACCGACGCGATGAAGTCAGGGACCGGCAGGGCTGGCAGGGCGAGCCGCGCGGCGGACCGGACCATGCGCGCCGCGTTCTCCTCCGGGCGGAAGGTCCACACCGAGCCGTCGGCGTGCCGGTAGGCCTTCAGGCCCTCGAAGATCTCCTGCGCATAGTGCAGCACTGCGGTCGCGGGATCGAGGGAGAGCGGCGCGTACGGCGTGACGCGGGCGTCGTGCCATCCCGCCTGCGGGGTCCACTCGGCCACGAACATGTGGTCGGTGAAGTGAAGCCCGAACCCGGGGTCCGCCAGGATCCGGGCGAGGTGCTCGGGTGCGACCGGCTCGGCGGTCGCGTTGACCTCGATCTGCAACGCGCTCTCCATGTCGTTCACGGTAGTCGAACCTTTCGGGGTCGAGCGATCGGCCGGGTCAGCCGGCCACCCGGGCGGCGATGGCGTCGCCGACCTCGGCGGTGCGCCGGGACGTGCCGGGCGTGCGGGACGCGAGGTCGGCCACCACGGCGTCCTCCACGGTCCGGGCCTCGGCCTCGAGCCCGAGGTGCTCGAGGAGCAGCGCCGCGGAGAGGACCGCCGCGGTCGGGTCGGCCTTCTGCTGGCCGGCTATGTCGGGGGCGGAGCCGTGCACCGGCTCGAACATGCTGGGCGCGGTCCTGTCAGGGTTGACGTTGCCGCTGGCGGCGAGGCCGATCCCTCCGGTCACCGCGGCCGCAAGGTCGGTGAGGATGTCCCCGAAGAGGTTGTCGGTGACGATCACGTCGAAGCGCGCAGGGTCGGTGGTCAAGAAGATCGTGGCGGCGTCCACGTGCAGGTAGTCGACGCTGACCTCTGGGAAGTCCGAGGAGACCTCCTGCACGACGCGCGACCACACCCGGCCGGCGTGCACGAGCACGTTGGTCTTGTGCACAAGGGTGAGCTTGCGGCGGGGCCGGCGCTGGGCGCGCGCGAAGGCGTCGCGCACCACCCGCTCGACCCCGAAGGCCGTGTTCACGCTGACCTCGGTAGCGATCTCAGCGGGCGTACCGACGCGTAGCGCGCCGCCGTTGCCGACGTACGGACCCTCGGTGCCCTCGCGCACCACGACGAAGTCGACGTCGCCGGGATCGGCGAGCGGGGAGGCGGCACCGGGGTAGATCCGGGACGGGCGCAGGTTGACGTAGTGGTCGAGCTCGAACCGCAGCCGCAGCAGCAGGCCGCGCTCGAGGATCCCGGGCGGCAGGTTCGGGTCGCCGGGCCGGCCACCGACCGCACCGAGCAGGATCGCGTCGTGCTCGCGGATCTCCTCGAGCACGGAGTCGGGAAGCACCTCGCCGGTGGCGAGATACCGCTCGGCGCCGAGCTCGTAGCTGGTGGGCTCGAACTTCGTGCCGGTGCCCGCGGCGACCTGCTCGAGGACCTTGAGGGCCTCGGCGGTCACCTCGGGCCCGATGCCGTCACCGGGGATGACGGCCAGGCGGACTGTCCGGCCGTCTGCCGGGCCGTCTGCCGGGCGGTCTGTCGGGAATGCGAGTGGGGTCACCCGCGGACCCTAGTTGTCGTCCGGGCGTTGACCGCCGTTGTCTCGCAGGTCGAGCCCCGCCTGCACACCGGCCCGGGCCCCGGACACACTCTCGTCGGCCAGCGGCCCGGTGGCGTCGTCGAAGCGGTGCCGGCCGGGGCCCCACTCGGGATACATGTCGTACATGAGGAAGCTCCTCTTCCACGTCGGTGTGTCAGGTCCTGCTCTGGCGTCTTCGCTGGGGCCTTGCTGACGCGCCGCCGCCGGGGGTGACCGGGCCGGACGCGTCGGGCTCCGCGGCAGGCGGTGGAGGCACGACCCGGACGCGGGTTGCGCGTACGACGGGGTCGGACTCGGAGGCGGACCAGGTGAGGAGGCGACACCTGCTGCGGAGGATCGTCACAAGGCCGCGGGAAGCACAACCACCGCGGCGAGGTGGCCTTGCTAGCAGGCCCCGCCGCGGCGATCGATAAGTACGTAGAACGTCCGCATGGTCAAGCCAGGCTAGCAACGGGGCGCCGGGCGCGCTCCCCGTCTGCGAGGCTTTCCAGGATCTGAGACGACGTCTCGTGAACCGGACCCGGCGCCGTGGTCTGCGAGACTCGGCGGATGAGCGCGCCACCTGAGCTTCCCGACGTCGTGCGTCGCGCCTTCGACGTGTCGCGGCGCAGTGGCTACGCCTCCTTCTGCCGCAACGAGACCGGGCGCCTGCTCGCCACCCTCGCCGCCACCCGCACGGGGATCCTGGCGGAGTTCGGGACCGGGACCGGGGTCGGGACCGCGTGGCTGCGCAGCGGGATCCGCGAGGGTGCGCGGATCCTGACCGCCGAGCTCGAGCCGCGGCTCGCCGACGCGGCCGCCGCGATCTTCGCCGACGACGACCGCGTCGAGGTGCTGGCCGCCGATTGGTCCACGTTGCGGGACAAGGGCCCGTTCTCGCTGCTGTTCCTCGACGCGAGGGCTCCCGAGGACAGCGACGCAGACAGTGTCAGCGACCTCGTCGAGCCGGGCGGTGTGGTCGTCCTCGACGACTTCACGCCGTGCTCGTCGTGGCCGCCGGTCCACGATGGCCGGGTGGACGTGCTCCGCGAGCTGTGGCTCACCGACGACCGGTTCACCACCGTCGAGGTGATGGTGGCACCGGACGCCTCGGTGCTGATCGCCACCAAGCGCTGAGCACCGCTACTGGGGCCGGCCGCCCTCAGCCCACGGGCATCTCCAGACCCTCCTCCTCAGGCAGGACGACCTCGGTCACCATCGCCTCGATCTCCTCGGTCGGCAGCGCGACCGCCATCGCCCAGTAGTAGATGGCCACGCTGAAGACGGCCACCGCGACGATGCCTGTGTAGTCACCGAGGATCGGGTCCTTCATCGGACCGAACGAGCTGATGTAGACGATGATGCCCATCCCGACCAGGTAGGCAGGCAGCCAGGAGGCGGACCGCCAGTGCAGGTGGGGCGACTTGTCGTTGAGGTTGAAGGCCCGGCTGATCCCCAGGATGGCGTAGCCGATCAGGATGGCGACGCCCAGCTTCCAGTCGGTCGTCCAGGTGGACCAGAGGATGACCAGACCGGAGATCGTGAACCCGAACGGCGCCATGAAGCCCGCCGCCGGCAGCCGGTAGGGACGGTCCGCGTTGGGGAGGCGTCTGCGGAAGGCCCCGAGCGACAAGGGCGCCCCGGCGTACATCAGTACGCTTGCGCTGGTGATGAGCCCGACCAGCGACTGCCAGCTCGGGAACGGCAGGAAGCAGATGCAGCCGGTGACGAAGGCGGCGATCAGGCCGACCCAGGGCACGCCCCGGTCGTTGACCCACTCGAACGGCGTCGGGACGTACCCGTTGCGCGAGAGCCCGTAGGACACCCGTGAGCTGCCGGTGGTGTATATCAGGCCGGTGCCGGCCGGGGAGATGATCGCGTCGGCGTAGATGATCGTCGCCAGCCAGCCGATGCTGAGCAGTGTCGCGAGCTCCGCGAAGGGACCGGTGAAGAGCGTGTAGAGGCCCTTGCCCTGCGTGGCCCAGGTGCTGCCGATCGCGCTCTGCGGGAGGGCCAGCAGGAACGCCAGCTGCAGCGCGACGTAGATGATGATGCCGATGGTCATGGCGCCGATGATCGCGATGGGGATGTCACGCTTGGGGTTCTTGGCCTCGCCGGCCAGCTGGTCGGCCTGCTCGAAGCCCAGGTAGCTGAAGATGATCCCGCTGGTGGAGATGGCGGCGAGGATGCCGTGGAACCCGTCGGGGCTGAAGCCGTTGGCGGCCGAGAAGTTGCTGCCGTGGAAGTTGCCGAAGGCCAGCACGAGGATCACCAGCAGTGGCACGGCGATCTTCCACCACGTGGCGGCGCTGTTCGCGGCGGCCAGCTTCTTGATGCCGAGGAAGTTGATGGCCGTCAGCAGCGCCATCAGCAGCACCGCGACGATCAGGCCGTTGGTCGTCAGGACCGAGGTCTTGGGGTTCAGCCAGCTCTGGGCGAAGGAGTAGTGCTGCGCGTAGGTGATCATCGCCGAGACCTCGATGGGCGCGACGGTCGCGGCCTGCAGCCAGGAGAACCAGCCGAAGGACGCACCCGCGGCGCCTCCGAAGGCGTAGTGCGGGAAGCGGGCGGTGCCGCCCGAGACCGGGTACATGCCGCCGAGCTCGGCGTGGATGAGGGCGAGCACCATCATCATCAGACCGCCGACGATCCACGAGATCATGGCGGCGGGACCGGCCGCGATCAGGCCCTTCTGCGCACCGAACAGCCAGCCCGAGCCGATGATCGAGCCGACCGAGGCCCACATCAGCCCGATGAGACCCACCTCGCGCTTGAGCGAGTGCGAGCGCTGGGCGGGGGCCGGAGTTTCTTGAACCGACATGCCGTCGACCTCCACAACCGGATCATCGAAGGTCTGGCCGGATGGTCAGACAGTGCTGACACTAGAACCGGCGCGCCGGGCGCGACAGCACCAAAACGCACCTGATCGGCCTCACTGTCCGGACACAGTGGCACACATAGTCACAAGGCGGACCATCGAACCGTCCGTCGGAACGGCTGTGACCTGCTGTGCCGGGCTATGGCTTGGTGCGGTCCTCACTCGGCGCGGCCCTCACTCGGCGAGGTCCACTCCGCGCACAGACACGGCGTCGATGGCGACGGAGATCTCCTGGAGCACCTCGGCCGGGATCGCCGAGTCGACCGACAGGGCGACCAGCGCGTGGCCGCCCTCGCTGTCGCGCGCGACCTGCATGCCGGCGATGTTGACCCCTGCGCGGCCGAGGATCCCGCCGACCGTCCCGACCATCCCCGGGCGGTCCTGGTAGCGCAGGAACGCGAGGTGCCGGCTGGGCTCGATGTCGACGTCGTAGCCGTCCACCTCCACGAGCCGCTCGCGTTGGGCGAGGCCGATCAGCGTGCCGGAGACCGAGAGCTGGGAGCCGTCGACGCGCGTGCCGCGCAGGGTGATCAGGTTGCGGTGGTCGGGGCTGTCACCGTCGGTGACCAGGCGCACCGCGACGCCGCGCTCGGCGGCCAGCAGCGGGGCGTTGACGTAGGAGACCTGGTCCTCGACCACGTCGCAGAAGACACCCTTCAGCGCCGCGAGCTCGAGGACCTTCACGTCGTACTGGGTGATCTCGCCGCGCACCTCGACGTCGAGCTGCTGGGCGATCTCGCCGGCGAGCGCGGTGAAGATGCGGCCGAGCTTCTCGGTCAGAGGGATCCCGGGCCGAACGTCCTCGGCGATCACCCCGCCCTGGACGTTCACCGCGTCCGGGACGAGCTCCCCGGACAGCGCCAGGCGGACCGACCTGGCCACCGCCACGCCGGCCTTCTCCTGCGCCTCGTCGGTGGAGGCCCCCAGGTGCGGGGTGGCCACCACGTTCTCGAACTCGAACAGCGGGCTGTCCGTGCAAGGCTCGGTGGCGAAGACGTCGAGCCCGGCCGCGGCGACCCGGCCCTCCTTGAGTGCGATGCAGAGGGCGTGCTCGTCCACGATGCCGCCACGCGCCGCGTTGACCAGCACCAGGCTCGACTTGACCCGGGCCAGCTGCTCCTCGCCGATCAGACCGATGGTCTCCGGCGTCTTGGGCAGGTGGACCGACATGAAGTCGGACTGCTCGAGCAGCTCCTCGAGGCTCACCAGACGGACCCCCATCTGGGCGGCCCGGCCGGCCTGGACGTAGGGGTCGTAGGCGATGACCTTCATCCCGAAGGCGCTGAGCCGCTGGGCCACCAGCACACCGATCCGGCCGAGGCCGACGATCCCGACGGTCTTCTCGTAGAGCTCGATGCCCGTATACCTGCTGCGCTTCCACTCCCCTGCCTTCAACGACGCGCTGGCCGGGGCGACGTGGCGGGCGGCGGCGAGCATCAGCGCCACGGCAAGCTCGGCCGCGGAGACGATGTTCGAGGTCGGCGCGTTCACCACCATCACGCCGTTCTGCGTGGCGGCCCGCACGTCGACGTTGTCGAGGCCCACCCCGGCGCGCGCGACGACCTTGAGCCGGTGGGCGGCGGCCAGGGCCTCAGCGTCGACCTTGGTGGCGCTGCGCACCAGCAGCGCGTCGACCTCGGCGATCGCTGCCAGCAGGTCGGCCCGGTCCGCGCCGTCGCAGCTGCGGATCTCGAAGTCGGGGCCGAGCGCCTCGACGGTGGCGGGGCTCAGCTCCTCGGCGATCAGTACGACAGGCTTGCTCACGGGCACGTCCTCGGTGTCGGTGTAGCCGGCCGGGTCGCGGCCGGTCAGGCAACGGATGGGCAGGATGGCCTCCACCCCTCGGGATCAGGCTCCGAGGGGGATGCCGTGCACGACGCTGTGCCCGGTCCGGACTCTACCCGAGCGCCGGCGGCCGGCCCATCACCTCGGGTGCGTCACGTGTCGGGGAGTCGTGCCTCCAGCCGCTCGCTGAGCAACCGGGCGAGGTCCAGGACGATCGACCCGCGTGGCGCGTCCACCTCCATGACGACCAGGACGTCCTCTCGCCGCTCGACCACCAGCTGCGAGTCGAGGATCCGACCCGCGGCGTTGCGTGGCCGCACCCGGAGAGCCAGGGTCCCCGGCTGCTCGACGGGTTCGGGAGGCACCGGCACGGCGCACGAGGCCGGCAGCGCACTCAGCCGGTCCAGTGCTCCGTCCGCGTGGCCGTGCTGGTAGACGACCACCTCGGTGTGGACCCGGCGGCCTCCCGGGGCGACGAAGGCCGCACGGTGCGCCGCGACCCGGAACCCCTGGTCCGGGACGAGGGCGCCGCACAGCTGGAGCCGGTCCCCCACGCCCATGTCGGTGGCGCCCCGCGCCGGGACCGGTCTGAACACGGCCGGGAGGTCGCCGAGGTCCAGGTCGATGCGGCCGGTGACCCGGCGGGCCGCGGCCGGTGACATGGACGCCGGCGGCGTGGGACCCGGACCGGGTGGCTGGGGCCGGCGGCCGGACGGCGTACCTCCCCAGCCGGCCGTGCCGACCGCGACTGCGACCAGCGCGGCGAACGCGACCCAGGACAGGAGCCGTCGGTCGATGCTGGGCACGCTCGAAGGTCTCACACGCGACGGCGCACGGGCCAGACGTACTCCAGGTCGTCGGGCACCCCGGGGAACAGCGGACCGTAGAACGTCGGGTCCTTGCGCACCAGGGCCG
Organism: Nocardioidaceae bacterium; assembly: GCA_033850795.1. Lineage (GTDB taxonomy): Bacteria > Actinomycetota > Actinomycetes > Propionibacteriales > Nocardioidaceae > Nocardioides_B. The sequence goes on along the minus strand of JAWWPF010000170.1, from coordinate 10,283 downwards.
ACTGGTGGCTGCGGTGGAAGGCCGGGTCGCCGAGCCACGGCGGCAGGCTCCCCGCGTCTGCGAGCTCCCCCTGGGTGCGTACGGCGTCCACGCCGGCGTCGCGGAGGTCCACGCCGATGGTGGCGGCGCAGGTGTCGGCGAAGCCGCGCTCGGACCAGACCTCGCACATGGTGAAGGCGTAGCGCCCGAGAGCCTCCTCGTAGCCACCCCACATCAGCACCGCCGGGTGGTGCCGCCAGCCGTAGTCGCTGCGGACCAGCCCGCGCAGCACCTGGATGCACTCGACGCGCTGCTTGCCGAGCCGCTTGGGGTCCAGGACCCGGGCGGTGCGCTCGAAGTCGGCGTAGGGCAGGAACGTCTGCATGCGGCCGCCGTACCCACTTCTACCGGCACCACGAACGGGCGCGACGGATCGGGCTGGAACCCCGAGGACCAACCAGGCGGTACCGGACCTGCCCGGCTGTCGGCGTCGGGGTACCCCCAGAGGGACCTCAGGGTTGCTCTGGGCGGCGTCCCCGATGTGCCGCGGGGCGGATCCCGGGAGGGTTGCCCCATGATCGACATCGAGTCACTGACCAAGAGCTACCGCGGCTTCACCGCGGTCGACGACATCACCTTCCGCGCCCGGCCGGGACGGGTCACCGGGTTCCTCGGTCCCAACGGCGCGGGCAAGTCCACCACGATGCGAATCCTGGTCGGTCTGACGCCACCCACCTCCGGAACCGCCACGATCGGCGGCCGACGCTTCTCCAGCCTCCCCAACCCGGGGAGGGAGGTCGGGGTCCTGCTCGACGCCTCCGCTCAGCACGCGGGCCGCACCGGTCGCGAGATCCTCACCATCGCCCAGCGGTTCATGGGTCTCCCGCGCCGCCGGGTCGACGAGATGCTGGACCTGGTCAGCCTCACGCCCGAGGAGGCCTCGAGGCGGGTCCGCAACTACTCGCTCGGCATGCGCCAGCGGCTCGGCATCGCGACCGCCCTGATCGGTGAGCCGCAGGTGCTGATCCTCGACGAGCCCGCCAACGGGCTCGACCCGGCGGGCATCCGGTGGATGCGCGACCTGCTGCGCGACTACGCCGACCAGGGCGGCACCGTGCTGCTCTCCTCGCACCTGCTGCACGAGATCGAGGTCGTCGCCGACGACATCGTGGTGATCGGCAACGGCCGGATCGTCGCGCAGGGCGCCAAGGCCGAGCTGCTGCAGGCGGCCGGGTCCTTCGTCAGGTCGCCGCGCCGGGACCTGCTCGAGATGGCGCTGGAGCGGGCCGGGATCGCCACCTCCCCCGCCGGTCCCGACGGGTTGCGTGCCGAGGCCGAGGCCCACCAGGTGGGCACCGTCGCCTTCGCCGCCGGCGCACCGGTCACCGAGCTCCGTCCGGCCGACGGCGCCGGGCTCGAGGAGATGTTCCTCGAGCTCACCTCCGACACCCAGCGAGACACCCCCATCCAGACCACGGGCGACAACCGCCCGCAAGGAGCAGTCGCATGAGCACCCTCGAGACCACCAGAGCAACCGGAGCGGTGTCGGCCGCGGAGCGCCCCGCCCCGCGCGGCATCCCGATGACGCGGATCGCCTCGACGGAGCTCCGCAAGATGTTCGACACCCGGTCCGGCTTCTGGCTGATGGCCGGCATCGCGATCGCCGCGGTGCTGGCGACGGGGGCCGTCGTGCTCTTCGCCTCCGACGCCAACCTGACCTACAACTCGTTCGCGGCCGCGGTCGGCGTCCCGATGACCGTGATCCTGCCGATCGTGGCGATCCTCTCGGTCACCGGCGAGTGGAGCCAGCGGAGCGGCCTGACCACGTTCACGATCGTCCCGAACCGCGGCCGGGTGATCGCGGCCAAGGCCGCCGTGTCCGTCGCCGTCGGTGTGGTCTCGATCCTGCTCGCTGCGGGGATCGGCGCGGTGGGCAACCTGGTCGGCACTGCCATCGCGGGCGTGGACCCGGTGTGGAACCTCTCGGTCGCCGACGTGGCGGAGATCGTGCTGGCCAACGTGCTCGGCCTGCTGGTCGGCTTCATGCTCGGCGTCCTGATCCGGGGCTCCGCCGGCGCGATCGTGGGGTACTTCGTCTACTCGTTCGTGCTCCCCACGCTGGCCGCCCTGCTGGCCGCCTCCCAGCACTGGTTCCGCGTCCTGCAGCCGTGGGTCGACTTCAACTTCGCGCAGGGTGCCCTCTACAACGGCTCGATGAAGGCGCAGGACTGGGCGCACCTCGCGGTCACCGGCGCCGGCTGGCTCGTGATCCCCACGGCCCTCGGGGTCTGGTTGGTGATGCGCTCCGAGGTCAAGTGAGCGGTCCCCGCCGCCATACACCCCTGACAGAACAGTCACACCCCTGACGTTGCAACGTCGGGGGTGTGACTGTTTCCCAGGGGCCCCTGGGAATCCGCCAAGCCGGCTCAGCGGGTCGCGGTGCCCTCGGTGTAGTCGCTGTCGTCGTCCTTGACCCACGCCATGAGCTTGCGGAGCTCACGGCCGGTCTCCTCGATGGGGTGCTGCTCGGCCTTCGCGCGCAGCCGCTTGAACTCGGGCGCGCCGGCGTCCTGGTCGTCGATGAACCGCTTCGCGAACGAGCCGTTCTTGATGTCCGCGAGGATCTCCTCCATCCGGTGCTTCACCGAGTCGTCGATGAGGCGCGGGCCCGAGACGTAGTCGCCGTACTCGGCGGTGTCGGACACCGACCAGCGCTGCTTGGCGATGCCGCCCTCGTACATCAGGTCCACGATCAGCTTGAGCTCGTGCAGGCACTCGAAGTAGGCGACCTCGGGCTGGTAGCCGGCTTCGGTGAGGACCTCGAAGCCCTTCATCACGAGCTCGGACATGCCGCCGCAGAGGACGGCCTGCTCGCCGAACAGGTCGGTCTCGGTCTCCTCGGTGAAGGTGGTCTTGATGCCGCCGGCGCGGAGGCCGCCGATGCCCTTGGCGTAGGCGAGCGCGAGGTCCCAGGCCTTGCCGGTGGCGTCGTTCTCGACTGCGACGAGCACGGGTACGCCGCGCCCGGAGATGTACTCCCGCCGGACCAGGTGACCCGGGCCCTTGGGGGCCACCATCGCCACGTCGACACCGGCCGGCGGCTTGATGTAGCCGAAGCGGATGTTGAAGCCGTGGCCGAAGAAGATCGCGTCGCCGTCGACGAGGTTCGGCTCGACCGACTCCGCGTAGAGCTTCCGCTGCACGTGGTCCGGCGCGAGGATCATGATCAGGTCGGCCTCCTCGCAGGCCTCGGCCGGCGTGAGCACGCGGAGCCCCTCGGCCTCGGCCTTGGCGCGGCTCCGGGATCCCTCCGGGAGCCCGACGCGCACGTCGACCCCCGAGTCGCGCAGGGACAGCGCGTGCGCGTGCCCCTGGCTCCCGTAGCCGAGCACGGCCACGTTGCGGCCCTGGATCACCGACAGGTCGGCGTCGTCGTCGTAGAACATCTCAGCCACTTCTTCTCGCACTCCTTCTGGTTGCTTGCTGGGGGATCCGGCGTTGTCGAGGACGTCTCAGCCGACGGCCGGGGGCAGCGGGACCGACACCGGCCGAAGGGTCCGCTCGGTGATCGACCGGCTGCCGCGGCCGATCGCCACGACCCCGGACTGCACGAGCTCGCGGACGCCGTACGGCTCGAGCACCCGCAGGAAGTCGTCGAGCTTGCCTTGGTTGCCGACGATCTGGATGGTGACGGCGTCGGTCGCCACGTCGACGACCTTGGCCCGGAACAGCTGGACCAGCTCGAGGACCTCGCCGCGCGAGCCGGCGTCGGCCTTCACCTTGACCAGCAGCAGCTCGCGGTTCACCGACGCCTCGCGGTCGAGCTCGACCACCTTGATCACCTCGACCAGCTTGTTCAGCTGCTTGGTGACCTGCTCGAGCGGGGACTCCTCGACGTTGACCACGATGGTCATCCGGGAGACCTCGGGGTGCTCGGTGGGACCCACCGCAAGGGAGTCGATGTTGAAGCCCCGTCGGCTGAACAGCCCGGCGATCCGGGCCAGCACGCCGGGCTTGTTCTCCACGAGCACCGACAGCGTGTGCCTGCTCACTGGTTCCTGCCTCCCTCGAGGTCGTCGTCCTCGAAGGTGGGCGCCATGTCGCGAGCGAACTTGATGTCGTCGTTGCTCGTGCCGGCCGCGACCATCGGCCAGACCATCGCGTCGCGGTGCACGCGGAAGTCCACCACCACGGGGACGTCGTCGATCTCCATGGCCTTGGTGATCGTCGCGTCGACGTCCTCGGGAGAGTCGCAGGACAGACCGACGCAGCCGTAGGCCTCCGCGAGCTTGACGAAGTCCGGGATCCGCACCGTCGGGCGCTCCGTCCCCGACTGCCCCCGGGAACCGCGTTGGAGGTCGGTGTTGGAGTACCGCTCGTTGTAGAACAACGTCTGCCACTGGCGCACCATGCCCAGCGACTCGTTGTTGATGATCGCCACCTTCACGGGGATGCCCTCGAGAGCGCAGGTCGCGAGCTCCTGGTTGGTCATCTGGAAGCAGCCGTCCCCGTCGATGGACCACACCATCGCGTCGGGACGGCCGACCTTCGCGCCCATGGCGGCCGGCACCGAGAAGCCCATGGTGCCGAGGCCGCCGGAGTTGATCCAGGTCCCTGGGTGCTCGTAGCCGATGAAGTGCGCGGCCCACATCTGGTGCTGGCCCACCCCGGAGACGTAGACCGCGTCCGGCCCGGCGATCCTGCCCAGCCGCTCGATCACGTACTGCGGCGCGAGGGAGCCGTCCGACGGGACGTCGTAGCCGAGGGGGTACTTCTTCTTCACGCCCGCCAGGAAGTGCACCCAGGCCTCGTAGTCGCCCTGCTGCCCCGCGTCGGCGGCCGTCCGCAGGGCGACGACGAGGTCGGCGATCACCTCGCGGGCGTCCCCGACGATCGGCACGTCGGCGTGCCGGTTCTTGCCGATCTCGGCGGGGTCGATGTCGGCGTGCACCACCTTGGCGTGCGGCGCGAACGAGTCCAGGTTCCCGGTGACCCGGTCGTCGAAGCGGGCGCCCAGGCTGACGATCAGGTCGCTGCGCTGCAGCCCGGCCACCGCCGCGACCGTCCCGTGCATGCCGGGCATGCCGAGGTGCTGGACGTGGCTGTCGGGGAAGGCGCCGCGCGCCATCAGCGTGGTGACCACCGGGATGCCGGTCAGCTCCGCGAGGGCGAGCAGCTCCCGAGACGCTCGCGCGCGGATCACTCCCCCGCCGACGTACAGCACGGGCCGCCGGGCCTCGAGGATCATCCGGGCGGCCTCGCGGACCTGCTTGGCGTGCGGCCGGGTCACCGGGCGGTAGCCGGGCAGGGCGAGCTCCGTCGGCCAGCGGAAGGTGGTCCGCGCCTGCATCGCGTCCTTGGCGACGTCGACCAGGACCGGCCCGGGGCGACCGGTCGAGGCGATGTAGAACGCCTCGGCGATCGTGCGCGGGATCTCGGCGGGGTCGGTGACCAGGAAGTTGTGCTTGGTGACGGGCATCGTGATGCCCCGGATGTCGGCCTCCTGGAAGGCGTCCGTGCCGATCGAGGAGCTCGACACCTGCCCGGTGACCGCGACAATGGGGACCGAGTCCATGTAGGCGTCGGCGAGCGGGGTCACGAGGTTGGTCGCCCCCGGGCCGCTGGTGGCCATGCAGACCCCGACCCGGCCGGTGGCGGCCGCGTACCCCTGTGCCGCATGTCCCGCGCCCTGCTCGTGCCGGACCAGGATGTGCCGGATCCGCTCGGAGTCGTAGAGCGGGTCGTACGCCGGCAGGATGGCGCCTCCGGGGATGCCGAAGACGTTGTCCGCTCCGGCGCACTCCAGCGACCTGATCAGGCTCTGTGCACCGCTCACCGAGGACCCGGCAGCCTGCTCGCTCATGATGGCCTTTCTCTCTCGTCGTGCTCGGTCGCGCTGACTTGTCGGCCCAACAAAAAACCCCTCGGCCTGGTGGGCGGACGAGGGGTGACGCGCGTGCGAGGTGATGGCCTCAGCAGACGCGTCCGGGGCGTACAAGGTTCGCGGAACGCATGACCCCACCGTCTCCGCTGGGCGTCCCGGCCGTCAAGCCGGGGTCCCGTGTGTCCCATCATCTGGGCACGACGTCCAGCATCCGACACGGACACCCGCTAGCCGCACACTGCCCCGTGTGCCGCCGACTGCACGACCTTGGCGTACTTGCCGAGGACGCCGCGGGTGAACCTCGGCTCGTTCGGCGTCCACCCGTCCCTGCGGGCGCTCAGCTCGGCCTCGTCGACCGCGACGTCGAGTCGCTTGTTGGCCACGTCGAGGGTGACCTTGTCCCCGTCCCTGACGAAGGCGATGGGGCCGCCGTCGACGGCCTCGGGCGCCACGTGGCCGACGCACAGTCCGGTCGTCCCGCCCGAGAACCGGCCGTCGGTCAGGAGCAGCACGTCCTTGCCGAGCCCCGCGCCCTTGATGGCACCGGTGATGGCGAGCATCTCCCGCATGCCCGGACCGCCCTTGGGCCCCTCGTAGCGGATGACCACCACGTCCCCGGCGACGATGTGACCGGCCTCGAGGGCGTCCATGGCGGCGCGCTCGCCGTCGAAGACCCGCGCGGTCCCCTCGAACACCGACTCGTCGAAGCCGGCCGACTTCACCACAGCCCCCTCGGGCGCCAACGAGCCCTTGAGGATGGTGATCCCCCCGGTGGCGTGGATCGGCTTGGACAGCTCGCGGATGATGTTGCCGTCGACGTCGGGCGGAGCGATGTCGACGAGGTTCTCAGCGAGCGTCCGGCCCGTCACGGTCAGGCAGTCTCCGTGCATCAGGCCGGCATCCAGCAGGGCCTTCATGACCACTGGGATGCCGCCGATCTTGTCGACGTCGTTCATCACGTAGCGGCCGAACGGCTTGAGGTCACCGAGGTGCGGGACCCGGTCGCCGATCCGGTTGAAGTCGTCGAGCGTCAGCTCGACCTCCGCCTCGCGGGCGATCGCGAGCAGGTGCAGCACGGCGTTGGTGGAGCCGCCGAGCGCCATCACCACGGCGATCGCGTTCTCGAAGGCATGCCGGGTCATGATCTGCCGCGCGGTGATCCCCTCGCGGAGCATCGCGACCACGGCCTCCCCCGAGCGGTGCGCGAACCCGTCGCGGCGGCGGTCGACGGCGGGCGGCGCGGCGGAGCCCGGCAGGGACATGCCGAGCGCCTCGCCGACGGCGGCCATCGTGTTCGCGGTGTACATCCCGCCGCAGGCGCCCTCGCCCGGGCAGATGGCCCGCTCGATGCGGTCCACCTCTGCGCGGGTGATCCGGCCCGCGAGGCAGGCCCCCACGGCCTCGAAGGCGTCGATGATCGTCACGTCGCGGCCGTCGACCTGGCCCGGCATGATCGACCCGGCGTACAGGAACACCGACGCGAGGTCGAGCCGGGCGGCCGCCATCATCATCCCCGGCAGCGACTTGTCACAGCCGGCCAGCAGCACGGACCCGTCCAGGCGCTCGGCCATCATCACGGTCTCCACGCTGTCCGCGATGACCTCGCGGGAGACCAGCGAGAAGTGCATGCCCTCGTGCCCCATCGAGATCCCGTCGGAGACCGAGATGGTGCCGAACTCCAAGGGGTAGCCGCCGGCCGCGTGCACCCCGTTCTTCACGGCCTTGGCGAGCCGGTCCAGGGGGAGGTTGCAGGGCGTGATCTCGTTCCAGGACGACGCGACACCGATCTGCGGCTTCTCCCAGTCGGCGTCACCCATCCCCACCGCACGCAGCATCCCGCGCGCGGCCGCCTTCTCGAGGCCGTCGGTGACGTCGCGACTGCGGGGCTTGATGTCAGGTGCGTCGGGCATGCCCGGATGCTACGCCGCGAGCGACGTGGCCCGAGGCCGCGTCTTCAGAGGCGATACGCGCGGACCGTCATCACGTCGGGCAGGTTGGCGACCAGCTCACGCCAGGTCGAGCCACCGTCGGAGGAGCCCCAGACGCTGCCGTTGCGGGCGCCGAAGTAGAGGCCGGTCTGCTCGTGGTCGTCGACGCACATCGCGTCCCGCATGACGCCGACGAAGAACCCGTCGGGGAGGCCGTCCTGCTCGGCGTCACCGAGCGCCGTCCAGCTCTGGCCGGCGTCACGCGAGCGCCAGACCAGGGCACGACCGCCGACCGGGTAGCGGCCGCCCGCGGAGGAGAGCGGGAACAGGTAGATGGTGTCCGGCTCGTGGGGGTCGACCACGACCGGGAACCCGAAGTCGGCGGGCAGCCCCTCGGCGATGTACTCCCAGGTGCCGCCCTCGTCGTCGGAGCGGTAGACGCCACCGTGGTTCTGGGCGTAGAGCCGCTCGGGCCGGTCGGGATGCCGCGCCACCTTGTGGACGCACTGCCCGAACTCCGGGTACTGCTGGCCCTCGGGCATGAACTCGGCGCGGATCCCCTGGTTGCGGGGCTCCCAGGACCGTCCGCCGTCGGTGCTCCGGTAGACGCCGCCGGTGGAGATCGCCACGGTCACCGACGACGGGTCGGTCGGGTGGGGCAGCAGGGTGTGGAAGGCCTGGCCGCCGAACCCGGCGCCCCACTGCGTGCGGTGCGGGTGGTCCCACAGGCCCCGCACGAGCTCGAAGCTGTGACCGCGGTCGGTCGAGCGGAAGACGGCGCCCGGCTCGGTGCCGGCCCAGACGACGTCCGGCTCGGTGCCCGGCTGCAGCTGCCAGATCCGCTCGACCGAGGCGTCGGTGTCCTCGGGGAACCGGATGCCGCCGTCCGGGCCGGAGGTCCAGGAGGCGCCGAGGTCGTCGGAGTAGGCGACCTGGGGACCGACCCAGCTCGACGCCGCGCCGGCGAGCAGCCGGGGCGTGTCCGTGCGGGTGTCGAGCATGCACGAGTAGACCTCCTGCATGTCGAAGTGCGGTCCGTCCCACGTCCAGTCCTCTCGGCCCTGGTCGGAGCGTCCGATCCACAGCCCCTTGCGGGTGCCCACCATCACCAGCGTGCCGGCGTCCGTCTGCGTGCCCATCGCTACCTCCTGTTCGGTCCCTGGGACTGTAGACCCGGCCACCGACAGGAAGTCATCGTTCGCTCAGTACTCCCCCGTCATCACGTTGGCGAGCGGCTCGCCGGCGGCGAAGCGGGCCAGCTGCTCGCGCACCAGGCGGTAGGCGCGCGGCCACATCGCCGGGGTCGCCCCGCCGACGTGCGGGGTGATGAGCACCTGCGGCGCGGTCCACAGCGGGTGGTCGGGAGGGAGCGGCTCGGGGTCCGTGACGTCCAGCGCGGCCCACAGCCGCCTGGACCGGAGTACGGCGACCAGGTCGTCGGTGACCACGACGGAGCCCCGCGCGACGTTGACCAGGAGCGCGCCGTCCTTCATGGCGGCCAGGAACTCCGCGTCGACCAGCCCGCGGGTCTCGCTGGTGCCGGGGATGATGAGGATCACCACGTCGGCACGCGGCAGGAGGTCGGGCAGGTCCGCGAGCGGGTGGACGCCGTCGCGGGCGGTCCTCGCGACACGGATCACGTCCACCTCGAAGGGCACCAGCCGGCGCTCGATGTCGCGGCCGATGTCGCCGTACCCCAGGACGAGCACGGTCCGGTCGGCGAGGGAGACCCGCCACCCCGGGTGCCAGCGGCCCTGGTCCTGGTCCCGGACGAAGCCGGGGACCCCCCTCAGCGACGCCAGCGTCAGGGTGAGCGCGAGCTCCGCGGTCGACGCGTTGTGTATCCCGCGCCCGTTGCACAGCAGCACCCCGTCGGGAACCTCGTCGCGCACGTTGTCCACGCCCGCCGACAGCGTCTGCACCACCTTCAGCCGCGGCATCCGCGCGAAGACCGCACCCTGCCCCGCGCCGAGCTCGTACGACGGGACGTAGAACTCGACCTCGCGGGCGGAGACGGGCACGTGGTCCGCCGTCGCGACGACTGTCTCGTACCGCAGGCCGGTGGGCGGGTCCCCGAGCTCCGCGGGGTCGAAGGGCAGCCACACCAGGGGTCGGTCCTCAGCCATCCCCCCAACCTACGCACGCGTTCACCGGAACGTCACACGGCGTTGACGGACACGACGCACGACCGCCCTAGCGTCGAGGTGCCGACCCGGCACCACCGGCGACACCCAGACCAGGAGCCTTCGTGACGTTCCTCCGCATCCGGTCCTCAGCCTGGTTCCCGGGCAGCCAGCAGCACGCCCGGCGCAACGCCCTGGTGGCCTCCACCGCCCTGACCCAACGGCGCCTGGAGCGCCTGGAGGTCGAGGACTTCCTCGCCGAGCACGCCGCGTCGCGGGTGTTGCGGGCGTCGGCGTCTGCCGATCCACGGCCCGCCGCGCACAGCGCCTGAGGGACCCGGCCCGGCAGAGGCGGCCGTAGGCTCGACC
>JAWWPF010000165.1:0-7854 GCA_033850795.1 Nocardioidaceae bacterium | reverse complement strand
ACTAAGGACGGCGTCCGCGGACAGGCACGTCGGGACCGGTAGGGTCGGGGCACCATGACCGACCAGTCAACCGACCAGCATCCCGGCACCCGCAAGCCACGTGTCGCAGTCGTGTTCGGCGGCCGGTCGGGGGAGCACTCCATCTCCTGCGTGACCGCCGGCAGCGTCCTGCAGGCCATCGACCCCGAGCGCTACGACGTGGTGCCCGTCGGCATCACCCGCGACGGCCGCTGGGTCCTCGAGTCCGGCGAGCCGGAGCGCCTGAGCATCACCTCGGCCGACAAGCTGCCGGAGGTCGACCCGTCCCGCGAGACGCTGTCCCTGCGCGGCGAGGAGCACAGCAGCGAGCTGGTGGTGCACGAGCCCGGCTCCGCGCCGCGGACCCTCGGCGAGGTGGACGCCGTCTTCCCCCTCCTGCACGGGCCGTGGGGCGAGGACGGCACCATCCAGGGGCTGCTCGAGATGGCCGGGGTCCGCTACGTCGGGGCCGGCGTGCTCGCGTCCGCGGTCGGCATGGACAAGCACTACATGAAGGTGATCCTGCAGGCCAACGGGCTTCCGGTGCTGCCCTACGCGGTGCTCACCGCCCGCGGTTGGGACGCCGACCGGGCCGCCTGCGTCGAGACTGTCGACTCCCTGGGCTACCCGGTGTTCGTGAAGCCGGCGCGGGGTGGCTCCAGCCTCGGGATCAGCAAGGTCCACGCGCGCGAGGAGCTCGAGGCCGCCGTGCTCGAGGCCAGGCGGCACGATCCCAAGGTGCTGGTGGAGGTGTCCGCGGAAGGCGGCCGCGAGGTGGAGTGCGGCGTCCTGCAGGGCTTCGGCGCCAACCCTCCCGACACGTCGGTGGTGGCCGAGATCAGCATCGACGAGGGTCACGAGTTCTACGACTTCGCGGCCAAGTACCTCCCCGAGGAGCACACCCGCCTCACGGTGCCGGCGGACCTGCCCGACGAGGTCGTGACCCGCATCCAGGACCTGTCCGCGCAGGCCTTCGAGGTCCTCTCGGTCGAGGGCCTGGCGCGGGTGGACTTCTTCGTGCTTCCCGACGAGCGGGTGGTGATCAACGAGATCAACACGATGCCCGGGTTCACCCCGTCCTCGATGTTCCCGCGGATGTGGGACGCGAGCGGGCTCCCGTATCCCGCGCTCGTCGACCGGCTCATCCAGCTGGCCCTGCACCGCCCCACCGGGCTGCGCTAGACGCAGGGCCGCAGCTCGCGGATGGTCCGCTTGAGCGCCGGCGCCAGGTCCACCATGGCGTTCACCGGCGGGAAGTACGTCGCGGGCACCTGCACCTCGACGACCTGGGCGCGGCCGACGGTGGTCATGGTGATGTCCGCCGGGTGGCCGGTCTGCTCGGACTCGGGGATGAACCAGCCCACTCCGTTGGCGACCTGGCAGCTCGCGAACCGGTCGAGTCCCTTGGGTCTCGGGACCCCGCAGCGCAGCTCGATCGCCGGGTCGCCCCACGCCGCGGCGTACCCGCGGCCGGCCTCGACCCGGCGCTTCGTCTGGTCGGCCACCCGCCGGGGGAGGGCGTTCAGCAGGGCGGCACAGGCCCGGGCGTCGGCCCGCGATGGCCGGGGAGCGTCGACCGTGAGGGTTCGCGAGCACCCGCCGGCGAGCACCATCAGCACAGATGCCACGACGCCCAGCCTCCACAGAGGCGGGCGTCGTCGCACGGGAGAGGAACCTCCGCTCAGATGTGCACCACCGGGCAGGTGAGCGTGCGGGTGATGCCGGCGATGTTCTGCACCCTGGCGACGACCAGCTTGCCGAGCTCGTCGACGTTGCGCGCCTCGGCGCGGACGATCACGTCGTAGGGACCGGTGACGTCCTCGGCCAGCGTCACGCCCTTGACGTCCGCGATCTCGGCAGCAACCTCGGCGGCCTTGCCGACGTCGGTCTGGATCAAGATGTAGGCCTGCACCACCATGCTGCACTCCTGTCGGGGTCGTTCAAGAGAGTCGCCGAGCCCATGCTTCCGGCCGGTCGGCTCAACCTACCGTGCAGGAAGCCCCGCCGGAACACGCGACCAGGCGTGGCGGTTGGATGACACCCATGACCCAGCCGCCCGACGCGACCCTGGCCGACCTCGGAGAGTTCGGGCTCGTCGAGGCCCTGGCGCAGGTCTTCGACCAGGGCGAGCAGGTCCTCCTCGGCCCCGGTGACGACGCTGCCGTGGTCGCCTTCCCCGACGGCCGGGTGGTGGTGTCGACCGACCTGCACGTCGACACCCGGCACTTCCGTCGGGACTGGGCCTCGGCACGCGACATCGGCCACCGGGTCGCTGCGGCGAACTTCTCCGACATCAATGCCATGGGCGGCACGGCGGCCGCCCTCACCGTCGGTCTGGCCGCGCCGCCCGACCTCCCCGCGGCCTGGGCCCTGGAGCTGGCGCACGGGATGGTCGAGGAGTGTGGACTCGTCGGGGCCTCGGTCGTCGGGGGCGACCTGACCGGCGCTGACCAGATCGTGGTCGCCGTCACCGCCCTCGGGTCGGTGGCCGGCGATCCGGTACGGCGCTCGGGTGCCCGTCCCGGGGACGTGGTGGCGATCGCCGGGCGGCAGGGCTGGGCCGCCGGCGGCCTCGCCGTGCTCGCACGAGGCTTCCGGTCTCCCCGCACCCTCGTCGAGGCGTACCGGCGTCCGGAGCCGCCGTACGCCGCGGGCCCTCAGGGCGCGGCCGCCGGAGCAACGGCGATGATCGACGTCTCGGACGGGCTGGTGGCCGACGTGGGGCACGTGGCCCGGGCCAGCACGGTGGCCGTCGACCTGAGGACCGACGCCCTCGAGGTCGCCGAGCCGCTCCAGGCCGTCGGCGCCGCCCTCGGGGCGGACCCGCTGCGGTTCGTGCTCGGCGGCGGGGACGACCATCCCCTCGTCGCGACGTTCCCGGCCGACGTACAGCTGCCGGACGGCTGGACCAGGATCGGTGAGGTCACCGAAGGCGAGGGCGTGACCGTCGACGGCTCGGCGTACGACGGCCCGGCCGGGCACACCCACTTCTGAGCGCACGAGAGCCGCCCCGGAGGGCGGCTCGGGTGACGTGCTCAGCCGGTACGATGTGTCTGGCCGGCGTCCGATCTAGCGTCGGATCTAGCGTCCGGTCAGCGGGTGACCTTGCCGGCCTTCAGGCAGCCGGTGCACACGTTGAGTCGCTTGGGCGCACCGTTGACGGTGGCCCGGACGCGCTGGATGTTCGGGTTGAATCGACGATTCGTGATCTTGCGCGACCAGGGACGGTTGTGACCGAATCCCGGCCCCTTGGCGCAGATGTCACAGACGGCAGCCACCGTGAACTCCTGGATTGCTAGGTGTCGAGGTACGAGTGAGGTTCGTGTAGGTACCCGCAAGCACGTCGGGACGCACCCCGGGCAACCGCACCAGACTATCCGATGGCTCCAGCCCGGCGCCAATCCGAAGGCCCGGGCCGGTGCACTAGCCTGACCCTTCCGAGAGCCGGGAGCGGGGGTGAGAGCTGTGTCCACGAGCGAGCCGCACCCCGCGCCAGCCCCCTTCGACCTGCCGACGGTGATGAGGTTCACCGAGCTGGCACTGGCCGCGCTGGGCGCCGCGCGCGAGGAGATCGACGCGCTCAACGTGTACCCGGTGCCGGACGGCGACACCGGCACGAACATGTTCCTCACCTTCGAGTCGGCGCGCAACGCGATGCTGGAGGCACTGCACTACCCCGCAGGCCCGGACCCCGAGGCGGTGCCGGAGGAGGTGCCGGAGGCCTCCGCCGGAACCGGGGACCTGCGTGCGGCGATGGCCGCGTTCGCCCGGGGAGCGCTGCTCGGCGCCCGGGGGAACTCCGGAGTGATCCTGTCCCAGCTCGTCGGGGCGATGTGCAAGCGGGTCGCCGCCGCGGATCCCGCCGAGCGAGCCGCACAGGTGTTCGCCGACGGCATGGCGCTGGCCACCCGGGCCAGCTACGCGGCCGTGGGGGAGCCGGTGGAGGGCACCATCCTGTCGGTCGCGAAGGCGGCGTCGGAGGCCGCCACCGAGGCGGGACGGGTCCCCACGAACCGCGTCGGCCACGTGATCCGCGCCGCCGCCGGGGCCGCCCGGGACGCGCTCGCCCGGACACCGGAGCAGCTGCCCACCCTCAAGGACGCCGGCGTGGTGGACGCCGGGGGCCGAGGGCTGTGCGTGATCCTGGACGCGGCCGAGACCGCGGTGACCGGCCGGCGACGCGTCTCCGCCCAGCCGCCCCTGGGCTTCCGGGCCATCCCGGTGCCCCTGCCGTCCGGAGACCTGACTCCGGGCGGCCCCGCCTACGAGGTGATGTTCCTCCTCGACGCCGCGGACGAGCGGATCCCGGACCTGCGGCGCGACCTGGCTCCGCTGGGCGACTCGCTGGTCGTCGTCGGAGGCGACGGCCTGTGGAACGTCCACGTCCACGTCGACGACGTCGGAGCGGCGGTCGAGGCTGGCGTCCGGGCCGGCCGTCCCCACCGCGTCCGGGTCACCCACTTCGCCGAGCAGGCCGAGCCGGTCTCGCGCACCACCGTCCGCGGCGGCCGGACCGTGGTCGTGGTCGCCGCCGGCGCCGGGCTGGGCGACCGGTTCGTCCGGGCCGGCGCCACCGTGGTCCCCGGCGGAGGGGGCCGTCGGCCGTCGACCGGCCAGATCCTCGATGCCGTCGTGTCGGCCGGTACGGCGGAGGTGATCGTGCTGCCCAACGACCGGGACAGCATCGCCACGGCCGAGGCGGCGGCGCGCACCGCTCGGGAGCAGGCCGGGATCCGC
The DNA here is from genome assembly GCA_033850795.1 of Nocardioidaceae bacterium. Lineage (GTDB taxonomy): Bacteria > Actinomycetota > Actinomycetes > Propionibacteriales > Nocardioidaceae > Nocardioides_B. The sequence continues at coordinate 3,099 of JAWWPF010000165.1, read as the reverse complement.
GTCGCGGTCGTCCCCACCAACGCGCAGGTCCAGGGGCTGGCGGCGATGGCGGTGCACGAGCCCGGCCGGACCTTCGAGGACGACATCGTCGGCATGACCGCCGCGGCCCGGCACGCCCGCTCCGGTGCCGTGACCGTCGCGGTCCGGCAGGCGATGACGTCCGCCGGGTCGTGCGAGCCGGGTGACGTGCTCGGCGTCATCGAGGGCGACTTCGTGCTGGTCGGCACGGACGTGCTCGAGGTGGCCCGTGGCGTCCTGGACCGGCTCCTCGGCGGTGGAGGGGAGCTGGTCACCCTCGTCGCGGGCGCCGGGGCCGCGGACCTTGCGCAGCGCTGTGCCGCCTACCTGGCGCAGACCCGTCCCACCGTCGACGTGGTGGTCTACGACGGCGGTCAGCAGCGCTACCCGATCCTCGTCGGTGTCGAGTAGGAGCATCGGACCATGCGAACCCTCTCCTCCACGATCGGCTGGGACGCCAAGCTGGCGACCGTCGCGGGGAGGCACGCGGGCAAGATCGAGAAGGCGTTCGGGTACCGGACCGTCGGCGAGCTGCTCCACCACTACCCGCGACGCTGGGTCGACCAGTCGGCGCTGAGCGACCTCGGCGCGATCGAGCCGGACGAGTACGTCACCGTGATCGCGCGCGTCGTGTCCGCGCAGCAGCACGCCTACCAGGACCGTCGGCGCGGCGGCACCGCGTACCGGATCGAGGCGCGGGTCGCAACCACGGACGCGGAGCTCCTTCTGACGTTCTTCGACAAGAAGAAGCACCTCTCGGACTGGCGGCTGGGACAGCTGCGCCCGGGCATGACGGGGCTCTTCTCCGGGAAGGTGGGGACCTTCCGACGGACGCTCCAGCTGGTGAACCCGCAGGCCTCGGTCTTCGGGGAGGAGGACGGGGCCGAGGCGGAGCTCTCGAGGAGACCCGGGCTGATGACGATCTACCCCGCGACCGCCGCGGTGTCGAGCTGGGCGCTGGCGAAGGCGATCCACCTCGCCCTCGACCTGGTGCACGAGGTCCCGGAGATCCTGCCCGAAGGGGTTCGCGCCCAACGCGGCCTCGTCTCGGTGCGTGAGGCCCTGGAGGGGGTGCACCGCCCGGACAGCCTGGTCATGAGGGACCGGGCGGCCGCGCGACTGCGCTTCGACGAGGCCTTCGTCGCGCAGACCGTGCTGGCGCAACGACGGGCCGCCCTCCGCGCGCTCGCCGCCCGGCCGCGGACCGGACGTCCGGACGGGCTGCTGGCCCGTTTCGACGAACGGCTGCCCTTCGAGCTGACCGCCGGCCAGCGGGAGGTCAGCCGCGCGATCCTCGACGACCTGGCCGCCGGCCACCCCATGCACCGACTGCTGCAGGGAGAGGTCGGCTCCGGCAAGACCGTCGTCGCGCTCCGCGCGATGCTCCAGGTCGTGGACTCCGGCGGGCAGGCCGCCCTGCTGGCCCCCACGGAGGTGCTCGCGCAGCAGCACCACCGGTCCATCACCGCGATGCTCGGAGACCTCGCGGCAGGCGGGATGCTCGGCGGCGCGGCCGACGGCACCCGGGTCGCACTGCTGACCGGGTCCCTCGGCGCCGCCGCCCGCCGCGATGCGACGCTCGACGCCGCCTCGGGCGCCGCCGGCATCGTGATCGGCACGCACGCGCTGCTCGAGGACAGGGTGCAGTTCGCCGACCTCGGCCTCGTCGTCGTTGACGAGCAGCACCGCTTCGGCGTCGAGCAGCGTGCGGCCCTGGCGGCGAAGGGTGGCGACTCGCCGCCGCACGTGCTGGTCATGACCGCGACGCCGATCCCACGGACGGTCGCGATGACGGTGTTCGGGGACCTCGAGACCTCCACGCTGCGGGAGCTGCCGGCCGGGCGGGCGCCGATCCAGACCAACGTCGTCCCGCTGCTGGAGCACCGCGGGTGGCTGGAGCGGGCGTTCAGCCGGATCCGCGAGGAGGTCGCGGACGGCCACCAGGTCTACGTCGTCTGCCCGCGGATCGCCGGTGACGACGACGACAGCGAGCCGCCGGCGGACGTCGAGGAGAGCCCGGCCCTGGCGGCGGTCGAGGAGGTCGCGCCGATGCTCGCGGAGGGTCCCCTCCAGGGGCTCCGGGTGGCGATGCTGCACGGCAGGCTCAGCCCCGACCGCAAGGACGAGACGATGCGGTCGTTCGCGGCCGGCGAGGTCGACGTCCTGGTCTCCACCACGGTCATCGAGGTCGGCGTCGACGTCGCGAACGCCACCATGATGGTGATCCTCGATGCCGAGCGGTTCGGCGTCTCGCAGCTTCACCAGCTGCGCGGGCGGGTCGGCCGGGGCGGGCTGCCCGGGCTGTGCCTGCTGGTCACCAACGCGGCCCGCACGTCGGCCGCCCGGGCGCGGGTCGACGCCGTCGCCGCCACCACGGACGGCTTCGAGCTGTCGCTCGTGGACCTGCGCCAGCGACGGGAGGGCGACGTGCTCGGTGCGTCGCAGTCCGGGCGGCGCTCGAGCCTGCGCCTGCTGCACGTGCTCGAGGACGAGGACGTGATCCTCGACGCGCGGGAGGCGGCGTCCGCGATCGTCGACGCCGACCCGGACCTGGCGGCCCACCCGCACCTCGCGGACCGGGTGCTGCAGCTGCACGACGCGGCGCAGGCCGACTACCTGGACAAGGGGTGACCCGGTGACCCGGATCATCGGAGGAGCCGCCGGGGGGCGGCGCATCAAGGCGCCCACGGGCGACCGCACCCGGCCGACCTCGGACCGGGTGCGCGAGGCGCTCTTCTCCGCGGTCGACGCGGCACTCGGCTCCCTGCACGGGCTGCGCTTCCTCGACGTCTATGCAGGCAGTGGCGCGGTGGGCCTGGAGGCGCGGTCGCGCGGGGCCGGCGTGGTCACCCTCGTGGAGCAGGACCGGCGGACCGCCGCCGTGATCCGCGAGAACGCCCGCGGCCTCGGTCTCGACGGCGTCGAGGTGCTGGTCTCCGACGCCGGGAAGGCGCTGGGACGCGAGCCTCTCGCGCCGTACGACGTGGCGTTCCTGGACCCGCCGTACGCCGTGCCGGTGCAGGACGTGCAACGGGACCTGCGGGCGCTGCGGGAGCACGGGTGGCTGGCCTGCTCGGCGCT
>JAWWPF010000120.1:0-20288 GCA_033850795.1 Nocardioidaceae bacterium | reverse complement strand
GGACCAGGGACGCGACCGCCGCGGGCAGCTCGGAGGCAGCCAGGTGGATCAGCGAGTACCACCCCAGGACGGCCGCCCATCCGGAGCTCGTGGCCGGCCGGGTCAGCCGCCGCAGGTCGGACACCTCGAAGCTGCGGCCCGGGAAGCGTCGGCGGGCCTCCTCGACCATCGCCGGGGAGAGGTCGATCCCCGACGCGTCCGCGCCTCCGTCGGCCAGGTAGACCGTGACGTGGCCGGGCCCCGACCCCACGTCCACGACCGGCCCTCCGGCCGCGTGCTCGACCACCCGGTCCAGCAGCCAACGCTCGAACGGCAGGTCCCGCAGCTCGTCGACGAGGCGCTCGGCGTAGGCACCGGCCACGGCGTCGTACGACGAGCGCACCTGCTGGTCACGGAGCTCGGGTCCGGATGAGATCACCGCGTCCCGGTCGACGACCGCGCTCTCGGCGGAGGCGGCACGGTGCGGGACGGGTCCGAGGAGATGGACCCAGCGGCGGTCCTGCTGCCCGGGCTGGCGTTCGAGCTCCTGCGCCAGTGGCTCCTCACGTCCCGCCATCCGGCGCAGGCAGGCCTCCACCTCGCCCCGGTCCGCGAAGGCGAACAACCGCTCGGTGCGGGTCCTCAGCTCACCGGGCGCCTGAGGCCCGCGGAGGAGCAGCACGGTCAGGAGCGCCCGCTCGTCGGGGGAGAGCCCGAGCTGCTCGTCGAGGGTCTGGTGGTACTTCAGCGTCCGCCGCCCCACGTCGGACCAGACGATGCGCAGCAGGCCGCGCTCCTTGAGCGTCCGTGCGGTGCGCTCGACCGTCTGCTGGTCGAGGTCGAGGACGGGATCCCGGTTGCTGGTCTGGTTGCAGGCGGTGCGGAGCGCGTTCGCGGTCAGCGGGTACGACGCCGGGACCGTCGTCTGCTTCTCCAGCAGGCTGCCCAGGACGCGCTGCTCGTCGGGGTCCAGGACGGGGAGCTCGCTCACGCAGACGACCTTAGGTTCTCCCGACCTCGACTGGCGCGCGGCCACTAAGGTCGAACGGGTGGTCCTCGGCCGCCAGGACCACCATCGGAGCCGATCTGGCACAGAACCCCGGTCGGCGACCCTCGCGAAGGAGTGCTCCATGGGCATGGACGACGAGCTGGACGGCACGGCGGATCTGGTGCCCGCGCTGGTCCCGGCGGGCACGGGGAGGCGGCTGATGGACGGCCCGCTCGGCGCCGAGCTGCTGGCCGGGTCCGCCGCGACGGGGGGTTCCGCAGCGTTCGTCGTGCATGTGCTGGCGCCGCGCGCCCTCGGGTCGCCGGTGCACACGCACACCCGCGAGGACGAGTGGACCTACGTGCTGGGCGGGAAGGTCGGGGTCGAGGTCGACGGGGAGGTTCTCCTGGCCGGAGCCGGGGACCTGGTGCTCAAGCCCCGGGGCGTGCCGCACGCCTTCTGGAACCCGACCGACGAGCCGGCACGCCTGCTCGAGGTGATCACTCCGGGCGGTTTCGAGGGCTACTTCGAGGAGCTCGGCGAGATCCTGAGCACGCCTGAGCCGGACCTGGACCGGGTCGGTGAGCTGGCGGCGCGGCACGGGATGCACCTGGACCCGGCCTCCCTGCCCCGGCTGGTCGCCGAGCACGGCCTGCGGATCGGCTGAGTTCTGGCCTGCGCCCTCGGCTGAGCCCTGGCCTGAACCGCGCCGCCGACGCCGGGCTCCTCACGGGACCAGCAGTGACTCCTCGGAGCCCACCGGGGACAGCGACCGCGCCCGGCGGTCGTCGAGTGGCGAGGGCCGGCGGTCCAGGCGGGCATCGAGCAGGTCCCGGGCAGCGTCGGCCTGCCCGTCGCTGACCAGGCAGAACAGCAGCGTCTCCTCGACGATCTCGCGTTGCGCGAGCGAGCCGCCCACGCGGACCAGCCCCGGAAGGAGGTCCTCGAAGGTCTGCGCGGCGGCGGCCCAGCGCCGGTCCAGCACCGCCCGGAACCCCTCGCAGGCGGTCGCGACCGTCGACCGCAGGGTCGGGTCGGCCGCGCTGCGGCAGTGCCTGGCCAGGGCCGCCAGGCCGTCGGCGTCCCCTGCTCCGGTGAGGGCGACCGCTCCGTGCAGTGCCACGAACGGCGTCTCGGGTTCGCGGAGCATTCCGGGGTCGACGGCCGCGATGACGTCGGAGACCGGCGGGGTGATGCCCTCGCGCGGGAACGCCGTGCTCCGGGTGGCGAGGCCGGTGCCGACCGCCTCGTCCCAGTCGGCGAGCGTGACGCGCCAGCGCCACAGCAGCGAGCTCGAGTCGATCAGCGCCCGGACCCCGGTGACCGCCGGAGGCGCGAGCTGCGAGTAGTAGCGCCGGCGTACCGCCTCGGTGTCTCCGAGTGCGAGCTCGTGGAGCGCAGCGTGCCAGGAGAAGTGCGCGCGGTGGCTGGCCGAACGCCCGCTCTGCCCGACCCAGTGATCCAGCCAGACCCGGCCGTGCTCGTGCTCGCCGGTCTCGTAGAGGACGTGGGTCAGGGCGTGCACCGCGTGGCCCGACGACGGCTCGCAGGACAGCGCGCTCTCCGCGAGCAGCATCGCCTCGTCGTACCTGGTCTGGTCCTGACGGACGAAGGCCAGCAGCGAGATGTACCACCAGTGGTCCCCGTAGGCCGGCGCCAGCCCCTCGACCAGCTCCCAGGCCTCCTGCTGGACGTCGGTGACGCCGGAGAACGCGATGGTCGGGACCGCGGCCGACACCGCGAGGGCGTCGCGCGGATAGCGGGCGATGTGGTCGAAGAGGGCCTGGGCGCCCTGCCGACGGGCGTCCTGGACCCGCAGCCTGACCACCTCGACGAAGCCGCGCTCCCGCGCGTCGCCCTTGGTCTCCAGCGCCTGCCGGGCCAGGTCCAGCGAGTGCGGCACGTCCGCCTCCGCTCCGGACTCGTGGCCCAGCATCGCCAGGGCGGCATGCGCGAGCGCGAAGTCCGGATCGAGCACGGTCGCCTGGCGCAGCAGGTCGTCCCCGCCGGACTGGAGCCGCATGATCCGCTCGAGGCCGGAGTTGTACGCCGCCGCGGCCTCCGCGGTCGTGGACAGCGGCAGGCCCAGGGGGTCCCGGGGCCGCGCCACGGGATGGTGCCCGCTGACCAGGCGTCCGTCCGCGAGCCGGCGCGGCAGCGGGGCGACGGTGTCGAGGACGGCCGTGGCGATCCCCAGGGCCTGGGTGCGGATCTCGGGGACCGCCGTGGACTCCCACAGCTCGCCACGGCGCAGCGCGCCGAGGGTCCACAGCGGGGCGTCGGCGAAGCCGTGGGAGTCGACCAGACGCCCCTCGACCGTGCGCAGACCCATGCCGGCGGTGGACACGTCGGCCAGGGCGCCGCCCGCGCGCGGTCGCAGGAGGTCGTCGAGGAACGGGTTGCCCAGTCGGCGGATGTCGGCCCGGGGGCCGGTGCAGTTCACCACCCACCCGACCTCGAGGGGGGTGCCGTCGTCCAGCTCGATCCGCAGGCCGCCGCCGGTGAGCGGCTCGGCCGAGCGCACGGACCCGGCGCGCACCGTGAGCCGTCCTTCGGAGCACAGGCGACGAACCTGGCGGGCGCTGGTGGGTGGCATGCGGTGGCGCAGGACGTTCCAGGCCCCCGCGTCCTCGCGGAGGAACTCCAGGCGCTCGTCCTCGCTCAGCTGTCCCCACAGGGCCGCGACCTGGAACCGCAGCCCGTCGACGGCAGGTCGCCAGTCACCCGCGGCCCGGGCCACCGTCCGCACGTGGTCGCTGACCCGCTCGCGCAGCTCGTCCAGGGAGGTGCCCCAGTCCGACACGTCCGGGATCGCTGCGAGCCGGATCTCGTCGGCGTGCGGCCGGGGAAGCCGACCGTGCCGCGAGACGGCGTGCAGGACCCGGTCCGGCCGGTTGGCCGGGTCGCTCAGCGACAGGGCGACGTCGACCATGGTCAGGCCCGTTCCGACCATCAGCACGTCGGCACAGCCGGCTCGGGCCCGTCGTACCGTGTCCAGGGCGCCCGGGGCCCACGGGTCCGGGACGAAGAAGGCGGACGAGCGCAGTGACTCCGGCGCCCAGTCATGGGCGGCACCAGGAAGGCCGGTGGCCACCACGACCGCGTCGGCGCTGAGCTCCTGGCCGTCCGTCGCGGTGACCGCGACCCCCTCCGCGCTCCGCCGGACGGCCTGCGCCCCTGCGCGGACGTGGCGCAGCGCGACGTGGTCGGAGGCGGCGGCCAGGGCGGCCTGGAGCGTCTCGTCGAGATAGCGGCCGTACTCACGACGCGAGGCGAACGCAGCCGGGTCCGAGCGGTCGAGCGGGTGCTCGCGGCGCAGCCAGGCGACGAAGTGCCCGGGGTCCTCGGGGAGCGCGCTCATCCCGGAGGCCGGCACGTTGAGCAGGTGCTGGTCCTCGACCGTGCCGAAGGCGACTCCCCGGCCGGACCGGTCGGCGGGGTCGACCAGCACCAGGTCCAGTCCGGTGCTGCGGCGCCCGGCGGTCCGAGCCAGGTGCAGCGCGACGAGCGTCCCGGCAGCTCCGGCTCCCACGATGACGACGCAGGGCCGTCGTCGGGCGTCCGACGCAGTGGTCATGCCACGACCCTGTCGCCGACGGGGCAGGCGTGTCCAGTTCTTCTCATGTGCGCTAATCCTACTGTCTGACTCGACTTTGCGGCGGGAAATCGCCCGACGAGCCGGGCATCCGGTGCCTTTCGGCGTTTCGCCTCATGGCGCGGCCATAATCATGTAAGTTATGCAACTTACTAGTCTTTTGCCAGGAAGGAGGGGGCATGCCGGCAGCACCCGCGATCGACGGCCACCAGCACCTGTGGCCCGAGCAGCTCACGGACCGCCTGCGCGCGCGGACCAGCCCGCCGTACCTCCGAGGCTGGACGCTGCACACGCACACCGAGGCTCCCTACGACGTCGACCCGGCGCACCATGACGTCGCGGCCCGGATCGAGGCCGACGGAGGCTGCGGTGTCGGCCTCTCCTGCGTGTCGCTGTCGGCGCCCCTGGGGATCGAGTACCTGCCGCGGTCGGAGGCGGGCGCGCTGATCGCCGGCTGGCACGACGGAGCCCGTGAGCTGCCGGACCACTTCGCCGCGTGGGCCTCGGTCCCGGCGATCGACCCGGATCTCGACGAGCTGGCGGGACTGCTGCGTGACGGGTTCGTCGGCGTCCAGCTCCCCGCGACCGAGCTCGGGTCACCGAGGCGGTGGGAGAGCGCGGGAGAGGTCCTGCGAGTGGCCGAGCGGGCGGGCAAGCCGGTCTTCGTCCACCCCGGCCCGGTGGCAGCGCTGCCGACCGACGCCGACGTCCCGGCCTGGTGGGCCCCGGTGGTGGGCTACGTGTCGCAGATGCAGGCCGCCTGGTGGGCGTGGCAGGCCGCGCAGGGTCGTGAGCTGTTCCCGACCCTGCGGCTGCTGTTCGGCGCCGGTGCGGGGCTCGCTCCCGTGCACCAGGAACGGCACGCGGCCCGCGGCGGCGAGCCGACGCGGATCGACCCCGACGTGTTCGTCGACACCTCGTCGTACGGACCGCAGGCCCTCGACGCGCTGGTGCGGGTCCTGGGCATCGACGTGCTCATGCTCGGCAGCGACCGGCCGTACGGCGTCCCGATCGACCGGCTCCTCGGGGACGCCGCCACCCACGCCATACGGGTCGCGAACCCGCGCCGGCTGCTCACCGGAGACAAGAGCACGCAGGACCTGACACGAACGGAGGGACAGCCATGGCCTCGAGCCAGCTGATCGGTCAGCCCGAGTCGCCGCCGGAGGGCTCCCCGCCCGGCCCGGACCGCCTCGCCTTGGACAACCTGCCGGCGCGCGACCTCCGGCCCCAGGAGCTCCGTCGGCTCGCGGAGGCGGTCGCCGCCGACCCGGACTCGTGGAGCCACCTGGTCGGGTTCGACGACGATGAACGGGTCTACGCGTCCCTGCACCGTGATGCCCACGTCGACGTGTGGCTGCTGTGCTGGACCCCCGTCAACGACACCGGCTGGCACGACCACGACATCTCCTCGGGCGCGGTCGCGGTGGTCGCCGGCGAGCTGGTCGAGAACAACCTGAGCATCGCCGGAGGCCCCGTGGAGACCCGGATGGGGGCGGGGACGTCGTTCTGCTTCGGTCCGGACCACATCCACCGGCTCAACGGCGCCCGGCGCGGCTCGGTGTCCGTGCACGCGTACAGCCCGCCGCTGTGGCGGATGGGCCAGTACGCCGTGAGCGCCTCGGGCGTGCTGCGCAGGCAGTCGGTGTCCTACGCCGACGAGCTGCGGCCGATCGACTGACGCCGCCCCTCGGACGGGCTGCGGCCCCCTCGTCGAGGGGGCCGCAGAGGGCGCTTACAGCTGCTGGGGACCGAACGGCCGGTCCCCCTGCAGGGTGATCCGGCGCATCACCCGGGTCTCGGTGTAGTCCCGGTTGGCGTAGTGCGAGGTGCTGCGGTTGTCCCAGATGCCCACGTCGCCGGCCTGCCAGCGGTGCCGGATGGTGTGCTCGGGCTTGGTGAGGTGCGCGTAGAGCAGGTCCAGGATGCCGCGGCTCTCGGCGTCGGAGACCCCGACGATGTGGGAGGTGAAGCCGGGGTTGACGAACAGGCCCTTGCGCCCGGTCTCCGGGTGCACCCGGACCACGGGGTGCTCGACCGGGGGCAGCTCGGTGACCTGCCGGCCGTCCCACTCGTTGCCCTTGCCGCCCCGGCGCTTGAGGTAGGTCCCCCACTCCCGGTTGCCGTCGTGCACGGCGGTGAGCTGGTCGACGAGCCGCCGGACCGGGGCGGCCAGCGACTCGTACGCGAGCTGGCTGTCGACCCAGCTGGTGTCACCGCCGTACGACGGGAGCTGCACGGCTCGCAGGATCGAGCCGAGCGGCGGCTTCTCCATGAAGGTCACGTCGGTGTGCCAGACGTCGGAGAACGAGAACTCGGGATCGGCGCTGTCGAGGTTGTAGATCTCCGGGTGCTCCGCGTCGATCCCACCTACGACGGGGTGGGCGGCGGTGAGCTCGCCGATCCGGCGGCCGAGGTCGACCTGGTCGTCGTCGGTCAGGTCCTGGCCGCGGAAGAACAGCACCTTCTGCTCCACCAGCGCGGCGCGTACGGCGGCGACCTGCTCGTCGCTGAGCCGCCGCAGGTCGAGGCCGATGACCTCGGCCCCGAAGGAGGGTCCGAGCTTGTCGAGGGTCAGCGCGGCCGTGGCGACCGGCCGCGTGATGGCGTCCGTCATGAAGGTCTCCTGGTCGTGAGCAGGTGAGGACCAGGATTATGCACTATCTCCATCGAGTTAGTAGGTTAAGTCTCAGGGGCCGCTGCTCGCAGGCGCCCGTGCATGCACGACGAGCACGTCGTGGTCGGTGTGCCGGGCGGGCAGCACCTCCTCCTTGGGTGAGCTCAGTGTGGCGGTGGTTCCGTAGACCTGCTGCCGGCCGGGCGCCTGGTGGGCGGAGCTGTCGGTGCGGGTCCACATGCCCTGGGGAGCGCAGGAGCCGGGGCGGTTCAGGTCCCCGCCGAAGGCCACGGTGTGCGCGGTCGCGCGCTGGGCGAGAAGGCTGAGGAGCTCGGCGCACTGGGCGTCGTTCGCGCCGGCCGCCGCACCGTTCTCGCGGGTGCTGAGGTGGGTCGTGCACACGTCGAGGCCGGTGCTCGTGGTGACGCACAGCCAACGTCGCGTCTCGTTGCCGGCCTGGGCGTGGAAGTCCTGGCTCTCGGACCCGACGATCGTCGCCTTGGTCAGCACCGCGTCACCGAAGAGCCCCCGTCCGCCAGGGTCGATGCACGGCAGCGGCGCGTTGTTGTAGTAGACCCTCGAGAACCGCATCCGGTAGCCGGTGCGCCGGGCGATCTCCGCGGCGTCGCCCCGGCAGGCCTCGTTGAAGGTCACGGCATCGGGCTCCGACTCCCGGATCCGCGTGGTGGCCTCGTCCAGGACGGCCGGGTAGGCGACCTTCCCGAAGCAGCCGGCCAGTCCGGACAAGCACAGGTTCATCTGCATCAGCCCGAACCCCGGGCGCGAGGACCTCGGGCCGGTCGTCAACCCGGCGGGGGCGCCGTCTCGCGGCGTGGGCAGGGGCCCGGCCGTGACCCGGGGCGCGCTGCAGCCGCTCAGCGCGAGGGCGAGCACGCACCCGGCCGAGGCGACGAGCGAGGCCGGACCCCGCGGCTGGTGCGGGCGCCGGCGGACGAGGAGGTCCACGATCCTTCGACCGTACCCGTACCCGCGGGCAGCCGGCCTCAGTGCAGCATCCCCTCCACGATCGCGCCGACCCCCGCGGCCGCGGACAGCCAGAGCACCGCCGGGCGGACGTGCCCCCTGTCGACCAGCGGCCGGAGCGGACCGGACGCCAGGAAGCCCGCGACCACGCCGGGGACCAACAGCGCGGACAGGCGCAGCTCGTGGGCTCCGAAGTGACCGGCCGCCGCGAGCGCGACCAGGGATCCCGCCGCGGCGACGACGAAGAATGCCGACAGGTTGCTGCGCAGCCGAGGGCCGTGGGACTGCGCATAGACGAGGGCGAGAGGCGGCCCGCCGATGGACGCCGCCGTGGCCAGGAACCCCGACGCCACGCCCGCGACCGCGAGCGTCACCGGCGTCGGCGACAGCTTCACCCGGACCGCGGAGAGGACGACCGCGACCAGCACCAGGGCGCCCATCGGCGCGGCCAGCGACTCCGCCGGCACGAGCGCCAGCAGTCCCAGGGCGAGAAGGGTCCCGGGAACCAGCCCGAGGACCGCCCAGCCCAGCCGCCGGTCCAGGGGCGCCCGCTCGCGCCCGGCGACGAGCACCGACAGCACGAGTCCCGCCGCCACGGCGGGCCCGGGCACGAAGGTGGGGTCCAGGACCACCAGGACCGGGACCGCCAGCAGGTTCATCCCGAACCCCACGGCGCCATGGATCGCCGAGGTCACCGCGACCAGCGCCACGGCCACTGCCGGCACGAGGGGGACCCCGGCCACCACTAGGGCTGTCATCGACCGTCCTGGGCGTCCCTCCTCCCCCAGCCCGCGTCAGGACTCGGCGCGCGCCCGCACGGAGTCGTCGACCATCTGCTGCGCCACCAGCCGCAGCTTCACGTTGCGCTGGGAGGACAGGCGCTGCAGGAAGGCGAAGGCGCGTTCGTCGTTGAGCCCGTATCGCTCCATCACGATCCCGACGGCCTGGCCGATCACCGTGCGGGACCGCACGGCCTCAGCGAGGTTCGCGATCTCGTAGGCATAGCCGATCGCCTGGCCGGCCTGGTGAGCGAACAACCCGCTCAATGAAACGATGTCCGCGAAGGCACCCACCTTCGTCGAGTAGAGGTTCAGTGCGCCGTTCGACTGCGGGGTGTCGAACAGCCGGACGCCTATCTGGGCCCTGATCCCCTCCGCGACGGCTGCCCGGCCGTAGCCGGGGAACCTCTCGTCGGCCCGCAGGTCGTCGCAGACGACCTGGTCGGTGTGGGTAGCGGCCTCGAAGCAGGGACCCTCGCGCAGGCGGTACTGCTCCGCGTCGAGCCGGATCAGCAGCTCGTCGGTCGGCGCCGCCGTGCCCAGCGTGCCGTCGGGGCGCAGGACGGTGATGCTGCTGTACTGCACGTTCGGCAGGAGCTCCACCGCCGCGGCGGTGATCTGCGAGAGCGTCGCGTCGAGGTCGCCAGGCTGCAGCCTCTGAGCGAGGCGGCGAGCGGTGTCGACCAGCGACTCGGTTTCCATGCGGCGAAACTACTGCCTCGGGGCCCGGCTCGCCCGGCGACAACCGTTCAGACGTGCAGTTGCCGCGGCCAAAGGCCGCAGGTCGGGACGAACCGGGCGTACGGCGGCCACAAGTGCACGTCCGAGCGGCTCGCGCAGCGCCGCCGCGCGCTGCCACACTGAGCGGGTGTCAGTCCCCTGGGCCGTCATCCGCGAGGAGCGGACCGCCCTGATCGAGCTCCTCGAGACGCTCAATCCGGAGGAGTGGGCGACCCCGTCCCTGTGCGCCGGCTGGACCGTCCAGGACGTCGCCTCCCATCTGGCGTGGGCACCCGCGGCGCCGGCCACCGAGGTCCTCGGCGACCTGCTCAGGGCCCGGCTGCGACCGAACCGGCTCAACGCCGACAGCGCGGTGCGGCACTCCGCCCGCGGGACCGACGCGATCCTCGAGCAGCTGCGGGAGAACGCGGTCCGCGACGCGAAGCCGATCGGCGTGCCGCAGAACGCGGTGCTCGTCGACGCGGTGGTCCATGCCGTCGACATCCGCCGTCCGCTCGACCGGCCGCGGGCCATCCCTCCGGAGGCCTTCGCCCCGGCGGCGAGGTTCTGCGCCCGCACGCGGTGGCCCGCCTCGCTGATGATCGGCGGCAACGTCCGCGCCCGGATCCGGGGGCTCCGTCTGGTCGCCGACGACCTCGACTGGGCCTGGGGCGACGGGCCGGAGGTGCACGGATCCGGCGAGGCGCTGATGCTCGTGCTCACCGGGCGAGCCGTCGGCGCCGGTGAGCTGTCCGGTCCGGGCGCCGCGACGCTCGCCCGGCGGCTCTGAGCGGCGCCCGGACCGCGGGGTCGCCATACCCTCTGGCACGATCCCCGGGTGCGACACGAGCTGCTGACCCGGTGGGGCCGCGAGCTGGACCCCGACAGCGTGCTCACCGAGCACCCGCGCCCGCAGTTGGTCCGCGACAGCTACCTGAACCTCAACGGCTGGTGGGACTACGCCATCTCCCCGGCCTTCGACCCACCGCCGCGTGAGCCCGACGGGCGGATCCTGGTGCCGTTCTCGCCGGAGGCGTCGCTGTCCGGGGTCGGGCGGCAGCTGCAGCGCCACCAGCGGCTGCGCTACCGGCGCCGGGTCGAAGTGCCGGACGGGTTCGCGCCGGACGGAGGGCGGCTGCTGCTGCACTTCGGTGCCGTGGACCAGAGCTGCACCGTGCTGGTCGACGGCGTCGAGGTCGGGCGCAACCTTGGCGGCTACCTGCCCTTCTCGTGCGACGTCACGCAGGCCCTCCGGTCCGGCAGCGGCGAGCTCGTGGTCGACGTACGCGACCTGTCCGACGGGCGCCAGCACGCGAGCGGGAAGCAGCGGCTGAACCGCGGCGGCATCTGGTACACGGCGCAGTCCGGGATCTGGCAGACGGTGTGGCTCGAGGCCGTCCCGCGGCTGTACGTCGAGCGGCTCACGCTGGTGCCCGACCTCGCGGACGGGTCGGTGGAGGTCACCGTCCATGCGCGGCAGGGGCGGGCACGGGTCCGGCTGCACGGCGTCGAGACGGTCGTCGAGGTCAATGTGCCGACCCGGGTGCCGGTCCGGGAGGTGCGGCCGTGGACGCCGGAGGACCCGCACCTCTACGACGTCGAGGTGGACCTGGGCCAGGACCGGGTGAGGTCCTACGTGGGGCTGCGCAGCTTCGGGGTGGGACCCGACGAGCGCGGCGTCCCGCGGCTGCTTCTCAACGGCGCGCCATACCTCCACGTCGGGGTGCTGGACCAGGGCTACTGGTCCGACGGCCTGCTCACCGCACCTGCGGACGCGGCGATGGTGCACGACATCGCGACGATGAAGGGGCTCGGCTTCACGATGCTGCGCAAGCACCTCAAGATCGAGCCGCTGCGCTGGTACCACCACTGCGACCGGCTCGGGATGCTGGTCTGGCAGGACCTGGTCAACGGCGGCGGCCGGTACCGCACCGCCGCGGTCACCTGGCCGGGGCGCTACCCCATCCGGCTCGACGACACCCGGCACCGGGGCCCTCTCGGCCGCGCGGACGAGGCGGGACGCCGGCTGTTCCGCAGCGAGACCCGGCGCACGGTCGATCACCTCCGCAACGTCCCCTCCCTCGCCACCTGGGTGGCCTTCAACGAGGGCTGGGGCCAGTTCGACGCCAACGAGATGGCCGCCGAGCTGCGGCGCCTGGACGGGACCCGGCTCGTCGACCAGGCGAGCGGCTGGCACGACCAGGGCGGCGGCGACCTGCACAGCCTGCACGCCTACGGCCGGCGGGTCCGGCTCCCTCGCCGCCGCGACGGCCGGGCCCTGGCCCTCTCGGAGTACGGCGGCCACCAGCTGCCCCTGGCCGGGCACGTCTACGACGACGAGCACACCTACGGGTACGGCGAAGAGCACTCGTCCGCCGCGCTAGCCCGCTCCTTCCTCCGGCTGCACGCGCGGGTGGCCGCGCAGGTCCGCAGGGGCCTGGGCGCCACCGTCTACACCCAGCTGTGCGACGTCGAGGACGAGGTGAACGGGCTGCTGACCTACGACCGAGAAGTGCTGAAGCTGGAGCCGGATCTGGTTCGAGAGGCGCTCGGAATGCTGCGGCTGCCGGAGTAGCCGGAACAGGCGCCCTCTCAACCGGAACCAGCACCGTCTCAACCGGAATGAGCGCCGTCTCAACGGGAATGAGCGCCGTCTCAACGGGTGAGGGGGAGGTACATCACGTGCAGGCCGACGTACCCCTGCGTCGGGTGCTCGAAGGCGCCCGGGACCGTGCCGACCACCTCGAACCCGAGGGACTCCCAGAGCCGGACCGCGACGAGGTTGGTCTCGACCACGGCGTTGAACTGGATGCCGCGGAACCCGTGCTCGCGGTGCCACCGCACGACGTGCTCGGCCAGGGCCCTGCCGACGCCGCGGCCGCGCGCGGCGGACGACACCATGAAGCTGGCCGTCCCCACGTGCGAGCCCCGCCCCGGCCGGTTCGGTCCCATCTTCGCCGTACCCAGCAGCCCGTCGTCCGCGACGGCCACCACCGTCGACCCGGGCGGCTGCTCCATCCACGTCGCGCGGGCCGCCTCCGAGGACAGGTCCGGGTCGTAGGCGTAGGTCTCCCCGGCGGCCACGGTCTCGCGGAACACCGGCCAGATCTGCGGCCAGTCGTCCGCGCGGGCCTCCCTGATCAGCACTCAGACCTCGCCCGGGCCGCGTCCGGTGTTGCAGTAGACCATTCCGCCCGGGTCGCGCATCACCGTCCACCCCGTCGTACGACGGACCACCTCGGCGCCCTGCGCCTCGTGCCGCGCGGTGACCGCGTCACGGTCCTCGCAGGCGAGGTCGAGGTGCGCGGTGACCGCAGGTGGGTCGTCGTCGAGCCGCTGCAGCAGGAACGCGTAGGGGATGTGCGGGGGCCGGGCCAGCCGGTCGAACTCGTCGGAGTCCTGCGACCGTGGCCACCCGGTCAGCTCCGACCAGAAGTCGCCCTCCTCCTCGAACCGGGCCGACGGGATGTCGAGGCAGATCTGGTCCACGACGCAGCGCGCATTCGGTGGTCCCACCGGTCCCGGCCGCTTCGTCTCGTCCCGGTGGGTGACCAGGCAGAACGGCAGCCCTCCGGGGGAGCGCATCACCACCAGTCCCTCCGTGCTGGTCAGCCGGGTCGCGCCGCGCCCGACCGCACGGTCGGCCAGGTCCACGAGGCCGGGGTCGCCTGCCACGTAGAGGTCGGGGTGGCAGGACACCGGTCCCTGCTGCGTGCGCTGCAGCCACAGGCAGGGGTCGCCGTCCGCAGGGTCGAGCGGCACGAACTCGTCCCGGTCACCGAACGGCTGCCCAGGCGTCGAGCCGCTCACCGCGGTCCAGAACGACAGCGCGGTGTCGAATCCCTCCGGCGGGACGTCGATGAAGGCCGAGACCCAGCGCACGTCCAGACTCATGGCCCCAGGCTAACGTCGGTCCAGGCCGCCCGGTCGCTCGTGCCTGCACCGCTCCGGCAGTCAGCCGGGCCAGCAGCGCGTCGAGGTCCACGCCCGCAGGCACGGCAACGTGCAGGACGACCACCGGCCGTAGTCGGCGCCGAGCACCTCGACGCCGTGAGCCCGCAGGTCGCTCTGCAGCCTCCCGGCCGAGCGCGCGACCGTGAGGCAGCGGTCAGTCACCCGAGCTCGCCGACGACGTCCGAGCCGATCTTCACCACGAACGCCGTCACCACCATGAGGAAGAAGACCCGGACGAACCTGCTGCCACGCGACACCGCGGTCCGCGCACCGAGGTAGCTGCCGGCGAGGTTGCAGGCACCGACGACCAGACCGACGCGCCACATCACGGCCCCCTGCGCTGCGAACACGGCGAGCGCCGCGACGTTCGTGGCCCAGTTGGCGATCCGGGCCTTCGCCGAGCCCTCGAGGAAGCTGTAGCCCAGGAGCCCGACGAGGGTGAAGACGAAGAAGGAGCCGGTCCCCGGGCCTAGTGCGCCGTCGTAGAACCCGATGACCAGGCCGGCCAGGACCGCCGCGGTGAGGTGCCGGCCGCCGGCGAAGCGCAGCTCGGTCACGTCACCGAGGTCCGGCTTCAGCAGCACGTACGCGCCGACGAGCACGAGGGCGACGAGGATGACCGGGTCGAAGGCCGCCTTCGGGAGGTACGACGCGGCGCGAGCGCCGAGCGCCGAGCCGAGGAAGGCCACCGTCATCAGCGGGACGAACGTCCGGGGATCGGGGCGGACCCTCCGGTAGTAGGTCACCGAGCTGACCGAGGTCCCACAGGTGCCGGCGAGCTTGTTCGTGGCGAGCACCTGGACCGGAGCCGCGCCGGGGAACGCCACGACGAGCGCCGGCAGCTGGACCAGGCCGCCGCCCCCGACGACCGCGTCCACGAAGCCCGCGAACAGGCCCGCCAGCGCGAGCAGTCCGAGGGTCCACAGCGACGGGTCGTCCACGCGGACGACCCTAGGAGATGCCGGGCCCCTCTAGCCTAGTCGTCGGCTGCGATCTCGAGGAAGACGTCGTCGACCGAGCCGTTGAACTGGTCGGAGTTCAACCGGATGACCTCGCCCCGGTCTGTCACCTTGCCCCCGACCGCCAGTGGGGTGGACCCCGAGGCGGTCACCGATCCGGTGTCGCCGCGCACCGTGACCCGGTCCAGCTGCCGGTTGTCGAGCCGGCGCACGGACAGCGTCACGGTCCGGCCGACCCGCGCGCAGGTCGCGGAGTACCAGTGCCCCGCGTCCACCGCCATCTTGGACTTCGGCTCGACGCCCCCGAGGTCGCCGGCGATCCGGCAGGAGACCCGGCGATGGTCCACCTGCAGCTTGTACTGGGACAGGTCGTCGCCGAGCCCGCGCTGGACGAGGTTGTTGCCGTTGTCCTTCTGCCCGATCTCCGAGGCCGGGTCCAGCAGGAAGCGCGCCCCGAACTCGAAGTCGTGATGGCCGGGACTGAGCCGGTTCACCCGGTCGACGGACTCCTTGGTGGTGACCGCCAGCACCGCCCGGGGCGGGGTGGCGGACCGGCTGACGTCGGGGAACCGCAGCCCTCGTCCGCCTCCGGAGCCGGGTACGACGGACACCGATCCCTTCCCGGCGGTGAGGACGCGCACCTGCACCTGGGTGCTCGCGTCGTTGTGGGTGATCACGCGGTCGCCCTGGAGGCGCGCGTCGTCGAAGCCCAGGCGGACCACGGGTGACAGGTCGGGAGCGGGCGAGCCGCCCGAGTCCCCGGCTGCCGGGTGACCGTCGTCGGGCGTCGCGGCCCTCGTGCCGCACGACGAGGTCGCCGCCGCCAGGAGCACCATCAGCCCTCCCGCGGCACACCGAGCAACCGATAAGGGCACCTCAGCCGTGCCCGGCCTTCGTGCGCTGCCGCCAGGTCGGGAGCGACATGGCCGCCGACGAGTAGAGCCCTCGGGCGTAGCGGGGACCGAGCCGACGGGGCGACTGTGCGAACCGGGCGATCCACTCGACGCCGGAGCGACGCAGGAGCCGCGGCGCCCGGCGCTCGTCGCCCACCAGGTGGCCGAACCAGCCACCCACCGTCATCACCAGCGCGGCCGGGAGGAGCTCACGGTTGCCCTCGCACCAGATCATCTCCGTCGGCGCGCCGAGACCGACGAGGACCACGTCCGGAGCCGCCTGGCGCAGCGAGGCCAGCGTTGCGGACCAGTCCTGGTGGTAGCCGTGGTCGGTCAGGACGACCTCGACCGGCGCGGCCTCCTCGAGGACCCGGCCGGCCCGGTCGGCGAGTCCCTCCGGGCCCCCCACCAGGGCGACCCGCAGGCTTCGGCCGAGCGCCCCCGCCAGCCCGCGCAGCACGTCCCAGCCGACGTCGGTGGTGGGCGCCCGCTCGATCACGCGTGCGCCGGCCAACCGCGCCAGCCAGACCACCGACCCCCCGTCGGCGTACACCACGTCGGCGCGGCCCATCGCGTCCACGAAGGCCCGGTCCCCCCGCGCGTTCAGCCCGCCGACGTGCAACGCATAGGTCAGCACCGGGCCCGCGGCCTCACGGTCGGCGCACAGCGCGACCACGTGCTCGACGAAATCGGCTCTCGTCGCGTCCATCACACAGAAGGGCCCCACCGGCACCTGCGGGACAGCCACCCCGTCCGCGGCGCGCGTGAACCCCTCACCCCAGGTCATTGCACCCATGTCCTACTCCAATCCCCGGGGTCAGGCTACCGTGACCAGCGCCGGCCGTGGCGGGTCACCCGAGGATCCCTGAGTAAAGGTTCCTCATCGCCGGGCCGGCGGCTGACCCGGCGGCTGACCCGGCGGCTGACCCGGCGGCGGGCAAAGTCCGGGTTTCCCCGGGACGGCGGCGCCCGTGCCTTTAAGATGGGTCGTCGGGGTCTGCTGACCCGCCGACCGTACCGCCTGCGCACCGCGGGCCGGACGAGCACAGACACGTCAGAGAAGGGGTCCCGTGGCAACCATCGTCTCGCAGCGCGAGCTGCAGGCCGGGTCCCACTCCTCTCCTCCTCGGAGAAGGTCGTCCTGGCCGGCGCACTGGCCGCTGTCGCTGCTGTTCCTCGGGTTCCCCCTGTGGTGGGCGCTCGGCCTGACGGTGCTGCTGCCCATGGTCCTGTCCCTGGTCATGGCCGACCAGCTGCTGCGGCGTCGCAGGCGCCTGGTGCTGCCCCAGGGCTTCGCGCTGTGGGCGGTGTTCCTGGTCTGGGTCCTGATCGGCGTGGTGGTGCTGTGGGCCGACGCCCCGAGCGCCATCCCGGGCGGCGGAGCCTCCCGGTTGGCCGTCTTCGCCTACCGCGCGATCTGGTACTTCACCGCCACGATGGTCCTGCTGTGGGTCTCGAACCTGCGACAGCAGGAGCTCTCGAACCGCTGGCTCTACCAGCTGCTGGGCTTCATGTTCGTGGTCACGGCCGTCGGCGGGCTCGTCGGCGTCCTGTTCCCGAACCTGGAGTTCCGCTCCCTGGTGGAGCTCCTGCTGCCCGGAGGGATCCGGGACAACAACCTGGTCCAGACGATGGTCCACCCGAAGGCCGCGGACATCGAGCACGTGCTCGGGCGCCCCGACGCCCGCCCCAAGGCTCCGTTCGCCTTCTCGAACACGTGGGGCAGCAGCCTGGCGCTCTACATGCCGTTCTTCTTCGTGGCGTGGTGGCGCGACGGCGCTCTGTGGCAACGGATCGCAGTCCCGTTCGTCCTCCTCGGTGCGAGCGTGCCGATCGTCTACTCCCTCAACCGGGGGCTGTGGATCTGCCTCGGCCTGGGCGCGCTCGGCTACGTGGCCCTGCAGATCCGCAAGCGCCGGCTGGCCCCGATCGTGGTCGCGGTCGCACTCCTGGCGACCGTGACGCTGGTCTTCTTCCTCAGCCCGCTGGCGGCGGTCTTCCAGGAGCGCCTCGCCCACGCGCACAGCAACGAGCGACGCGGCCTGCTGCTCACCCAGACGGTGGCCAGTGCGGCGAAGGGCTCTCCGGTCGTCGGCTTCGGCAGCACCCGGAACGTCCAGGGCAGCTTCTCCTCCATCGCGGGAGCCGACACCCCCGACTGCAACGCCTGCGGCCTGCCACCCCTGGGCACCCAGGGTCACATGTGGATGGTGATCTTCTCGCAGGGGCTCGTGGGGGCGGCCCTGTTCGTGGCGTTCTTCCTCGTGGCGTTCATGCGCAGCTGGCGATGTCGCACGACGGCCGAGGTGCTGTGCACGCTGGTCCTGGTGTTCTTCGCGCTCCAGGTCTTCATCTACGACACCCTCGGCCTGCCTCTGCTGACCGTGATGCTGGCGATCGGGGCCGTATGGCGTGAGCAGGTCGCGACCGGTGAACGAGACCCGGCCCGCCACCTGCTGCGGGACGCCCTGGACCGGCTCCGCGCGGCCGTCCCGCTCCTCCTCGCGCTCAGCGCGGTGGGCCTGGTCGCGGGCGTCGGCGTCGCGTCGCTGAAGCAGCAGACCTACTCGACGAGCGTGTCGATCCTGCTCAACGACGTCCCGATCCACCTCCAGCCGACGCTGCCGAACAAGTTCGGGACCACCACGCCGGACAGCACGACGGTCGACACGGAGGCGAACCTGATCACGTCCTCCGACACGCTGGCCCTGGCGGCCGGCAGGACGGACCCGGCGGCCGTCGACCGGCTCCGCAACGAGGTCAGCGTCACCGCCGCTCCGAACACCCGGGTCCTGTTCGTCGAGGTGCGCACGCACAGCGCGAAGGCCTCCCGCCGGCTCGCCACCGCGGTGGCCGACTCCTACCTCACGGTCCGTCGGGCCCAGCTCAGCCTGAGGCGCGACCAGGCGCTCGCGCGCATCACCGCGGTCCCCTCCATCGCCGACGACACGGCCGGCCTGGCTCCGGGGACCACCCTGAACCCGCTGCGGGAGTCGCTTGCCGACCTGGTGCTGACCCCGAGAACGGCCGGTCAGGTCCTCGCGACCGGAGCGACCAAGGCCGTCGGCCGACAGCCGGAGGTGCCGATCGCCTCCGGCGCCGCGCTCGGGTTCGGCGTAGGCGCCTTGCTCCTCGCAGCCCGACCGGGCTGGACACCACGCCGCCGCGCGGTCCGCAAGCGGTGGAGATGACCCCCTCACCCCTGCAGATCGGAGCGCTCAAGAGATGAGCACGTCGAGCGACCCCACCGAGGCCCTGCCGGTCGTGGATGTCGTCATCGCGACCCGCGACCGGCCCGAGCTGCTCCGCACCGCGCTCGACGCCGTCTGGAACCAGACCTACGCCGGCACGATCAGGTGCACCGTGGTCTTCGACCAGAGCCCGCCCCGCCCGGAGCTCGAACGGGCCGAGGAGCGCCGTTCGGTCACGGTGATCACCAACGACCGCACACCGGGGCTGGCGGGCGCCCGCAACGCAGGCATCTGCGCGGGGACGGGCGACCTGGTGGCCTTCTGCGACGACGACGACGAGTGGCTGCCCACCAAGGTCGACAAGCAGGTCGAGGGGCTGCGCGGGTCGGACGCCCTGACCAGCGTCACCGGGATCATCGTGAAGTACGCGGACAGGGCCGTGGCCAGGGTCCCGAACCTCGCGGACATCGGTCTGCGCCAGCTGGTCCGCGACCGAAGCATGGAGGCGCACCCGTCCACGGTCATGGTCCGGCGCTCCGCCCTGCTGGGAGCGATCGGGCTGGTCGACGAGCAGATCCCGGGCAGCTACGGCGAGGACTACGACTGGATAATCCGTGCCGCGCAGGCCGGACCCATCACCGTGGTCGCCGAGCCGCTGGTCCAGGTCCTCTGGGGCCAGTCGATGTTCTCCCAGCGCTGGCAGACCATCATCGAGGCGATCGACTACACCCTGGCCAAGCACCGGGTCTTCCACGAGGACCCGTTCGCGCTCGGCCGGCTCTACGGCCGGCGCGCGTTCGCGCTCGCCGCGCTCGGCCGGACCTCCGCCGCGCTGCGCCAGGCCGCCTCCGCGGTCCGCGCCAACCCACGGGAGCGACGGGCCTACCTCGCCGCCGCGGTCGCCCTGCACCTGGTCTCCGCCGAGCGACTGATGGCCTTCGCGCACCGGCGCGGTCACGGCATCTGAGCATCTCCAGCGCTTCTCCCGCAGCCCGTCGGCAGCCGCCGGCGGGCTGTTCCATGTGACTAGGCGCCATATGGACACTTCGGGCGATTCAGTCTAAACGGGCTCAAGTGGTCGTGGGTCGGCGACGATGCTCCCCGCGCTCCACCTCTCGGGAGTCCCCCAACCCCTCACACCTCAGGTGATCCTCATGTTCCGGCGCGCCCGCTTCAGAAGTCCCACGATCCTGTTCCTGATTCCACCGATGCTGCTGACGGCCGGGGTCGTCCTTCAGATGACACCGGCGAACGCGCAGGCGAAGACCGTCGACTACCTGCGCAACGGGAATTTTGAGCAGGGCGGCGCCGGTTGGGAGGCCGGCGCGGCCAACACGAAGCTCACGATCGTCACGACCGCCAACGGGAAGGTCGCCCAGCTGACCACGGCCACGACCGGGGACGTCGTGCTCACGGACCGCCCCGCCGCCGTCCGGGCCACCGCGAAGGGTCAGCTCTTCACCGCGACCGCATCGATCCGCTCGACCCAGGCCGGCGAGACGGGCCTCCTGGTCGTCAAGCAGACCAAGGCCGGGACCCCGGACTTCTACACCTCCGTGCCGTTCACGGCCGGCACCACCTGGCAGCGGGTGACGGTGTCGGCCAAGGCCAGGTCCGTCGGCTCGCTGG
>JAWWPF010000089.1:0-10209 GCA_033850795.1 Nocardioidaceae bacterium | reverse complement strand
CCGACGATCGCCTGGTCGGCGGAGCCGTGGCCGTAGTGCTCGAACCGCTGCCGGTAGAGCCCGACCATCTGCCGGGTGTGCGAGGCGGGCCGGAAGATGTGGTCGGCGAAGAAGCCGTCACCGTAGTAGGCAGCCTGCTCGGCGATCTCGGGGGAGCGGATCGAGCCGTGCCACACGAAGGGCGGGACGCCGTCCAGCGGCCGCGGGGTCGCGGTGAAGCCCTGCAGCGGCGTGCGGTACTTGCCCTCCCAGTTCACGACGTCCTCGCGCCAGAGCCGGTGCAGCAGGGTGGCGTAGTCCTCCGCGATCCGCCCGGGTCGGTGGTGGTGATCGGCGTGGTCGAGGGCGACAGCAGCAGCCTCGAGGTCTGGGCTGCGATGTAGGCCAGCGTGGTGGTGGGGGCCGAGGGGATGAACGGGGAGTTGTGGTGCTCGCCGGTGGCGAAGACGTCGAGCCGCTCCGGGTATCCGGGCGGTGCTCAGACCCGCTCACCGGCCGGCGACACGGGGTCCGGCGCCGTGCCCATCGAGCGGGTCGCGTGCTGCGCGGCCACCATGCTCAGCCCGAACAGCGCGAACGCGTTGAGCGCGTGCAGCGCCCCGACGCTCCACGCCGCGAACGACACGAAGGCGAGGACCCACTGCAACACGACGTCGGCGAAGACGATCGCCGCCCACTTCACCCCGCCGGGGATCTTCGCGAAGAACGACACGACGAGCAGGAGCACCGCGACCAGCGCCGCAGCCATCGCGCCGAAGCCGTGCAGCGCGAAGCCGATGTCGCCGGTGACCGACGTCCCGCCGTCCAGCGTCCTCTTGGTGAGGGTGTGGCCGTCGTCGACCCAGCTGCCGAGCCCGTACACGGCCATGGCGATGAAGGCCGCCTGGAGGGCGACGATGGCCGGCAGCAGGTAGGCGAGGACGCGGTAGGTCTTCTTCATCTGGTTCCTCCGAGAGCCGTGACGATGCTCGACCGGGGGACTGTCCCCGGGGGACAGCATGCCGCGGGTGGCGACCCGGTGTCCCGTCACCGGGTGGCCGGGACGGCCGTGTCGGCCGGATTTCTCGCTGTATGTCCCGTGCGTCCGCGCCGGGCCGCCGGTCCACGGCCGGGTACCGTTCGGACCGTGCTGAGGCTCGGGCGACGCTCCTTCGCCGACGACGACCTGTTGGTGATGGCGATCGTGAACCGCACCAAGGACTCCTTCTACGACCGGGGCGCCACCTTCGAGGAGGACGTGGCGCTCGAGCGGGTCCGTGCCGTCGTCTTCGAGGGTGCGGACGTCGTGGACATCGGTGGGGTCAAGGCGGGGCCGGGGGAGGTCGTCAAGGCGGCCGAGGAGATCCGTCGTACCGTGCCGCTCGTGGGCCGCGTGCGCGCGGAGTTCCCCGACCTCGTGATCAGCGTCGACACGTGGCGATCTGAGGTCGCGCGCGAGGTCTGCCGCGCCGGTGCGGACCTGCTGAACGACGCCTGGGGCGGGTTCGACCCGAGGCTGGCCGAGGTCGCGGCCGAGTACGGCGCGGCGCTGGTGTGCACGCACACGAACGGGGCGGCGCCGCGGACGCCCCCGCACCGGCCGTCGTACGACGACGTGGTCGTCGCCGCCATCGACGCCACGGTGGCGCTGGCCGAGCGGGCGGTGTCCCTCGGGGTGGACGCCGAGAGCGTCCTCATCGACCCGGCGCACGACTTCGACAAGAACACCTGGCACTCCCTGGAGCTCACCCGTCGCCTCGACGAGATGGTGGCGACCGGGTGGCCGGTGCTGGTCTCGCTCTCGCACAAGGACTTCGTCGGCGAGACGCTCGATCGCGGCGTGGACGATCGGCTGCTGGGCACGCTCGCCGCCACCGCCGTCAGCGCCTGGCAGGGGGCCCGGGTCTACCGGGTCCACGACGCGGCGGAGACCCGCGAGGTCCTGGACATGGTGGCGAGCATCCGCGGGACGCGGCCACCCACGCGGCCGGTGCGCGGCCTGGCCTGACTACCCTCGCCCGAATGATCACCGTCGCGGCGCTCGTCTCGCACCCGCCGCTGCTCTTCCGCGAGCTCGGTGGGGCCTCCGACCCGGTCGCCCAGCTGCGGTCCGCTGCCCTGGAGGCGCTGCGCGCCCTGGGCGAGGCGGCGGACCACGTGGTGGTCGTGGGCCCGGCGGAGGAGGCCCGGATCTGGGACCCCGGTGCCGGTGTGGACGTCCACCGCTTCGGGGGGCTCGGGGAGCGTGCCTGCCGCCCGGGGCTCCCTCTGTCCCTCGGGGTCGGCGCGCGGCTGCTGCAGGAGGCCGGCTGGACCGGGCCGGTCGACCTGGTCAGCGTGCGCAGCAGCGCCGATCAGGCGGAGCTCGACGCGCTGGCGGACTCGCTCGCCGGCCGCTCCGGCCGTACGGGCCTGCTGCTGATGGGGGACGGCAGCGCCCGTCGCGGGTCCACCGCCCCCGGGTACGTCGACGAGCGGGCCTTCCCGTGGGACGACGCCGTGGCGGCTGCCCTCGCCGAGGGGGACGCGGCCTCGCTGGCCGGCCTCGACGTGACGCTGGCCGAGGAGCTGATGGTGCACGGCAGCGCGAGCTTCCGGCTCCTCGGCGCCGTGGGGCTGCGCTGCGGGCCGCCCTCCCGGGCCGCGCTGACCTACCGGGGCGACCCCTTCGGCGTCACGTACCTCACGGCCCTCTGGCACCTACCTCCTCGTTGAGGATGGCAGGCGCCCCCGTTGAGAGGGCAGGCAATCCCGTTGAGACGGCGCTCGTTCCCGTTGAGACGGCAGGTATTTCGGTTGAGAAGGCGCGGATTCCGGTCCCTGGTGGGAACGAGCGCCATCTGAACCGAAACGAGCGCCGTCTCAACGGGAGCGAGAGCCGTCTCAACGAGGGGGCGGTGGCGGGGTGATGAGGAGGGCCTGAGCCGAGCGGGCGACCAGGCCGCGCCCGTCGTACGCCCGGGCGGTCGCGACCCCGACGCTCCCCGTGCTCAGCGTCGTCTCGGCGTCCAGGCAGATCCACTCACCCACCGGCGGCCGGAGGACGTGCACGCTCAGCTCCGTGTTCAGGAACCGCCACTGCGCCATGTCCAGAACGGAGGAGACCCCGGAGGCCGAGTCGACGCAGGTCATCAGGCGCTGTACGGCGCTGATCGGCTGCCCCTCGACGAGGGCCACCCGCGGCCTCATCCACACCACGCCCGGCCCCGGCTCACTGAGCGCGCCGGTGATCCAGCGCCACTCGATCGCGTCGAGGTACCCGCCGGCCCATCCACGCGGCGGATCCCTGTGGACCCCGTCGGCCGCCCCGTGCGGCAGGGGCCGGACCACCTGATTCGTGCCGTCCTCGCGTCGCGGGAACAACCACGCCGTGGCCCGTGCGCACGGACGCCCCCGTTCCTCGTCGTACGCCGTCGCCTCGCACAGCTCCACCGACCGACCCGGGCGTACGACGGACGCCTCGACGCGCAGCGGGCCCACGGGCACGGGTCCGAGCAGCTCCATGGTGAACCGGCCCACCACGCGGGCCCTGTCGCCGTCGAGGGCCTCGACCGCCCGCGTCAGCAGGGCGGCGGGTGGCCCCCCGTGCTGGCTGCCGGGGCCCCAGGGGCCGTTGGTGGACGGCGTGGAGAGGAACCGTCCGGGTCCGTCGGGGACGTAGAAGGCCTGCACCGGGATCATCATGCCGAGGCGACCGAACCCGCCCGCGAGCCGGTCCGAGGTGGCGTGGCGCACACCGGTCTCACCGCCGTCCGCCGATTTCCGCATCGACCCAGCCGGTGTGTATCCTTCCCTGGCGTTTGCCCCTTTAGCTCAGTCGGCAGAGCGTCTCCATGGTAAGGAGAAGGTCTACGGTTCGATTCCGTAAAGGGGCTCTGGGTAGGTTTCCCCGTCGATCGACGGGGGCTCCGTCCCGGTCCGGCGGGGTAGCTCAGGTGGTTAGAGCACACGGCTCATAATCGTGGTGTCGCGGGTTCGAGTCCCGCCCCCGCTACAAGGCACCACACGGTCAGGTCGTCGCCGCTTGCGTGGTACGGCAGACTTGGTCACCGCACGTCCTAGACAACCAGGCACCCGAAAGTAGAGGCAGTCCCGTGGCCAGCAAGACCTCAGATGTCCGCCCCAAGATCACCTTGGCCTGCGTGGAGTGCAAGAACCGCAACTACATCACCAAGAAGAACAGGCGCAACGACCCGGACCGCATGGAGCTGAAGAAGTTCTGCCCCTTCTGCCGCCGGCACACCGCCCACCGCGAGACGCGCTGACGCGCTCCCGCTCGATCGCGGTCGAACAGACAGAGACGGCCCCGGGCTCGACCCGGGGCCGTTCGCCGTCCTAGTACATTCCTCCGCATGGCAGTCGACCCCTCGGTGGCCGGGCGGACCTTCCCGTCGACGCCGCCTTACACGGTCTCCCGCGAGAAGCTCCTGGAGTTCGCCCACGCCACCGGATCGACGTATGACGGAGGCGCCGCGCCGGCCACCTTCCCGATCGTCGTGGCGTTCGCGGCCATGACCGCGCTGATGCAGGACCCGTCGGTCGGCATCGAGCTGCACCGGGTGGTCCACGGCGAGCAGCGGTTCACCTACGAGCGGCCGGTGGTCGCCGGGGACCAGCTGACCGCCACCTTGACGGTGGACTCCCTGCGCCAGATCGGCGGGGCGGACATCATCGGCACCCGCAGCGAGATCGTCGACGGCGAGGGGCAGCCGGTCTGCACCGCCTACGCCACCCTGGTTCACCGAGGCGAGGACGCATGAGCGCCTTCAGCGCCGGCGACCGGCTCCCCGAGCAGACCTACACCGTGACTCGCGCCGACCTGGTCCGCTACGCCGGCGCCAGCGGCGACTTCAACCCCATCCACTGGTCCGACCGGGTGGCCGGCTCGGTCGGCCTGCCCGGCGTCATCGCGCACGGGATGTACACCCTGGCGCTGGCCGCCCGCGCCCTGGACACCTGGGCCGGAGGGCCGGGCCGGGTCCGCGAGCTCGGGTGCAAGTTCACCAAGCCGGTCGTGGTCCCCGACGACGAGAGCGGCGCGGAGGTCGTCGTGCGCGGCACCGTCAAGGACGTCACGGAGGACAGGGTCCAGGTCACCCTCGAGGTCACCTGCGATGGCGAGAAGGTGCTCGGCATGCCGCGCGCGGTGCTGCATGCCTGAGCGGCTCGCCGACCTCACCACGCTGCACCTCGGCGGACCGGCCCGGCACCTGGTCCACGCCCGCACCGAGCCGGCCCTCCTGGACGCCGTACGCCAGGCCGACCGCGACGGCACGCCGCTGCTGCTGATCTCCGGCGGCAGCAACCTGGTGGTCGCCGACGCCGGGTTCGACGGGACCGTCGTCCGGATCGAGACGACCGGGGTCCAGGCGCAGGACGACACCTGCGGCGGCGCGGTGGTCACCGTGGCCGCGGGCGAGCCGTGGGACCCCTTCGTCGCCCGAGCGGTCTCGAACGGCTGGATCGGCCTCGAGGCGCTGTCCGGGATCCCGGGCAGCGTGGGGGCCACCCCGATCCAGAACGTCGGCGCCTACGGCCAGGAGGTGGCCGACACGGTCGCGTCGGTCCGCTGCTGGGACCGGGTCGACGACGTGCAACGGACCTTCGCCGCCGCCGACTGCGGCTTCGGCTACCGGACCAGCCGGTTCAAGCGCGAGCCGCAGCGGTACGTCGTCCTCGCCGTCACCTTCCAGCTCAGGCTAGGGACGCTCTCGGCTCCCATCCGCTACGCGGAGCTCGCCCGCACGCTCGGCGTCGACGTCGGCGGCCGCGCCCCCATGCGCGACGTGCGCGACGCGGTCCTGGCGCTCCGCTCTGGGAAGGGGATGGTCCTCGACGGCCGGGACCACGACACCTGGAGCGCCGGCTCCTTCTTCACCAACCCGGTCCTGGACGCCGACGGCAGCCGGCGGCTGCCCCCGGAGGCCCCGCGCTGGGAGCAGCCGGACGGGGCGGTCAAGACCAGCGCGGCCTGGCTGATCGAGCACTCGGGATTCTCGAAGGGCTACGGCAACGGGCGCGTCGCGCTCTCCGGCAAGCACACACTGGCCCTCACCAACCGCGGCGAGGCCCGGACCGAGGACCTCCTGGCGCTTGCCGCGGAGGTGCAGCGGGGCGTCCACGAGAAGTACGGCGTCTGGCTGGTCAACGAGCCCGTCCTGGTCGGCTGCGAGCTCCCGACGCCCGTGGGCTGAGCCCTCGCGGTCACGACGAGAAGGACGCGCGGGCGAGCAGGAGGAGGAACACCAGCCACACCACGACCAGCAGCAGCGCGAACCCGAGCAGCGCGCTCCCGATCACGCCGAGCACGTAGCCGGTCTGCGCCGCTCCCCGGCCGCCCAGCTGCCCGTGCGAGGCGTCGATCTCGGCGACCGTCTGCCGCCCCACCCACCACGCGAACGGCGCGATGACGCCGCAGACGACGATGCCCAGGATCCCCAGCACCAGGGACGTGGTCGCCCTCGGGTGGTCCGGAGCGTAGGCGACGGGCGGGAACCCCTGCGGCTGCCCGTACGGCGCGGGGCCGCCGTACTGCTGCCCGTACTGCTGCCCGTACTGCGCCGGCGGACTGTACGGCGGCTGCCCGTACGGCGGCTGCCCGTACGGCGGCTGCTCGTACGGCGGCGGGCCCGCCGGCTCTCCGGTCGGCCCGTCCTGCGGCTGCTCCGGGTCCCCAGGGGTGTTGGTCATGGCGACACCCTAGGGCGCGGCGGTCAGCCAGGCGTCGATATCGGCCGTGATGGCCGCCTTGTCGCACTCGGGCGCCCGCGAGGCGCGCACCGACATCTGGGCCAGGTCCGCGAGCTGTGCGTCGCTGAGCCCGTGCGCGGCGCGCATGGTCGCGTACTGCGCCGCCAGCCGGGAGCCGAAGAGCACCGGGTCGTCGGCACCGAGGGCCACCGTGGCCCCGGCGTCCAGGAGCTGGGGCAACGGCACCGAGCTCAGGTCGCTGTAGACGCCGAGCGCCACGTTCGAGACCGGGCACACCTCCAGGGCCACCCCGGCCTGCACCAGCCGGTCGAGGAGCTCGGGGTCCTCGGCCGCCCGGACACCGTGCCCCAGCCGGTCGGCGTGGAGCGCGTCCAGGCAGGCGCGGACGCTGTCCGCGCCGAGCAGCTCGCCGCCGTGCGGCGCTAGCACCAGGCCGGCGCGCTCGGCGATCGCGAACGCCGGCGCGAAGTCCGAGGTGGCGCCGCGGCGCTCGTCGTTCGAGAGCCCGAAGCCCACCACGCCCCGTCCCGCGTACTGGGCCGCGAGCCGGGCCAGGGTCCGAGCGTCGAGCGGGTGCCGGGTGCGGTTCGCGGCGATCACGACCGCGATGCCGAGCCCGGTGGACGTCGAGGCGCACCGGGCGGCGTCCAGCACCAGGTCGGTGAAGGCCGTGATCCCGCCGAAGCGGGCCGCGTAGCCGCTGGGGTCCACCTGGATCTCCAGCCACCGCCCGCCGTCGGCGACGTCGTCCTCGGCGGCCTCCCGCAGCAGCCGGCGCACGTCCTCCTCGGTGCGCAGGACCGACCGGGCGACGTCGTAGAGCCGCTGGAAGCGGAACCAGCCCTTCTCGTCGGCGGCCGAGAGCCGCGGAGGCCAGTCCTCCACCAGCGCATCCGGCAGGTGGATCCCGTCGCGGCGCGCCAGCTCGACCAGGGTGGAGTGCCGCATCGAGCCGGTGAAGTGCAGGTGCAGGTGCGCCTTCGGCAGGGTCCGCAGTGGGCGGCGCCCCGGCGCGGGGGACCGGCTCAGGAGAGCAGCTTCTGGATCCGGCCCACGCCCTCGACCAGATCGTCGTCGCCGAGCGCGTAGGACAGCCGGAGGTAGCCCGGCGCCCCGAAGGCCTCACCGGGCACGACCGCCACCTCGGCCTCGTCGAGGATCACCTCGGCGAGCTCCGCCGAGCTGCCCGGCGTACGCCCGGCGACCTCCCTGCCGAGCACGCCCTTGACCGAGGGGTAGGCGTAGAACGCGCCGGTCGGCTCCGGGCACTCGACGCCGGGGATCTCGTTGAGCATCCGGACCATGGTCTGGCGGCGGCGGTCGAAGGCGTCCCGCATCGTCGCCACCGCGGACAGGTCGCCCTCCAGCGCCGCGATGGCGGCCCGCTGGGAGACGTTGCCCACGTTGGAGGTCAGGTGCGACTGCAGGTTGGTGGCCGCCTTCACGACGTCCTGCGGGCCGATCAGCCAGCCGACGCGCCAGCCGGTCATCGCATAGGTCTTCGCCACCCCGTTGACCACGATGCAGCGGTCGGCCAGCTCGGGCAGTGCCACGGGCAGGGACGTGGTCGTCACACCGCCGTACGTCAGGTGCTCGTAGATCTCGTCGGTCACCACCCACAGGCCCCGCTCCAGCAGCCACCGCCCGATCGCCTCGATCTCCTCGGCGGAGTCGACCGCGCCGGTGGGGTTGGACGGGGAGCAGAACAGCAGCGCCTTGGTGCGGTCGGTCCTCGCCGCCTCGAGCTGGTCGACGGTGACCTTGTAGTCCTGCGTCTCGTCCGCGAGCACCTCCACCGGGACGCCGCCCGCGAGCCGGATCGCTTCGGGGTACGTCGTCCAGTACGGCGCCGGCAGCAGCACCTCGTCACCCGGGTCGAGCAGCGTCGCGAAGGCCTCGTAGATCGCCTGCTTGCCGCCGTTGGTGACGAGCACCTGAGCGGGCTCCACGGCGTAGCCCGAGTCGCGCCGGGTCTTCTCCACGATCGCCCGCTTCAGCTCCGGCAGCCCGCCTGCCGGGGTGTAGCGGTGGTTGCGGGGGTCGCGGCAGGCCTCGGCCGCCGCGTCGACGATGTAGTCGGGGGTCGGGAAGTCCGGCTCGCCTGCGCCGAACCCGATCACCGGCCGGCCCGCGGCCTTCAGCGCCTTGGCCCTGGCGTCGACCGCCAGCGTGGCCGACTCGGTGATCCCGCCGACGCGTGCCGAGACCCGGCCAGCGGTGTGGCCGGTGGGGGAGTGCTGCGAGGCAGAGGCTTGGGTCATGGCGCCTATGCTCGCACTGAGCGGCCGACCCGCCCAGTCTGGTCCCGCGTCGGTTCGACTTGATGCCGGGCCGCCCCGTACACTCGGTCCTTGGTGGTTCCCACCCTTGATAGCCATGCCCGGGGGTGACCCACGGGCAGCCGCCGGGAGCCACCTGACCACCGGAGAACCACCGGAGGGCACTAGCTCAACTGGCAGAGCATCGGTCTCCAAAACCGAAGGTTGGGGGTTCAAGTCCCTCGTGCCCTGCTCGACCACAGCACGCCAGCGACACCAGCACAGCACCGGACCTAGTCAACACGAAGAGTGGAGGAACCGTGACGCAGAGCCGTCCCGTGCGGTCGTCGGGCTCGTCGGGGTCGTCCCGCGACCGGCGGACCTCCCCCGCCACGTTCTACCGCCAGATCGTGGCCGAGCTCCGGAAGGTCGTCTGGCCGACGCAGCAGCAGCTGATCACGTACTTCGTGGTGGTGCTGGTGTTCGTGCTGGCGATCATGACGATCGTCTCCCTGCTCGACCTGGGCTTCGGGCGACTGGTCTTCAAGGTCTTCGGCTGACGTCGCTGAGTCAGCCGCCGCCGCCGCACCACCCGAGCCCGCAGCCGACGGGACCCGCAGCATGAACCGAGTAGATGAAGGTGACGAAGTAACCGTGTCGCAGCCGTACGACGAGCAGCTCGAGGCCGTTCCCTCGGCCGATTCGTTCCAGACCGCCGTCGACGAGGACAGCGTGGCCGAGGAGGCCGCCGCCGACTCAGCCGCCGTGCCGGCCGCCGACCAGGACTCCCCCGTGGAGGAGGCCCCGCTCGAGGAGCCGCTGGACGACGCCTCCGAGCCGCCGGCCGACCCGATGCAGGAGTTCCGCGACGCGCTGCGCGCCAAGCACGGGGACTGGTTCGTGGTGCACACCTACTCCGGCATGGAGAACAGGGTGAAGGCGAACCTCGAGAACCGGATCAGCTCCTTGAACATGGAGGACTACATCCACGAGGTGATCGTGCCGACCGAGGAGGTCGCCGAGATCAAGAACGGCCAGCGCAAGCTGGTCAAGCGCACCGTCCTCCCCGGCTACGTGCTGGTGCGGATGGACCTCACGGACGAGTCCTGGGCCGCCGTACGCCATACCCCCTCGGTGACCGGCTTCGTCGGGCACAGCCACCAGCCGGTGCCGCTGAGCCTCGACGAGGTCGAGAACATGCTCGGCCCCGCAGTGCAGGCACAGGCCGAGGCCGCCGCGGCGCCCGACTCCGGCAGCGGCG
>JAWWPF010000133.1:0-5842 GCA_033850795.1 Nocardioidaceae bacterium | reverse complement strand
TGCCGCCCGATGGGTCCGCGGACGGCATCGCCGGCCGGTCAGGAGCACGTCACCGGCAGCCAGGGCAGCCAGCGACCGCGATAGCGCAGGGCTCTGGTCCTCGGGCACGCCGACGATGACCTGGCGGGTGGCCGCGGGTCCGAGCGAGGTGCCCGCCGCCGGCGTCTCGAGCACCCGGACGTCGTCGAAGACGAGGGTCGCCGGGCCGGCAGCGGCACCACGACGGGTGACCCAGACGTCCACCGTGGATCCGACCCGCACCGTCGAGGGGACCGCGTCGACGCCGACCGAGAGCGGTATCTCGGTCAACGGCCCGGTCCGGGTGCGCCCGAGCGCCGCTCGTGGGAGGAGCTCGCCGGCGCCCACGCCCCGGTCGAGGGTCTCGGTCCCCGGAAGGAGCCGGTCCGCCGAGACGTAGCGGTCCGCGTCCGCCTGGTCCTCGAAGCGCACCTGGCGGCGCACGAGGTCCCCGCGACCGACCCGCTGGCCCTGCTGCAGTGAGTGGCGAGCCGCCCAGACCGCGACCGTGTCGTCGGCGCGGGCCAGCAGCCGGGCCCCGAGGAGCGCGCACAACGCGATGACCACGAGCCCTGCGGCCAGCCTCGGGTCGCTCCACCGGGGCCGCACCGCCCGTCTGGCGTCCGGGGACTGGTCTGTCTCGGGTCCCGGTTCCGCCATGACGCCATCATGGCCTCTCCCCGCGGCTTGGAGAGCCGTCATCCACAGCCACGTCGGGCTGATGTCCACAGCCAAACACGGGAGGTCGGCGGGAAACGACGGCAAACGATGGCATAGTGACGCCATGCCGCAGTCCCCCGCTCCTCGCTCCGAGAACGGTCCGGGCCGTCGCTTCCTGACACTCGCGGACGTCGCGGAGATCCTCGCCACCTCGGTGGCGCAGGTCCGGGCCCTCGTCCAGTCCGGTGAGCTGCGCTACATCCAGATCGGCGGCCGGCAGCAGTACCGCATCGAAGCCGTGGAGCTCGAGGACTACATCCAGCGGATGTACGCCAAGACCGAGCGGCAGCGGCCCGCCGAGTCCGCGGCGGAGGAGCCGCTCTGACCTGACCGGTCACGAGCTGCGGACCCCGGCCAGGGCCGAGAAGGGCACCACCTCGGTGTCACGGACCCACAGCTCGACGAAGTCCGCGCCGACCCGGGTCAGGACACCTCGGTCCAGCGAGCCGTCGACCCGGTGCAGCAGGACCTCGGCCCGCTCCTCGGCGACCCGTCGGAGCGCGGAGGCCAGGCCGAGCCGCGCGGTGATCGGGCGGGCCTCGACCGGCACACTGCGCTCCGCCAGACCGCGCAGCGAGACGACGCCGGCGAGCGGGACGACCCACTCCGCAGCACCCACCTCCACGAGGACCCAGCCGGCCCCCACACCGCTGAGCACGCCGTCGAGGGCGGCGACGCCGCGCACCCCGAGGGTCAGCCGGCGACCCAGCGAACCGTGCAGCCGGGCCGACAGGTCGACGCGGGCGTACTCTGCGCGGCTCAGCTCGGCGACCTCGGCATCGCGCGCCGCCAGGGCCAGGCCCTCCGCCTGCTGCTCGAGGTCGTCGAGGACGTCCCAGAGGCGGTCCCGCCAGCGCATGCCCGAACGGTGACGCGTCGCCTCGCCGGTGTCAACGAAACGGGAGCAGTGCCCGCCGATGGCTGTGGACGGCCCGCCGAAATCATCCGCAGCGGATAGCCCGTCCCGGCCCGGACCTGGGCAGCCTGGAGCGGACCGGCTGTCCAGCCGCGCCGTGAGGAGGGTTCCGAGATGTCGATGCCACAGCTGCAGATGCGCCGTACCGGGTGGGATGTCGTCCTCGGCGGGATCCTGGTGGTCGGCGGCTTGGTGATCCTCGGGGACGCCGCGGTCGCCACGAACGTGTCGATCGCGTTCATCGGCTGGCTGCTCCTCGTCCTCGGCCTTCTCGGCCTGGCCGCAGCGCTCCTCCAGATCGGCAAGAGGGGCTTCTGGTCGATGGCCCTCGCCGGCGGCCTCCTGACCGTGCTGGGACTGTTCTTCGTCCGCAACACGCATGCCGCGGCGGTGACCTTGACGCTGATCGCCGGGGTCACCTTCCTGGCCAGCGGGCTGATGCGCCTGATGATGTCCGGCCAGGACCCGGCGTACCGCGTCCCGCTGATGTTCGGCGGCATCCTCTCCGCCGCGTTGGGGCTCATCGTCCTGTTCAACCTCTTCGACGCCTCGTACGTCCTGGTGGGCGTGCTCCTCGGGATCCAGGTGCTGGTGGACGGGATGACCATGCTGCTGGTCGGACGCTGGCACGTCACAGCCGAGGATCCCGTCGTCACGGGCGACGTCGCACCTGCCTGAGCCGCGTTCCTCGCCGTCCCCCGGCCACTGCAGCACCCCCGCCTCGTAGCCGCCCGGGGTGCCTGACGCGCCTCGAGCCGCTGGACTCTTCTCGATGGCCAGGGCTCGAGCGATGGTCCCGCCGCCGTCCGAGTGCCGGTCAGTCCTGGAGCGACAACCGCTCGGACGTGCACTCGCCGAGCCGATAAGCCGCAGCACCGGACGAACCGGGCATGCGGCGGCGGCAGTGCACGTCTGAGCGGTTCAGCGCGTGCGTCGAAGCCAACCCGGCTGGGCGGTTCCGCTCAGCCGATGCTGGAGCGACGACCGCTCGGACGCGCACTCGACGATCCGAAAAGCCGCAGCACGCGACGAACCGGGCATATGTCCGCGGGAGTGCTCGTCCGAGCGGTCCAGGGTGAGCCGCGCGACCAGCAAGACCTGGCTAGCCAGCACGGCCCGCACCGGTAGCCCTGTGGACATCGGGTTGACGTCGGCAGCAACCTGCGGCTCAATGAATCAAACGACATCAAACGACAAGGTTCGCCATGGTCTCGGCTGCACGTCTCGTGGGTGCTCTCGCACTGACCCTCGCAGCGGCCGCGATCGGTGGCCCGGCGCTGGCGGACCTGACCGGGCTGTCCCTGCCGGACCGGACGACCGGCTCGGGGGTCGCGCGAACGGAGCCGACGGTGCTCAGGCGAGCCGACACGGTCGTCGTGCACCGCGGCGACACGCTCTGGTCGATCAGCGCCCGGCTCCTGACCAGAACGGCCACCGACGCACGCGTGACCCGGACCTGGCACCGGCTGCACCGCGCCAACCTGGCGAGGATCCCGGACCCGGACCTCATCCTCCCCGGGACCCGGCTCGTCGTCCCGCCGGTCCCCTCACCACACCGGAAGGAAGCATCGTGAGCACCGCCGCCCCCCGGCCGCCCCTGCGGCCGCTGCCAGTCGAGCCGCCCCTGCGGCCGCTGCCAGTCGAGCCGCCTCTGCGGCCCGTGCCTGTCGAGCCGCCCGTGCGGCCGCCGGCTCCCGACACGCTGGCCACCGTCACCGAGCTCAGCCGGCCCGGGAACCGCCGCGAGCGGGTGCCGGTCGCGTCCGTGCAGGGCACCTTGGCCCTCGACCTCGGGCTGGCCGGCCCGCCGGCGGAGCCGCGGACGCCCGAGCTGCGGATCGTGCCCGGCGAGGGGACACCTGACCACCACGAGGTGCAGACCTGGGCCGCCCGGTTCGCGCAGGCGACTGTCGAGGTGCTCGGCGGCGACCGGCCGCTGCCTCAGCTGCTGCGCTGGACCAGCGCCCGCGTCTACGCCGATCTCGACCGGAGGGTCCGAATCCTGGGTAGGGCCGCGCCAGCTCCCCAGCGGCTGCGCACGGTGCGTCCGCAGGTCCGCAGCGTCCACGTGTGCCGCCCCGCGCCGGCCATCGCCGAAGTCAGCGTGCACGTCCGGCACGGCCATCGTTCGCGCGCGCTGGCCGCCCGTCTCGAGCATCGGGAGGG
Source organism: Nocardioidaceae bacterium (assembly GCA_033850795.1). Classification (GTDB taxonomy): domain Bacteria; phylum Actinomycetota; class Actinomycetes; order Propionibacteriales; family Nocardioidaceae; genus Nocardioides_B. Next base: position 2,022 of record JAWWPF010000133.1, on the reverse strand, counting down.
GCGCTGGCTGTGCGTCGCACTCCAGCTCGGCTAGCGGCGCGCCCGTGCAGCCGCGTGCCGCCGGCCAGCCGAGCGCCGCCGGCCAGCGGTGCTCCGTCGCTCAGCCGTTGACGCGGGTGGTGAGCCCGGTCGGCCCTCCGGGAGCGCCGTGGCACTTCTTGTACTTCTTGCCCGACCCGCAGGGGCACTCGGCGTTGCGGCTGGCACCGGCGTACGGGTCCTCGGTCGCCACCTGAGAAGGCGCGTTGACCTCGGCGATCCCCTCCTCCGACGGCGCGGAGTAGGAGAGCCCACGGGGCTGCGTCGGGGACTCGAGCCCCTTCGCCCGGATCGCGGGGTGGTCGCCGTTGTGGGTCATCGACGCGGCGGCCGCCTGGGCGAGCGCCGGGCCGACCTCGATCTCCTCGGGCAGCTCGGTGTCCTCGGGCTGCTCCGGCTCGACCTGCACCTCGAGGTTGAACAGGAAGCCGACCGACTCCTCCTTGATGCCGTCCATCATCGCCGCGAACATGTCGAAGCCCTCGCGCTGGTACTCCACGAGCGGGTCGCGCTGGGAGTAGGCGCGAAGCCCGATCCCCTCGCGCAGGTAGTCCATCTCGTAGAGGTGCTCGCGCCACTTGCGGTCCAGCACGGACAGCAGCACGCGCCGCTCGAGCTCGCGCATGACCTCCTCGCCGAACTCGGCCTCGCGCCGGTCGTAGGCGGCCTGGGCGTCCGCCTTCAGCTCCTCGAGCAGGTAGTCGCGGTCCAGGCCGTCGCGCCCACCGGCCTCCTGCTCGACGGTCGCGAGCGACTTCGACACCGGGTAGAGCTGCTTGAGGGCGACCCAGAGCGCGTCGAGGTCCCACTCCTCCGGGAACCCGTCGGTGGAGCCGACCACGTAGCCCTCGATGACCTCGTCGATCATCGACCGGATCTGCTCGTGCAGGTCGGCGCCCTCGAGCACGGCGCGGCGCTCGCCGTAGATCACCTCGCGCTGGCGGTTCATCACGTCGTCGTACTTCAGCACGTTCTTGCGGGAGTCGAAGTTCTGCGACTCCACCTGGCCCTGCGCCGAGGCGATCGAGTTGGTCACCGACTTGTTCTCGATCGGTACGTCATCGGGGACCTTCAGGGTGGTCAGGACCCGGTCGACCCAGTCGGACTTGAACAGCCGCATCAGCTCGTCCTGGAGGGACAGGTAGAAGCGCGACTCGCCGGGGTCGCCCTGGCGGCCCGAGCGGCCGCGCAGCTGGTTGTCGATGCGCCGGGACTCGTGCCGCTCGGTGCCGAGGACGTAGAGACCGCCGGCCTCCCTGACCTCGTCGTGCTCCGCCGCGACCTGGTGCTTGATCCGCTCCACGGTCTGCGGCCACGCGGCCTCGTACGCGTCGCTGTCCTCGAGCGGGTCGAGGCCCTGCTTGCGCAGCTCCTGGTCGGCGAGGAACTCCACCGAGCCGCCGAGCATGATGTCGGTGCCTCGGCCGGCCATGTTGGTGGCCACCGTGACCGCGCCCTTGTGGCCGGCCATCGCGACGATCTTGGCCTCGCTCTCGTGCTGCTTGGCGTTCAGCACGGTGTGCGGGATGCCCCGGCGCTTCAGCAGCCCCGAGAGCAGCTCGGACTTCTCCACCGAGACGGTGCCGACGAGCACCGGCTGGCCCTTGTCGTGGCGCCCCGCGATGTCCTCCACCACGGCGTCGTACTTCGCCTCCTCGGTCCGGTAGACGAGGTCGGGCTGGTCGAGGCGGAGCAGCGGCATGTTGGTGGGGATCGGCACCACGCCGAGCTTGTAGATCTTGTCGAACTCCGAGGCCTCGGTCATCGCGGTGCCGGTCATGCCGGACAGCTTCTTGTACAGCCGGAAGTAGTTCTGCAGCGTCACCGTGGCAAGGGTCTGGTACTCCTCGCGGATCGTGACGCCCTCCTTGGCCTCGATGGCCTGGTGCAGGCCCTCGTTGTAGCGGCGCCCGGCGAGCATCCGGCCGGTGTGCTCGTCGACGATGAGCACCTCGCCGTTCATGACGACGTACTCCTTGTCGT
>JAWWPF010000077.1:0-3516 GCA_033850795.1 Nocardioidaceae bacterium | reverse complement strand
AAGGAGCCCAGGACGGCGCCGAAGACGGCGGCGACCACGACTCCGGCGGCGGTGCTCACGAGTCGGGGACTTCGCCGCTCACCTCAGCATCCCTCCGCCGGGTTGGCGTCCGGGAGGGCTGAGAATGCGCGGCCGGTGCATTCGACGTAGTCGGTCGGCTTGTACAGCGGCAGGATCGGATTGCCACCGAACTGGTTGAGGTTCACGAGGGCATTGACAGGGGTCACCGACGCCGAGCCGGACATGGCGACGGTGTCGCCTGCCACCTGCCCCGCGAGCGCGACGGTCCCCCCCAGCTCCACGCGCGAGTTCGGCGCGTAGACGACCATCGGCACGCCGAGCAGCGGGATGTTGGCCCCGCAGACCGCCGCCATCAACGTGGAGGACAGCAGGCCCGAGCCGGCGAGCGTCTGGGTGGTGGCCGTCGACGAGCTGCCGAGCGCGTAGAGCTGCAGCGTCTGGGGCTGCGTCTGCGCGTGGCAGTTGACGATGCGCGCGCTGCCGTCCATCGCGACCGTGCCCGCGCCCGGGACTCCCGCGCAGTCGGCGGGGTCGCGCAGGAAGATCCGCGTCACCGGTGTCGTGCTCTTGATCACGAGCATCCCCTGCCCCTCGAGCTTGAGGTTGCACAGCGAGTACGTCGAGCCGGTGAGCACGGCCCTCCCGTTCCCCCACACGCGCAGCGTCTTCGTCGCCGCCGTGTAGGTCGCGCCGCCCGACGTGGTCAGTGTCGGTGGGAAGCCGCTGAGCGCGGTGCACGGCGTGCTGACCAGGAGCGCGGTGACGCAGTCGGCGGTGAAGAGGGTGTTGTCGTTGGTGGTCGCGGTCGTGCCCGCGTCGACCTTCGGCAGCACGAACTTCGAGCACGCGGCCGTCGTCGTCCCGACGGGGACGACCCCGCCCGACACGGCGTGCCCGGGCCCGGGAATCGCACTGCCGGTGATGACGTTGGTGGCCGCGGCGGTGATGTCGTGGTTGGCCTGGACGTTGCCGGCCACCCGCGCGGTGCCGCTCATCGTCAGTGCCGAGGTCGAGGAGCCCGACTGCACCGCCGCCCCGGAGAGCAGCGCCACGTTCGCCCGCAGCCGGGCGTGCACCCGCCGCGTGATCGGGCCGGCGCTGGCCACCGCGACGATCTCCCGGTCCAGCGTGAGGACCCCCGTGCCGGTGCACCCCTCGGCGCCGACGCGCGCGAGCTCGGAGACGCGATAGGACCACGTGGCGCCGTCGCCGCCGTCCTCGACGGCGGTCTGCGGGCACCAGCGCTTTCCGTTGCTGTCGACCGCTGCGGTCGCAGAGAGCCCGGCGACGTCGAAGCCCGTGCTGTCGTTGACGCTGACCACGCAGTTCTGGCTGGTGACCGACGACGGGTTCAGCGGGTCGATGTTGATCCCGCCGGTCAGGTCGGCGCGGTTGAGGCGGAAGACCGCCGAGTCGATCGCCGCGTCGGCCGCCTGCAGCGCTCGCTTGACGTTCGTCTGCTCGGCGGAGTGGCGCAGCGCGCTGACCGCCTCGGAGACCGCGACGCCGCCGAGCACGACGAGGAGCGCCATCGTCGCGACCGCCGGGACGAGACTGAAGCCCGCCTCCCCCTTCAGGCGAGCCCTCACTTGAGCTCCTTGCCCTTGACGGTGGTGATCGAGAGCGAGGTCGGGTAGCCCGGGTGGTCGTAGAGGAGCAGGATGTCGGCCCCGGAGTCGCCGGGGGTGCGCAGGGTCAGCATCAGCCGCTCGTTGGCGGGGATGATCGCGTGCGCGAGGTCGAAGGAGATGGCGAGCTGCGTCGGCGACGTCGGCCAGGCGGGCAGCGAGTAGTCGGTGCTGCCGAGGACCTCCCCGGTGCCCGAGCGCCAGACGGTGGCGCACAGCCGGCCGGGCAGCTGCTGGGCCGTCGCGGTCTGGGTCCAGAAGGTCACCGTCGCGCGACCCGCCGTGGTCGCGGTCTCGTAGTTCGCGCTCGAGCGGATCGTCGCCCAGCTGTGGACCGAGCGCTTGCGCCGGGTGACCTCGCCGCTGACCGAAGGGTCGTAGGACAGCTCGCCGGAGCAGGTGCCGGCGCGGTCGTCGCGCGTGAGGTCCAGGCCGCCCACGGACGGCCGCGAGACGTCCTTTGACAGGTCGGGGAGCGGGTCGGTGACCAGCCCGGTCGGCGGGATCGGGTACATCAGGTCCGGCGCCGTGGAGCTGCTCCCGCAGCTCGGGGTTGGCCGCGCGGTGTCGTGGCTGGTGTGTCCCGAGCCCGGCGCCTGGCGCGTGTCGCCGCTGCCGTTCGTGCACGGCGTGTCGGTGAGGTGGAACGTCTGCGCCGTCACCGCGGTGTACACGTTCGTCGCCGCCGCCCCGCCGGTGGACGCTCCGGTGGCCTGGCTGAGCAGGGGGCGGGTGTCGACCTTCAGCCCATCGAAGCCGACCGCCGCCAGGACCGAGCTGTCGGGATCCTCGGCCACCGTCGAGAGGCGGATCGCGCGACCGTCCTGGAGCGCGTCGCTGGCCTTCACCACGATGGTGACCCGCTTGGTCTGCTGCGAGCCCGGGCAGAGGTCGCCGAGCGCGGCGGACACGGAGTCGACGGTCTGCCCCAGCGCCGGCGCGAGCTGCCCGGAGACCCGGGTGGTCATCAGCGGGCACGGCTGCGCCCGCCATGTCACGTAGCGCCACATCTTCCCCGACACGCCCTGCACGGTGAAGTCCTCGCCGCCCGGCGCCACCGCCCCGCCTGCGGGGTCGACCACGAGCTGCTCGGACGCGGCGGGCGTGCCGGTCAGCGGCGCCTCGGTGGCGGCCGAGGAGTCCGGCGCGCTCTTGAGCGCGAGGCTCGCGAAGGGCAGCACCCGCAGCCGCTCCATCTCGCGCTGGGCAAGCGACGTGACCACGGTCTGGCGCTGGGCGACGTAGCTCGCCCGGCCCATCTGGGTGAAGACGCCGAGCGTCGTCAGCAGCCCGCCGGTGAGCACGGTGATGGTGACGAGGACCTCGATGAGGGTCATCCCCCCCTCGTCGTGGCGGCGACGAGGGCGGGTCATGGCGCGAAGCGGGTCGTATTTCGCAGGGACACCCCGTCCGCGATCTCCAGCGGCTGGTTGAGGCCCTTCACGGCGAGCCGCAGGCGGATGTAGAGCATGTCGGGATCGAGGTAGTCGACCGACGTGTCGCCCGTCGTGGTGCTGACCTTCTTGGGGAGAAAGACGTCGTGCCCGATCACCTGGCCCACGCCATCGGGGTCCCCCGGACGCGACCCGAGCATGATCGTCGAGTAGTCGATCGCCGACACCGCCGGCGGCGGGAACGGGACGGCCGGGCCCTCGTAGCGCCAGCAGGCGCCCGTGTTGCACTCGAAGCGCACGTGCCGCTTGACCGCGGACGAGGTCGGGTCCTGACGGACCATCACCTCGGCGTCCACCACTTGCGAGCTGGTGAAGTACACCCAGTTCGCCTGGCGGAGCTCGCGCGTCATCCTCTCCAGCCCCGCCTGGGCATGGTTCAGGGCGGCGGTACGTCGTTCAAGTCTGCGCTGATC